>NZ_CP071383.1:313727-627454 GCF_017348915.1 Leclercia pneumoniae | reverse complement strand
CGCGAGCCAGTGCGGCAAAGAACTTCGCGGAGATGCCGCGCAGGGTACGCATGCCATCGCCTACAACCGAGATAACGGCCAGACGCTCCTGAATGGAGAGCGGCTCAAGCAACTCCTCTTTCAGCTCCAGATAGAACTCCTCTTCCAGCGCCCGGCGTGCACGCAGACAGTCGCTCTGAGGGACGCAAAAACTGATGCTGTACTCAGAAGAGGATTGGGTGATCAGTACCACCGAGATGCCATTGCGCGACATGGCGGCAAACACGCGGGCCGCCATACCGACCATGCCTTTCATTCCGGGACCAGAGACGCTGAACATCGCCATGTTGTTCAGGTTAGAAATGCCTTTCACCGGCAGGCCATCTTCATCGCTGCTCGCCTCAATCAGCGTGCCAGGTGCCTGCGGATTACCCGTATTTTTAATCAGGCAGGGGATCTGGAATTGGGCAATCGGAGAGATGGTACGCGGGTGGAGCACTTTGGCGCCGAAGTAGGAGAGCTCCATCGCCTCCTGGTAAGACATTGACTTCAGCAGGCGCGCATCCGGCACCTGGCGCGGATCGCAAGTATAGACCCCATCGACGTCAGTCCAGATCTCACAACAGTCGGCGCGCAGGCAGGCCGCCAGTACCGCGGCAGAGTAATCAGAACCATTACGCCCCAGCACGACGAGCTCGCCTTTCTCATTTCCGGCGGTGAAGCCCGCCATCAGGATCATGTGGTCGGCAGGAATTTTCCCTGCAGCGATACGACGGGTTGATTCGGCAATATCAACGGTAGATTCGAGGTAGTGACCTACGGCGAGAAGCTTTTCCACCGGATCGATCACGGTGACGTTATGGCCACGCGCTTCCAGTACGCCTGCCATGATAGCGATAGAGAGTTTTTCACCGCGGCAGATGAGCGCCGCATTGATGCTGTCCGGGCATTGCCCTAACAGGCTGATACCATGCAGTACGTGTTTGATCTGCGCGAACTCTTGCTCAACAAACGCTTTCAGTTGCGCGAGGGGAAAACCGGGCTGGGCATCGGCCAGGCCCTGCAACAGCTCGGCGAAAATGCGTTCGGCGTCGCTGATATTCGCCAGCGCATCCTGGCCACCGATGGTTTTTTCAATCATCGCCACCAGATGGTTAGTAATTTTGGCCGGGGCAGAGAGCACCGTTGCTACCTGCCCCTGCCTGGCATTGCTTTCCAGGATGTCGGCAACCCGCAGAAAACGTTCTGCATTTGCCACTGATGTACCGCCGAACTTCAACACTCGCATGGTATTACCTCATAATCTTTGGCCGAAAAAAAAGCCCGCACTGTTCAGGTGCGGGCTTTTTTCTGTTTTTCCTGTACGCGTCAGCCCGCATCGTTACCTGTGGTAATGATGGTGGTTGTAGTAATGGTGGTGATGCTGATGCGTTTCATGGATGTTGTGTACTCTGTAATTATTATCTGTCTGTGCTGTATCCCTATATTGGTTAAAGTATCCGGGCGGCTAAGTCAACGAATTTCTATTTTAAGCCCCTGACAGGGAGTTTTTACGTCTCGCTGCTGATGGGTTTATTTCATTCCAGATCGGACCGAAATACCTCCTCAAACCCGGAGCTTTATCCATAACAAAAAGTGATAACAGAATTTTACTCTGCCAGTTTTTTTTCAATATCGTGCAGCAATCGGTGCAACATTGCCGTGTCTCGTTGCTCAAGCAAGCCAATGCGCTGGGCTATCCAGTCAGCCATTTTTTGATCATCTGCCACATTCAGCGTCGATAAAAGACGTTCTACCCTGGCACGCAATGCCTGAAGTTGATTTTCATCTGCCTGGTCGACAGGCGCTGCGGGAATTTGCATTAGGGAAGCTAATTGATAACAGTAAACCATCACCGCCTGACCCAAATTGAGTGAAGGGTAATCGGCCACCATAGGCACCCCTGTCAGCACATCGGCAAGCGCCAGTTCTTCATTAGTGAGACCCGAATCCTCCCGCCCAAAGACCAGCGCCGCCCGATTTATCCATTGGCTTTTTTCCTGCATCAGCGGCACCAGTTCGGCGGGCGTCGCATAGTAATGGAATTTTGAACGGCTGCGAGCGGTGGTCGCGACGGTAAAGGAAACATCGTGCAGCGCGGCCTCAAGCGTTTCGTAAGTGGTTATATTATCGAGTATTTCCCCCGAACCATGGGCAACGCGACGGGCACCCTCTGCCAGGTGCGCTTCGCTGGCTACGATGCGCAGATCGGTAAACCCCATGGTCTTCATAGCGCGTGCGGCAGCGCCGATATTTTCCGCTCTTGCCGGGGCTACCAGCACGATAGACAAATGCATTAATGCTCTCTTTTTAGGCAGTTAGCGCGTAAAAATGTGATGTCCATCAACATATTACGCAGCACGAATTTACAAAATTGCAACACGAATCACCGAAATAGCGTTTCATAACAAATTAAAATCGCTAAACTATTTATGAACGAAACTTCAGCGATAATGTTAAAAAAAGCTGGTTATCCTCATGTTTATTAATGATAATATCATTACAAGATGTTGCAGGACATTGGATTCGCCTCGTTTATCAATCAATCAGCGCAACTAGTTGGTTTATTGAAAATTTGTGACAAAGGCTAGCAATCCGCTACGAGGATTTCATCAAACTGTTAACGTGCTACAATTGAACTTGATATATGTCAACGAAGCGTAGTTTTATTGGGTGTCCGGTGTCACTTAGCCTGTTATGTTGCTGTTAAAATGGTTAGGATGACAGCCGTTTTTGACACTGTCGGGTCCAGAGGGAAAGCACCCACGACCAAGCTAATGATGTTGTTGACGTTGATGGAAAGTGCATCAAGAACGCAATTACGTACTTTAGTCACGTTACGCCGGTCATGTTAATTTGCGACATGTATCAGGCAGGTCAGGGACTTTTGTACTTCCTGTTTCGATTTAGTTGGCAATTTAGGTAGCAAACATGCAGACCCCGCACATTCTTATCGTTGAAGACGAGTTGGTAACACGCAACACGTTAAAGAGCATTTTCGAAGCAGAAGGCTACGATGTCTTTGAAGCGACCGATGGCGCAGAGATGCATCAGATCCTTTCTGAAAATGATATCAACCTGGTTATTATGGACATCAACCTGCCCGGGAAAAACGGCCTTCTGCTGGCGCGCGAATTGCGTGAGCAGGCGAACGTGGCGCTGATGTTCCTGACAGGCCGCGACAATGAAGTGGATAAAATCCTCGGCCTGGAGATCGGTGCGGATGACTACATCACCAAACCTTTCAACCCTCGCGAGCTGACCATTCGTGCGCGCAACCTGCTGTCCCGTACCATGAACCTGGGCACAATCAGCGAAGAGCGCCGCAGCGTAGACAGCTACAAGTTCAACGGTTGGGAATTAGATATCAATAGCCGCTCCCTGGTTAGCCCGAATGGCGATCAGTATAAACTGCCACGCAGTGAGTTCCGCGCTATGCTGCACTTCTGCGAAAATCCGGGCAAAATTCAGTCTCGTGCAGAACTGCTGAAGAAAATGACCGGCCGTGAGCTGAAGCCGCACGACCGTACCGTCGATGTCACTATTCGTCGCATTCGTAAACATTTCGAATCCACGCCGGATACCCCGGAAATCATCGCCACTATCCACGGTGAAGGTTACCGTTTCTGCGGTGATTTGCAGGAATAATCCAGCAAAAGACGTAAAAACGGCGCATCTCGCGCCGTTTTTTTTATTTCCATAGCCGTATTGAATCCTCATCTGGCTCACGCGGTTTTACGGTTGAAAACGCATACCAGTCCAGATGACGCGTCAGGTACATCACCGCAAACAGCGCCAGCACCAGTACGCCTGAACCCAGTAGCAGTGCGCTATCTTCAGAACGCAGCAGGAACCACATCACCGTATCCAGCATCAATAACGCGATGACGAAAACGACGCCGCGCTTCCAGCTTTTGAGCACCGCCTGTAAGTAAATGCCGTTCATCATTGCTCCCAGCAGGCTGGCAATGACCCATGCCGGCGTGAATCCTACATGCTCTGAGCAGGCCAGCAAAACCAGGTAAAAGAGCACTAGCGACAGGCCAACCAGCAGATACTGCATCGGATGCAGACGCAGCCTGGTCAGGGTTTCGTAGACGAAAAAGGCCATGAACGTCAGGGTAATAAGCAAAATCGCATATTTGATAGCACGGTCCGTCAGCTGATATTGATCCGCCGGCGTCGCCACCGTGACGCTAAACGCAGGGACGCTGTGCCATTGCGGGAGGGCTTTCTCGCTGAACAGGCTTTCAAGGTTGTTCGCAAACCAGCTACTTTCCCAGTGTGCCTGGAACCCCGAGGCAGTGATGTCACGCTTTACGGGCAGGTAGTCACCCATAAAGCCGGGATGCGGCCAGTTACTCGTCAGGTTAAGCTGGCTATTGCGCCCTACGGGCACCACCGAGAAGCTTCCTGTACCGTTCAGACTGAGTGACATCTCCAGGGCGATCGTTTTCTCTTCCAGAATTTTACCGCTCAACGGAATATGAATGCCCGGCAGCTGCCCGGCCACACCCGAGCCGGGTTCAACGGTGAGCGTTTCGCCGTTGACGGGCGATACTTTCACCGCGCCAATACCTCGGGCATCCCCTACGCCGACCACAATAAACGGCTGCCCCAATGTCAGCGTTTCGCCTGTCAGTTGCGCCAGTTTTTCGGTGTTATACCGCGCCTGAAGCTTAAGATCGGTATGCCAAATCTGACCGTCATAAATGCCGATATTCCGGGACTCAACCTGCTGATTTCCGTCAACCACCAGGGATTCCTGGCAGCAAAAAATGGAGGAAGCTGCGCTTATGCTCAACTTTTTTATCCCCCTCGAATTTGTAAAAGACCTCGGTAACCGGTATAGCGATCAACGGGCCGACCAGCTGCTGTGAACCACTGGTACTCTGGCGCAGCGCACTCTCCACCTCCTCGCGATAGCTGGCGCGCTCATCGGTCAGGTTACTGACCATCAGCAAGGGAACGAGCAGCAGCATAATGCAGCCGATAAGGGTAGTAATTTTCCAGAACAGGGGGGATTTTTTCATGACCTTCTCCTTTGTGATGGAGAAAGCGTACGGCAGCTCTGTGCGGGTAATTTGAAGTTATGTGAAGGGACGGTGAAGTTCCAGTACGGCCTCTACCCCACCCTCTTTGCGGTTGTGAAGATGGATCTCTCCCTGATGAAGGCGCGCCACTTCCTGCACAAAGGCCAGCCCCAGCCCACTACTCTTAAGGCCGTTTTCCCGCGGTAAGGAGTAAAAGCGCTCGAATACGCGCTGCAGGGCGTAGTCAGGGATCCCACTGCCGCTGTCCGTCACGCACAGCATAACCCGCTGATGCGCTTCGCGGGCCGTAATCGCAAGGGTTCCTTCTGGCGGCGAGAAATCCATCGCGTTATCCAGCAAATTCCCCAGCGCCTGCTCCAGCAACTCCTCATCACCCTGAACCATCAGCGATGATGTCGGGCAGATGACGTTAAGCTTTTTCGCCTGAATCTGTGCAGCACGGGCATCAAGGAGGCGGCGGAACAGTGCATCCACCGAAACAGCCGTAGCGCTAATTTCGATACGGTTTTCCAGCCGCGCCTGCGCCAGCAGCTTTTCGACCAGCGTCTGCATCCGCGCATTTTGCACCAGGATATTATCCGTAAAGCGCGCAGCGACATCCGGCGGGGGCAATTCCCGTAAGATTTCTGCCGCGCCGCGTATGGCGGCAAGGGGACTCTTCAGCTCATGGGTCAGGGCATGAACATACTGCTCTATGTAATTTTTACCTTCCAGACGCATACGCATATTCTCCAGCGCCTGCGCCAGTTTGCGAAGCTCGCTACTTCCGGGATCGGGCAGCGGTAGCGGGTTGTCGCCGCTGACGGAATCGGCATAGCGTGACAGCGCGCTTATCGAACGGTTAATCCACCAGGCCACCGCCAGGCCAATCATCAGGGCAATACCCAGCAAAGCGCCACCGGCCCACAGAATACGGCGCTCACTGCGCTTGATCACCGGTGCCATCGCGCTATTGGGTTTGCCAACGCTAAGTACGCCAATAATTTTGCCGTTCTCAGTTACCGGAGCGGCCACATACATTACTGTGCTTTCGGGATCTACGGGGTTGCTCTGCGTGCTCCGGGCGCCGTATTCACCGCGAAGCGTCAGCCAGACATCATTCCAACGCGAATAATCCTGCCCCACGGCTTTGCCAGCGGAGTCAAACACCACTCGCCCCTGGGCATCGGTCATGTAGACGTGATACTCGTTACGGACTTTATGAATCCCGCCAATATCGGCGCGAAACGGGCGCGCAGCGAGCCGGGAAAATGCCTGGGCCAGCTTGCCGTTTAGCGGGTCGCCCGACAGCAGGTCGTCGCGCCCGACTTCGGCCAGTAACGTGGCGGTATCGATGAGCGTCCCTTCGGTGGCGCGGCGCACCCCGGGTTTGACCTCTTGTACGAAGATGGAGAGCACAAACCAGGCGGCGATGGCCACAATCAAAAAATAACCCAGTAACAACCGCATTCCGATGCGCATTAATTCAGACCCAGACTGTAGCCGAGCCCACGATGGGTGCAAATGGGTGACAAGTCGCCATTGATAGCCCGCAGCTTGGCGCGCAAGGTTTTGATGTGAGTATCTACGGTGCGGTCAAAACTGTCGCCCTCATCTCCCCAGACCATGTCCATCAGCTGCTGCCGTGAGTAGACGCGTCCAGGAGCACGCAGCAGCGTCTTCAAGAGTAAAAATTCATAGCGGGTCAGCTGTAGCGGTTTGCCGCACCAGCTAATGTGCGCCGCGGGCTCATTAAGCGCAAACTGTCCGATGTGTACGATCTCTGCAGGTGTGGAGGATTTCTGCAAGCGCCGCAGAATAGTCCGGACCCGGGCGCACACTTCACGTGGTGAGAAGGGCTTCGCCACGTAGTCATCGGCCCCCATCTCCAGACCCAGCAGCTTATCCACCTCATCACTGCGGGCAGTGAGAAATAACACCGGCAGCAGAGGATGCTGCGCCAGCAGCTGGCGGCACAGCTCAAAACCGCTGATATCAGGCAAACCAACGTCAAGGATTGCCAGCGCCGGAAGTTGATGCCGGGCTTCCTCCAGCGCAGGCAGACCCCTGGCAAACGCTTTGACCCTAAACCCCTCCTGCGAAAGCATATAAATGAGGGTGTCGGCAATGCTGGCTTCATCCTCAACCAGCCATATCAACGGTTGCTGCATGCTGCGTCCTTATATTAATGCCACGGCATAATTGGCACCGCGCTGAGCGCGTTTTTCGGCGATCCTTCTACCACTTTATCGGAGTAAGCCAGGTAGGCCAGCGTGTTGCGTTTTGCATCGTAAAAACGCACGACCTGCAGTTTTTTGAAGACCAATGACGTGCGTTTCTGGAAGACCACATCCCCTTCTGTCTTGCCCTTTTTGATCTTGTCGCTGAGCTCAATAGGGCCCACCTGCTGACAAGAAATGGCCGCATCGGAGGTATCTTCAGCCAGCCCCAGGCCACCCTTGATGCCGCCCGTCTTCGCCCGACTGATGTAGCAAGTCACATTCTTCACATCAGGATCGTCGAAGGCTTCAACCACGATTTTGTGGTCAGGGCCAAAGACTTTAAAAACGGTGTCAACGGAACCAATTTGCTCAGCCTGCGCGGCATGAGCGCCAGCAAAAAGGAGCGTGAAAGCGATCAAACTCTTGTATTTCATATTGTTACCATATCAGAAAATTGCGTTGCGTAATTATTCAACACGTGAGTAGAAAAAGGTAGCAAGATCACAGGATTAGAAAATAGTTCTCTTATCCGCTGGTTAAAACGCATCAATGCGCAAAAAAAACACCGAATGCTTAAACATCAAAAAATGCTATTATCCGCTAACCTGTTAGCAGGGCTCTTGCTGTTTTAAGGATGAGGATAGTATATGGATCAGTCTGGAATTATTCGCGATCTGCTTACCTGGCTGGAAGGCCACCTGGACCAACCTTTGTCACTTGATAATGTGGCGGCAAAAGCGGGTTATTCCAAGTGGCATTTACAACGGATGTTCAAAGATGTCACCGGCCACGCTATCGGTGCCTATATCCGCGCTCGTCGGCTCTCTAAATCAGCCGTCGCGCTTCGCCTTACCGCGCGTCCGATTCTGGACATCGCGCTGCAATACCGTTTCGACTCGCAGCAAACCTTTACCCGAGCCTTTAAAAAGCAGTTCTCGCTCACGCCGGCGCTCTATCGCCGCTCGCCGGACTGGAACTCCTTTGGGATGCGACCGCCGCTGCGCATGGGTGAATTCACTATGCCTAAACATGAATTCATTACCTTGCCTGAAACGCACCTTATCGGCACGACGCAGAGCTACTCCTGCTCACTGGAGCAGATTTCAGAGTTTCGTCATCAGATGCGCGTACAGTTCTGGCGTGACTTCCTGAGCCATGCCCCGGCCATCCCGCCGCTGCTGTATGGCCTGAACGAAACGCGTCCGAGCCAGGAAAAAGATGACGAACAAGAGGTGTTCTACACTACCGCGCTGACGCCAGAGATGGCCAACGGCCATGTCCATGATGCCAAACCGGTGGTAGTGGAAGGCGGTGAGTATGTGATGTTCACCTATGAAGGGCTGGGAACCGGGGTGCAGGATTTCATTCTGACGGTTTACGGCACCTGCATGCCTATGCTCAATCTGAACCGCCGTAAAGGGCAGGACATTGAGCGTTACTACCCGGCCACCGATGTGAAGCCGGACGAACGCCCAATCGACCTGCGCTGCGAATACCTGATTCCGATTCGTCGTTAACGCTGCAGTTCGTCCAGTGCAGGGGCATCCAGATGCGAAATGTCCCCTGCCATCTCCACCACCCATCCCGACGCCAGCCACGGGCTTTCCTGATAGTCGATACGGGAAAGCGAGCAGTTGCGCAGACGCAGGCGGCGCTCAGCGTAAGCCGGCAGTCCTAGAATAGTACTCACCAGGCAGCCCAGCGCCATACCATGGCTTACCAGCAAAGGACGACTCCCCTCCGGCAGCTTCAGGCACTCTGCCAGCGCCGCGTGCATACGCTGGCTCAGCTCAAGCATGGACTCACCTTCAGGAATACGTCCATCTTCCGTACCGTTAACCAGCGTTCGACGCCAGCTCTCCTCTTCGTCTGTCAGGGAGTCGACGTGACGCTGCTCCAGCACACCCATGTCCAGTTCGCGCAGGCGAGAGTCCAGGGTGATCTCGCATCCGCAGGCATCTGCGATAATGCGCGCCGTTTGTTGAGTGCGGCCCAGGTCGCTGGCAATGACGTGGGTGATCCCCAACGTTCTTGCACGCTCCGCTACTTGCCACGCTTGTTCCACCCCTTTGGAGGTGAGAGGACTGTCTGACTGGCCTTGAATACGTCGCTCGGCGTTCCACTGCGTTTCACCGTGGCGAACAAGGTAAACCTGTAACATGTTATTTTCCGTTATACTGCGATCAGTTTTTTTTGAATCGAGTTCAATTATGCACCATGTTGTCTCTGCTACCACTAATCCTGCCAAAATTCAGGCAATTCTAAAGGCTTTTGAAGAGATCTACGGCGAAAGATCGTGCCACATTGACGCCGTCAGCGTCGAGAGCGGCGTCCCGGAACAGCCTTTCGGCAGTGAAGAAACACGGGCTGGCGCACGTAATCGCATTGCCAATGCCAAAGCCGCGGTACCGGATGCCGATTTTTGGGTCGCCATTGAAGCCGGTATCGACGAAGGGGCGACATTCAGTTGGGTGGTGATCGAAAGCCGGGATCAGCGCGGCGAAGCCCGCTCGGCAACCCTGCCGTTACCCGAGAAGATTTTAAGAAAAGTGCAAGAAGGTGAAGCGCTCGGGCCGGTGATGTCGCACTACACCGGCATCGATGAGATTGGTCGTAAAGAGGGGGCGATCGGTGTCTTTACTGCCGGGGCACTCACGCGCGCGAGCGTCTATCACCAGGCGGTGATCCTGGCGTTGAGTCCGTTCCACAACGCTATCTATCGCTGATCGCCCAGTAGAACAGAGTCGAGCCAGTGACGAAGCTCTACGGGAGCCGATTTCAGGCTGTTTGAGCCTCGGGTGATGGTGGCAATACCGGCGCCAAGTTCGCTTTTCAGCTCGCGCTGGCTCATTTCACCGCGCAGAAGCTCTTCGATAATACGCACCCGCGTGCCCAGCGCTTCGCGCTCGTCGGGGGTGAGCATTAACTGCAGCAGCGGTAAGTGCAAGTCTTGCTCATAAGATTGACGAAGCAGCTCCACAAAACGAAGCCACTCCTGGTTGCGTTGTTCGGCCATTGCCGAGGAATACGGGGAATGCTGGGTCATGTTATGCCGCCTGTTGTACTCTTAAACGAGTACAAGCATAACATAACCCACCGCGATCAGTAACGTCGCTGCCACTCACTCTCACTCAACAGGGTATCTTTCTGCCCCATGAAGTGACGATAGTAGGCATCATAAGCCAGCACGTTTTTCACATAGCCGCGGGTTTCAGAGAACGGAATGCTTTCAACGAAGGCGACCGCGTCGATACGCCCTGCGCTGTTATTCAGCCAGGTGCGTACGCGTCCAGGACCGGCATTATAGGCCGCTGAGGCGAAGATACGGTTGTTACCAAACTGCTCATAAACATGCTGCAGATAGCTGGTGCCGATATTGATATTCATCTCCGGCTCCAACAGTTGCGCAGAGCTACTGTAACCCGCGATATTAAACATCTTCACCGTATGCGTTGCCGTGGCGGGCATCACCTGCATCAGGCCACTGGCACCTACCGGCGAACGTACTTTTGGATTCCAGGCGCTCTCCTGGCGGGCGATCGCCATCGCGTAGCTCTGTGGGATCGCTTTGCCAGTGACGTACTGCGCAAAGAGATCGTTATAGGCCAGCGGGAAACGCTCCTCGAGATGATCCCACAGCTTGCCGGCGATCGTGGCCTGCACGCTAAGATCCCACCAGTGATTGTTAAAGGCATAGCGGGCCAGCTGCGCTTTTTCATCCTGGGTACGACTGGTCACCAGATTGGCCCACTCACTGCGCGCGGTATTATCCAGGTTCCAGTACATTAACTCGCGTACGCGCGCCATCTCTGGCCCCTGCACCAGCGCCGGGTCGATCGTTGTCGGCGCTTTATCGATCTTGTAGGTGTACTCTTCACCAAGACGCTGAGCGGAGATCATCGGATAGAAACCGCGCTGCTGCATCAGGGAATGCAGGATCGTCTTCGCCTCTTCCTCCCGGCCACGCTCCATCAGCAGATCGGCCTGCCAATAACGCCACTCGTCTTTCTCTTTCGCATCCATTGGCAGACGCGCCAGCCAGGTATTCAACCCCCGGCGATCGCCGCTTCCCAGCGCCATACGGACACGGCGCTCCACCAGCGAGGTAGAGTTCGAGCGCATGATGGCATCATCACGCCAGCGTGCCTGTTCATCGGTAACATCATTGCCCATCAAACGCCAGGCAACGATGTCCCGTAGCGCTTGCGTCTGCTCCTCGTTGAGCTGCTGCGCCTCTGCCAGCGACGGGATCATCAGGCGGGCGTTTTCCGCATCCTCCCGCGCCACGCTGGTAAAGGCCACCTCCGCCATCTGACGCGTGAAATCGGTCGCGCCGGTCGTGCGGGCAAAATCCATTAACGTGTCTGGATTGTTCGCTAACTGGATAACCGCAGAGGAGATAGTTTGATACTCCGACGGCATCTGCCCGGCAAGGGTGGTCACCAGACGTGTGTTGCCAGCTTTCATTGCCAGGCGAATGCGTTCGAGCCAGGCCAGCGGATCTTGTTTGCCGGAGGCACGCCAGGCGCCGAAGAGGGAATCACAGGCGTTTGGCTGGCTTTTTCCGGACAGCCACAGCGCTTTCGCCCCCGCCCAGGCCTCGTCCTGCTGACCCGTAACCCATTTGGCGTAGTAGTAGTTGCACTGTGCTTCTGTGGTGCCCGGTTTTTCCGGGCTGAAAGCCAACAATCCGCGCCAGTCTTCCCGGCGCGCCAGTTCATTCACAAAACGTGACTGCAGGGTACGCGCAGGCGGCAACGTTGGGTTGGCCTGGATGAAGTTGGCGACGGCGACGGTCGGCTGGTTCATCAAATCGTCAGTCAGCTGACGATATTCCAGGTAGGGGTACAGCGGATAGTCTTTGAGGCTGGGCATCAGCGCCTGGACGGTGTCCATCTGGCGGCTGTCCCAGGCCTGCTTGATCTGCGCATAGCGGTTACGTTGTTCATCCAGTGAATCGGCGCGAGCCACGTGGTTTATCGTCATCACGCATACGCTGGCAGCCAGCAGACGCCAGACCACCTGTTTGGCTTTTTCCACAAGCTCTTCCTTTTGATTCATCATTAAATGCAGCATCTTGCCGCGTAAAAGCGTCACCCACTTATGCTAACCAGGCATCCGGCAGCGCGCCACGTTGCGGACACTTTTTTACCTTTTCTGCGCGTTTTAACACTCCAGGCGTCGGTGGCTGGGATTAGGGCGGGAAAAAGGCTACACTTCGCAGCTATTCTCATCACGATAAAAGAGGCGAAGTCCAACGTGGCTCAATTCGTTTATACCATGCATCGTGTCGGCAAAGTCGTACCGCCGAAACGTCATATTCTCAAAAATATCTCGCTGAGCTTCTTCCCGGGCGCGAAAATCGGGGTTCTGGGTCTCAACGGTGCCGGTAAGTCCACCCTGCTGCGCATCATGGCCGGCATCGATACAGACATCGAAGGCGAAGCCCGTCCGCAGCCTGGCATCAAGATCGGCTACCTGCCGCAGGAGCCGCAGCTGAACCCGGAACACACCGTACGTGAATCCGTGGAAGAGGCGGTTGCCGAAGTGGTTAACGCTCTCAAAGGGCTGGACGAGGTGTACGCAAAATACGCCGAGCCCGATGCGGACTTCGACAAGCTGGCTGCTCAGCAGGGCAAGTACGAAGAGATCATTCAGGCGCACGACGGCCATAACCTGAACGTGCAGCTGGAGCGCGCGGCAGATGCCCTGCGTCTGCCAGACTGGGATGCGAAGGTCGAGAAGCTTTCCGGTGGTGAACGCCGCCGCGTGGCGCTGTGCCGCCTGCTGCTGGAAAAACCAGACATGCTGCTGCTCGACGAACCAACTAACCACCTGGATGCAGAATCCGTGGCCTGGCTGGAACGCTTCCTGCACGACTTCGAAGGTACCGTCGTGGCCATTACCCACGACCGTTACTTCCTCGACAACGTGGCGGGCTGGATCCTGGAGCTGGACCGTGGCGAAGGTATTCCATGGGAAGGTAACTACTCCTCCTGGCTGGAGCAGAAAGACCAGCGTCTGGCGCAGGAAGCCTCTGCTGAAGCGGCGCGTCGCAAGTCTATCGAGAAAGAGCTGGAGTGGGTGCGTCAGGGTGCGAAGGGCCGTCAGTCTAAGGGCAAAGCCCGTCTGGCACGCTTCGAAGAGCTGAACAACACCGAATACCAGAAACGTAACGAAACCAACGAACTCTTTATTCCGCCTGGAGCACGTCTGGGGGATAAAGTGGTGGAAGTCAGCAACCTGCGTAAATCCTACGGCGACCGCCTGCTGATTGACGATCTGAGCTTCTCCGTGCCGAAAGGGGCGATCGTCGGCATCATCGGTCCGAACGGCGCGGGTAAATCCACCCTGTTCCGTATGATGTCCGGTCAGGAACAGCCTGACAGCGGCTCTATCACCCTGGGTGAGACCGTGAAGCTGGCCTCCGTTGACCAGTTCCGTGACGCGATGGATAACAGTAAAACCGTGTGGGAAGAGGTCTCCGGCGGTCTGGATATCATGCGTATCGGCAACACCGAGATGCCAAGCCGCGCCTACGTTGGCCGCTTTAACTTCAAAGGCACCGACCAGGGTAAACGCGTGGGCGAGCTCTCCGGTGGTGAGCGTGGTCGTCTGCACCTGGCGAAACTGCTGCAGGTAGGCGGAAACGTGCTGCTGCTCGATGAACCGACCAACGACCTGGATATCGAAACCCTGCGCGCGCTGGAAAACGCCCTGCTGGAGTTCCCGGGCTGCGCGATGGTTATCTCGCACGACCGTTGGTTCCTCGACCGTATCGCGACCCACATTCTGGACTACCAGGACGAGGGTAAAGTGGAATTCTTCGAAGGTAACTTCACCGAATACGAAGAGTACAAGAAACGCACGCTGGGCGCTGATGCGCTGGAGCCAAAGCGTATCAAGTACAAGCGTATCGCGAAATAAAAGCAAAACGGCAACTTCGGTTGCCGTTTTTTATATTTGTTCCGGCTCCCCGCGGGAAGGGCATCAGGCCGTCTTTTCACACCCCCACGTAAAACCGCTTCACCTCATCAAACTGCATTGCAAACTCGATATAACTCATTAGCGCAGGCGAGTTCAGTTTGCGGCTCGGATAGGCCAGCCACAGGTCGTTTCCCTCGACGTTCCACTCCGGCAGCACTTTTACCAGCGCCCCTGTCTCAATCTTACCTTCCAGCAGGAACGCGGGGAGCAGCGTGATCCCGGCCCCGGCGATAGCACACTCCCGGGCGTAGACCAGGTTATCGGTCAGATGGGCATTATCCGGCAGATAGCGGTAATCTTCGCTCTCGCTTTGCAGCAACCACTCTGACCAGGCTTTATGAGTAATACAGCGGTGCTCTACAAGCAGGCTGGGATGGGTGAGCGGAACCCGGCTCGCCAGATAGTCCGGCGAGGCCAGCATGTAACGAGGACAGTGGCCAATCATGCGGCCAATCAGGGAGGAGTCCTGCGGCTTGCCGGTGCGCAACGCGACGTCAAAGCCCGACTCAACCAAATCCACCACGTCGTCAGAGATGGACACATCCAGCGAAACGTCCGGATAGCGGCGCTGAAATTCGGCATTCAAATGGGCCAGCAACGTCGCGCCGAGACCCGCCGGGCAGGTGATGCGCAGCCGCCCACTGGGGTTATCCCGTAGCCGCTGAATGGCATACTCGGCGCGTTCACTGGCGGCAAGCATCTCCCGACAGTGAACCAGGTAATGCTCCCCGGCAAACGTCAGATTGAGTTTGCGGGTCGTTCGGTTGAGCAGGCGGATCCCTACCTGCTGCTCAAGCTGGCTAATGCGCTGACTGACGCTCGACTTCGGCAGGCCCGCCTTTAGCGCAGCCGAGGTAAAGCTGCCCAACTCCGCTACCAGCGCAAAGAGCGCCATATCCTGCAGCTGTTTAAACATGATTGTTCACCTTATGCGAACACTTCGTTCTTGATTGTCTATCTTATCACGCAACTGATGGCTTAATAGACTAGCCTCAACACAGCACATTCCAATGAGGAGATCACCATGTCAGTTAAAGCCATTGCCGTTAACCCAGCGAACCCCGCCGCTTTTATTGAAATCATCCCGCCAATGCCGCAGCCGGGTGAGCACGATCTCCTGGTTGAAGTGAAGGCCGTCTCCATTAACCCGGTCGATACCAAAGTCCATGCCGGGATAGCTAAAAACGGCCTGCAGGAACCGCGTATTCTCGGCTGGGATGCCAGCGGCATAGTCAAAGCCGCAGGAAGCGCCGTCACGGGTTTTAAAGAAGGTGATGAGGTCTGGTATGCCGGCGATATTACCCGTCCAGGCAGCAACACTACGCACCAACTGATTGATGCACGCATTGTTGGCCATAAACCCACCCGCCTCGACTGGGCCGCTGCTGCCGCCCTGCCCCTGACGGCACTCACCGCCTGGGAGGGACTGTTTGAACGACTCAACGTGCAGGATGCCGACGCGGATAAAACACTGCTGATTATCGGTGGCGCGGGCGGGGTCGGCTCGCTGGCGATCCCGTTTGCGAAGCACAACAGCAAGGTGAAGGTGATTGCCACCGCATCGCGTGAGGATTCCGCGCAGTGGTGTCGGGATCGCGGTGCGGATATGGTGGTGAACTACCGCGATCTAAAAGGTGAACTGGCGAAACAGGGGATTAACTTCGTCGATTACATCTTTATTCTTAATGATACCGATGGCCACTGGGATGCAGTCAGTGAGCTGATTGCGCCGCAGGGGCATATCTGTACCATCGTTGAGAACGCGCATCCGTTGAATCAGGACAAGCTGAAGTCCAAATCCGCTGCCCTGCACTGGGAGTTTATGTATACCCGCAGCATGTACCAGACCGCAGATATGGCACGTCAGGGCGAGATTTTAAACGCAGTGGCGAAGCTGGTGGATGAAGGTGTGGTGGAGAGTTCCCTCAGCGAGACGCTGCATGGTCTGAGCGTAGAGAGCATCACCGAGGCGCACCGTAAAGTGCTGGAAGGGCATATGCGCGGAAAAGTGGTTGTGGCGTATTGAGCGGTCTGCTGCCCTAACCCTCTCCCTAAGGGAGAGGGGATTTCACGCTCCCTCTCCCCGTGGGAGGGGCGGGGGTGAGGGAAAAGCAATCTACCCCTGCTCCCCCATCATCGCCTTCACCAGTTCTACGCAGCGCAGGAAACGGGTGTCGTAATCCGACGCTTCAACGTGCACAAACTCAACGTTATTCTCGTTAAGCATCTCCACCAGCATGGTCTGGAACTCTTTCCTGTCCACGGAACTGCCGAGGCTACGCATACCGTCTGCAACCCACGGCGTGTTGTTCTCCAGCAGGATCACCAGGTCGAAGCGATACTCATCAATCAGCGCCTGTACGAACGGGTGCTCACGCCCTTCGTACTTCTTACAAAACGCCTGAGTAGTAACGAAGTCGGTATCGATGAAAGCGACCTTATTGGCATATTTCACCGCGAAATCAATGTACTGAGCATGCCCAAGCGCAATTTTATCGTAATCGGAATACTGCAGCGCCATCTCATCACCGCCCAGATGTGAGAAGACGTAATCCCGCCCGTACTCCCATGCGCTGGTGGTGTTAAAGATGTTTGCCAGCTTGTTCACCAGCGTCGATTTACCGCTCGACTCACCGCCCAGAATCGCCACGGTACGCACGAAGAATGGCTTAACCTCGGTGGGAATGTACTCCCAGTAGCGGAACGGGTTTTCGCGGATCTGCGCGCCGCTGATGTTCATGAACGTCCGTTTAGGATCGATAAGCACCGTTTCGGTTCCCAGATGCTGCAGATACTGGGATGCGTCAGACTCTTCAGAGGTGTAGATCGAGTTCGGCTGAATCCCCTTCTCTTCCATAAACGCCCGGATGCCATTACTCCAGACGTCCCAGCCGTGGGGATACGGCTCCATCCCCTCTTCGTTGAAAGCGTGGATACGGATATTTTTTTGATACTTAAAGGTCTGCAGCAGCCAGCGCAGACGATCCGACACCGTCGGCTGCTGGGACATCGCACTCGCCTCAAACAGCTCACGGTCGCGTTTATCGTCGTAGCCCATGATGATGTGCAGCTCATCCACCTGGCTACAGGCGCGCTGAATCAGATAGATATGGCCCGTATGCAGGGGGTAAAACTTGCCGAACACCACCCCAATGTTCTTCTGAAGGCGCGGGAATTCGAGCCCCAGAAAACGGTGCAGCGCTTCAAGTTTTTGCGCACTGGGGCTTTTGATTTTGGCGTTAAGCAGTTGGCTTAGATAGCCTTTGGTCATGCCGCTGGCTTCCGCCACCTGCTGTAACGTACAGCCCTTCTGGCGAATCGCGGTCTTGATATAGTCAAATGACGACATAAATTACGGTGCCTCCTGCAACATCGAATGCATAATTATAAGTCGTCAAAAACGCTTAACGCATCAGAGAGTTTTTTAACCGGGAAGACTTTCATCCCTTCAGGCAATTTTTTCGGTACGTTGGCTGCCGGCACAATGGCCCGACGGAAGCCATGTTTTGCGGCCTCGGAGATACGCTCCTGGCCGCTCGGTACGGGGCGAATCTCCCCGGCCAGACCCACTTCACCAAAGACCACCAGATCCTGCGGCAGCGGCCTGTCACGCAGGCTCGAGACCATCGCCAGCAACAATGCCAGGTCAGCGCTGGTCTCAGTGACCTTCACGCCGCCCACGACGTTGACAAAGACATCCTGATCCGCCATCTGCAAACCACCGTGACGGTGCAGCACCGCCAGCAGAATGGCCAGGCGGTTTTGCTCAAGCCCCACCGCCACGCGGCGCGGGTTGCCCATCATGGAGTGATCCACCAGCGCCTGAATCTCCACCAGCAGCGGACGGGTCCCTTCCCAGACCACCATCACCGAACTGCCAGAAGTCACTTCATCGCCGCGGCTTAAGAAGATGGCCGACGGGTTGCTCACTTCACGCAGCCCCTGTTCGGTCATGGCAAAGACCCCCAGCTCGTTGACCGCGCCAAAGCGGTTTTTATGGCTGCGCAGAGTACGGAAACGGGAATCGGCGTCGCCATCCAGCAGTACCGAACAGTCGATACAGTGCTCAAGCACTTTTGGCCCGGCCAGCGAGCCATCTTTGGTCACGTGGCCCACCATCACAATGGCCACACCCCGCGTTTTGGCAAAGCGCGTCAGGTAGGCTGCAGTTTCACGCACCTGGGCCACGCTGCCCGGCGAGGACTGGACATCGGCCATGTGCATCACCTGAATGGAGTCGATCACCATCAGCTTCGGCTGCTCTTCATCAGCGATCATGCAGATCTGCTCGATGCTGGTTTCCGACAGCATGTTCAGGTTGCCGGTGGGCAGACCCAGACGGTGGGCGCGCATTGCCACCTGCTGCAGCGACTCTTCCCCGGTGACGTACAGGGTTTTCATCTGTTCGCTCAGTTTGCACAGCGTCTGTAACAACAGCGTGGATTTCCCGGCGCCCGGGTTCCCGCCAATTAGAATGGCGCTTCCCGGCACAACGCCGCCGCCCAGCACGCGGTCAAACTCTTTGAAACCGGTAGAGAAACGCGGCAGCGCTTCCAGGCTGATTTCAGACAGCTTCTGGACCTTCGAAACGCCCGCATTACCCGCATAACCCGTCAGGCGCTCGTTGCGGGCAACGGTTGGCGAAGCGGCCACACGCACTTCGGTGATGGTGTTCCAGGCATGACAGGCGCTGCACTGCCCCTGCCAGCGCGGATAATCCGCACCACATTCATTACAGACAAATGCGCGTTTTGGAGCTTTCGCCACGGTTTACCTCGTTATTTCTGATTCAGGCTACCGGAGAGGATGCAGAACACCCCCATCAGGTCAGCATGACGGATAGTCACTTCCGTCTTTTCATTAACTTTCGGCTTGGCATGGTATGCCACGCCCAGCCCTGCCGCTTTAATCATCGGCAGATCGTTCGCGCCGTCGCCGATAGCCACGGTTTGCTCGAAGGGTATGGCGTATTTCTCTGCCAGACTCAGCAAGGTGTTCGCTTTGTACTGGGCATCCACGATATCGCCGATCACCTGGCCGGTGAGTTTACCGTCCCGGATCTCCAGTTCGTTCGCCACCACCGCGTCAAGACGCAGTTTATCGCGCAGATAGTCAGCAAAGAAGGTAAAGCCGCCAGACGCGATAGCCACTTTCCAGCCGAGCGTCTCCAGCTTGAGCACTAACTGCGTCAACCCTGGCATCAGCGGCAGCGTTTCACGCACCTGCATCAGGATATTGGCATCGGCATCTTTCAGGGTGGCTACGCGCTGTTTCAGGCTGGCGGTAAAGTCCAGCTCACCGCGCATCGCGCGCTCAGTGACTTCTGCCACCATTTCGCCGGTCCCCGCCAGTTTGGCGATCTCGTCGATACACTCAATCTGGATAGCCGTTGAATCCATATCCATCACCAGCAGGCCCGGCGTTTTCAGATGCGGGATTTTCCCCAGCGGCGCAACGTCCATCCCGGCATCATGTGCCAGGCGCGTGGCGCGCTGCGTTAAGGAGCCCGCCAGACGGATGACCTGATAATCTTCTACGCACCAGGCCGCAACGATAACCATCGCCGCGCCCAGCTTGCGCTGATATTTCGTCAGTTGCTGTTTATCCAGGCCGCGTCCGTACAGCAGCCAGCCGCTACGGCCAGCGTGGTAATCCAGTGGCATTACCTCATCGCCACTGAGAGAGAGCGGCAATCCTGGCCAGAGAGAGACATCATTAGGCAGGTCGCACCAGGTAATGTTTGGCATTAAAGCTCCTGTAAAATCGTTCGCGCCGGGAATCATCCAGGGGGAAAATAACGCATGAGGCTACCTTGTAACCATCACTTCTGGCAACATTAAGCCGAAAATTTTCAGCAGGTGGAATATGGCTCGCGCAAAACTGAAATTCCGGCTTCACCGTGCCGTGATTGTCCTCTCCTGTCTCGCCCTGTTAGTGGCGTTGATGCAGGGAGCGTCGTGGTTCAGCCAGAACCATCAACGACAACGGAATCCCCAGCTTGAAGAGCTGGCCCGCACGCTGGCGCGACAGGTATCGCTGAATGTCGCCCCGATGATGCGTACCGAAACGCCCGATGAAAAACGTATCAGCCAGGTGTTGCGGGTGTTAACCGAAGAGAGCCGCATCCTGGATGCCAGCATTTACGACGAATCTGGCGAACTGGTTGCCCGCTCCGGCGAGCACGTCGAGGTGCGTGACCGACTGGCGCTGGATGGCAAAAAAGCGGGCGGATATTTTAACCAGCAGATTGTTGAGCCGATCCAGGGGAAAAACGGTCCGCTGGGTTACCTGCGCCTGACCCTCGATACCCACACGCTGGCAACCGAGGCCAAGCAGGTGGATAACACCACTAACATTCTGCGCCTGATGTTGCTGCTGTCGCTGGCAATCGGCGTGGTGTTGACGCGAACCCTGTTGCAAGGGAAACGTACCCGCTGGCAACAATCGCCCTTCCTGCTGACCGCCAGTAAATCGGTGCCGGAAGAGGAAGAGAGCGAAAAGAAAGAGTAGTGGTACAGTTGACTCCCCTTTCAGAAAAGGAAATCTGCATGTCTACATTACGCCTGCTTATCTCAGATTCATACGATCCCTGGTTTAACCTTGCGGTGGAAGAGTGCATCTTCCGCCAGATGCCCGCCACCCAGCGTGTGCTGTTCCTGTGGCGTAACGCCGATACGGTAGTCATTGGTCGGGCGCAAAACCCCTGGAAGGAGTGCAACACCCGGCGCATGGAAGAGGACAACGTGCGCCTGGCGCGCCGGAGCAGCGGCGGCGGCGCGGTGTTTCACGACCTGGGTAACACCTGCTTTACCTTTATGGCGGGTAAACCGGAGTATGACAAAACGATCTCGACCGCCATCGTGCTCAATGCGCTCAATTCGCTGGGCGTGACAGCAGAAGCCTCGGGTCGTAACGATCTGGTGGTGAAAACCGCGGAGGGCGACCGCAAAGTGTCCGGATCTGCCTACCGGGAGACCAAAGATCGGGGCTTCCACCACGGCACGCTGCTATTGAATGCCGATCTGAGCCGTCTGGCAAATTACCTCAATCCGGACAAGAAAAAGCTACAGGCTAAGGGGATTACCTCGGTGCGTGGCCGCGTGGCGAATCTGGTGGAGCTGCTGCCGGGGATCACTCATCAGCAGATTTGCGACGCCGTGCGCGAGGCCTTTTTCGCCTATTACGGCGAGCGCGTGGAAGCAGAGGTGATCTCACCAGACAAAACGCCGGATCTGCCCAATTTCGCTGAGACTTTTGCGCGCCAGAGCAGCTGGGAGTGGAATTTCGGCCAGGCGCCAGCATTCTCCCATCTGCTGGATGAGCGCTTTACCTGGGGCGGCGTAGAGCTGCATTTCGATGTTGAAAAAGGGCATATCACCCGCACGCAGGTCTTTACCGATAGCCTGAATCCGGCCCCACTGGAAGCATTGGCGGCGCGTTTACAGGGCTGTCTGTACCGGGCCGATATCCTGCAGCAGGCGTGCAATGCGTTGTTAGGGGATTTCCCGGAGCAAGAGAAAGAGTTGCGGGAGTTATCGACGTGGATTGCGAGGGCAGTACGGTAACGGGCGGTCTGATAACCGCATTCCAGCCCTCTCCCAAAGGGAGAGGGAGGACGAGATGATTAGGCTTTATCGCCCAGCAGAACCGATTCCAGCGCGATTTTAATCATGTCATTAAAGGTGGTCTGACGCTCAGCGGCAGTGGTCTGCTCGTGGGTACGGATGTGGTCAGACACGGTGCAGATGGTCAGCGCTTTTGCACCAAATTCCGCCGCGACGCCGTAGATGCCCGCCGCTTCCATTTCCACGCCCAGAATGCCGTACTTCTCCATCACGTCGAACATTTCACCGTCCGGAGAGTAAAACAGGTCTGCGGAGAAGATGTTGCCCACGCGCGCATCCACGCCCAGGTTTTTCGCCGCGTCTACCGCGTTACGCACCATATCGAAGTCCGCGATGGCGGCAAAGTCGTGATCTTTGAAACGCATACGGTTGACTTTGGAGTCGGTGCAGGCGCCCATACCGATCACGATATCGCGCAGCTTCACGTCCATACGCACGGCGCCGCAGGAGCCCACACGGATGATCTTCTTCACGCCGAAATCGGTGATCAACTCTTTGGTGTAGATGGAGCAGGATGGGATGCCCATACCGTGACCCATAACAGAGATTTTGCGGCCCTTATAGGTACCGGTGAAGCCGAGCATGCCGCGAACGTTGTTCACTTCACGCACATCTTCCAGGAAAGTTTCAGCAATGTGCTTAGCGCGCAGCGGGTCGCCCGGCATCAATACGACGTCAGCGAAATCACCCATTTCTGCATTAATGTGAGGAGTTGCCATCTTTCAGTTCCTTTTCATTGAGATTTTCCCTCTCCCTGTAGGAGAGAGTTGGGGTGAGGGCATCAGACCGCACCCTTGTTTATTATGTGAGAGGGCCGGGGTGCCGGCATCAGGCCGCACCCCTGTCACATCAGAACATGGCCTTGCCATATTCCATGTCGGACGTACCAAAGTATTTCGCGATGGTCTGGCCAATATCCGCGAAAGTTTCACGGTGTCCCAGAGAGCCTGGTTTCACTTTCGGGCCGTACACCAGCACCGGAATGTGCTCACGGGTGTGGTCGGTACCGGTCCAGGTTGGGTCACAGCCGTGGTCAGCGGTCAGGATCAGAATGTCGTCCTCACCCACCAGCTCCATCAGCTCAGGCAGACGACGGTCAAATAACTCCAGCCCACCGGCGTAGCCTGCAACGTCGCGACGGTGGCCCCAGGAGGAGTCAAAGTCTACGAAGTTAGTGAAGACAATGGTCTTATCGCCCGCCTCTTTCATCTCTTTGATGGTGGCATCAAACAGCGCGTCCAGACCGGTGGCTTTCACTTTTTTGGTGATGCCGCAGTTGGCGTAGATATCTGCGATTTTACCCACGGAAACCACCTGGCCGTCTTTCTCGTCGACCAGTTTTTGCAGCACGGTCGGTGCCGGTGGCTCTACGGCCAGATCGTGACGGTTGCCGGTACGCTGGAAGTTACCCGCTTTGTCGCCGATAAACGGACGCGCGATGACGCGGCCAATGTTGTAGCCGCCTTCGGTCAGCTCTTCACGGGCGATTTCGCACAACTCGTAAAGTTTATCCAGGCCAAACGTCTCTTCGTGGCAGGCAATCTGGAACACGGAGTCAGCGGAGGTATAGAAAATCGGCTTACCGGTTTTCATATGCTCTTCGCCAAGCTGGTCCAGAATCACGGTACCGGAGGAGTGGCAGTTACCGAGATAACCCGGCAGGTTAGCGCGCTTAACCAGTTTATCCAGCAGCTCCTGCGGGAAGCTGTTTTCGTGATCGGAGAAATAGCCCCAGTCGAACAGAACTGGCACACCGGCGATTTCCCAGTGGCCTGACGGGGTATCTTTACCGGAAGAGAGCTCGTGTGCCCAGGCATAGGCGCCCACCACTTCCGCGTTACCGTCCATACCGGCGGCGATTTTACCCGTCGCGCCTTCGTGGGCCTTCACCAGGCCCAGGCGGGTCAGGTTTGGCAGAGTCAGAGGGCCTTTACGACCGTTGTCCGCTTCGCCTTTTGCGCAGGCTTCAGCGATGTGACCCAGGGTATCGGAACCCACGTCACCAAAACGTTCTGCATCTTCGGTTGCGCCGATGCCGAATGAGTCCAGCACCATAATAAATGCACGTTTCATAATTGTTCTCCGTACGTAGTGCTTCAAAAATGAGTGATCAGATCAGTATACCGCTATTCAGTGACACGGCGATAGACCGTCGGCGTGGTTTCCGGCGCTTTATCGTCAAGGCAAATTGCCGCTTTCACCGCCTTCGCCGCTTCCTGCCAGCTGGCTTCATCTTTCGCGTGGATCACCGCCAGCGGACGTTGCCCGTCAACGCTGTCACCCAGGCGGGCCATGTCGGTGAAACCGACGCTGTAATCAATAGTGTCCGAGGCCTGACGGCGACCGCCACCCATCGAGACGACCGCCATGCCAAGCGCGCGGGTGTCCATCGCTGAGACGAAGCCTTCGGTATCCGCATACACGGCTTTGCTGAGCGTCGCCGTCGGCAGGTATTTGGCATAGTTTTCGACGAAGTCGGTTGGCCCTTTTTGCGCGGCAACCATCCGGCCAAAGATCTCGGCCGCTTTGCCGTTGTCCAGCACCGCCTGCAGCTTCGCCCGCGCCTCTGCATCGTCTTTGGCAAGCTTGCCGGAGATTAACATCTCGACGCACAGCGCCATGGTCACGTCGAGCAGACGTGAGTTACGGTACTCTCCGGTCAGGAACTGCACCGCTTCACGCACTTCGACGGCGTTACCCGCGCTGGAGGCCAGCACCTGGTTCATATCGGTCAGCAGTGCGGTGGTACGCACGCCCGCGCCGTTGGAGACGCCAACGATCGCTTCGGCAAGCGCTTCAGAGAGCTCATAGGTTGGCATAAAGGCGCCGCTACCCACCTTCACGTCCATCACCAGCGCATCCAGCCCTTCCGCCAGCTTTTTCGCCAGAATAGAGGCGGTAATCAGCGGGATGGAGTCCACGGTGGCGGTGATGTCGCGGGTGGCGTAGAAACGCTTGTCCGCTGGCGCAAGCGAACTGGTCTGGCCAATAATCGCCACGCCAACGTCTTTAATAATATCGCGGAAGCGATTGTCATCCGGGAAGATATCGAAGCCTGGAATGGCTTCCAGTTTGTCGAGCGTACCGCCGGTATGACCCAGGCCACGCCCGGAGATCATCGGGATGTAACCGCCGCAGGCTGCCACCATCGGGCCCAGCATCAGGGAGGTGACGTCACCGACTCCGCCGGTGGAATGTTTATCGACGATCGGGCCGTTAAGATTAAGACTTTTCCAGTCCAGCACCGTTCCTGAATCCCGCATCGCCATGGTCAGCGACACGCGCTCAGGCATAGACATATCGTGGAAGAAGATGGTCATCGCGAGGGCGGCAATCTGCCCTTCAGAGATGGTGTTATCGCGAATGCCGTTGATAAAGAAGCGGATCTCTTCGTCGCTTAAGGCCTGACCATCACGTTTTTTACGAATAATTTCTTGTGCGAGAAACACGGTAACCTCCCGAAAATAGGCCGGGAGCGCAACGCGTCACCCGGCAATTCATACTTAGTAGCTGCTGGCGCTCTTACCGTCGCCATGACCCAGCGCTTTCAGCAGGCTTGCCAGCAGGCTGGATGCGCCGAAACGGTAGTGACGGGAATCCGCCCACTCTGCGCCAAAGAGTTCATCGGCAATGGCGAGGAACTGCTGGGCGTCTTCTGCGGTACGCACGCCACCAGCCGGTTTGAAGCCGACGGTTTTTTCCACACCCATGTCGCGGATCACTTCCATCATGATGCGCGCGCTTTCCGGGGTTGCGTTCACCGGCACTTTACCGGTAGAGGTTTTGATGAAATCGGCGCCCGCTTTGATCGCGATTTCAGACGCTTTACGAATCAGCGCCTCTTCTTTCAGCTCGCCGGTTTCGATGATCACTTTCAGCAGCACGTTTGCCGCGGCACAGGCCTCTTTACAGGCTTTCACCAGGTCAAAACCGACCTGCTCGTTGCCAGCAATCAGCGCACGATACGGGAAGACCACATCCACTTCGTCAGCACCGTAGGCAATGGCGGCGCGGGTTTCGGCCAGCGCGATCTCAATGTCGTCGTTCCCGTGCGGGAAGTTGGTAACGGTCGCTATGCGAACTTCCGGCGTGCCCTGCTCTTTCAGCGTTTTACGCGCAATCGGGATAAAACGTGGATAGATACAGACGGCAGCGGTAGTCCCCACCGGGGTTTTGGCCTGATGACACAGGGCGATCACTTTTTCATTAGTGTCGTCGTCATTCAGGGTAGTCAGATCCATCAGTTTCAACGCGCGCAGGCTGCTTGCGGTTAAATCGGTCATATCAGTCTCCAACGGCTTTGCCGTAAAATTTCACCTTGCGGGTCTGTGAATATTCTAACATCCGCCCGCATATACACTTCGACATTCATCACAGTTAATGAAAACTGCATACAAATTTGCATTACTGTAATGAGATCCAGTTCAAACAATCTCACCCTGACGGCTGAGGACGACGTCAGGCAGACGCGTAGTTTTTAAAAACCAGCCGCCACACGCTCTCTCCAGGTGGCTCATGCCAGACAGTCAGATTAAGGATGCAGTTATGCCCCTCATCCTATTCAGTGGCCTGCAATAACGTTGCCAGCTAAGTGTGACAAGCCTTCTATAACGGCCAAAATAGCTGGAACCGGAAGAAGGAGGCTTTGACTATGCCTTCTCGCGGCTCATTGGCTTTTAGCAGCCTCTTCCATCTAACATGCTGGTAAACGACGGCGAACAGAATGTTATAATTATAACACAAAAAACAATCTATCGTCGTCTTAAACCTTGTACCGTTCTAATGCTGTCGAAAGCTTTTATAGGTATGAAGATCGGTAGAGAAAACAGACCTTACATCTGAGAAAAATACGGTAAGAAGCGGACACCCAGCCATTAACGTCCACTTTGACAGAAGATAATTATCGGCAGAACGCCGCGAATGTTTGACGACGGGATGCGGGCAACCATCTTTGTGTAGCCAGCAAACATGACACCCCTGATGTCGAAAAATGGTAAAATAGTCACAAGAAACACGCCAGTGCCGTCATTTGTTATAACTCGCTGTCGTACGGCTGTTCTTTGCACCCTAAAATCACCGGTGCGCAGTGTTGATCTCTACGCACACGCTGGCTTTATTGATAATAGCGTTCTGGAAAAGGTGAGCGGCCCGACTGGCTATAAAATGAACGTTATGGAACCCGTCTCGCTGAGAGCAAGCGGGTAATATTCGGGACGCGTTGCCATGTAGTCGGGACGTTGAAGTAGTCGATGCCGTGTTACTGGTCGTTCGTGTTCGCAGGTGTAAAGAGACTATTCCCGACGGGCTACACAAATGAAGGGGCTGTTATTTTATCCACAAAGGTGACCGACCCGGCACGTTAAAATAACCTCTTCCGTGACATTACAGAGATAAGAGTGAGACGCTCCTCTTCGTCAGAATTGATTATTTCGATATGGATTCAGAGGCGCCAATCGAATCAATAACCTGCATAACCCTGGCCGGTGGTTGCTGAGCTTTTATTTGATCAGCCATATACCGCATGTAAGGATCCATGTGGCTAAAAATGGCTTTATAGCCCGCGCAAAGATGATTGTGCCAGCGCTCTCCACTCTTATGGATACGGTGTTTTGGGCAGCCGCCATGGCAGGCAAAGCGCCACTCACAACGCATACACTCTGCACTAACCTCTGTTTTTGCCAGACCAAATTTGCGCTGTTGTTTACTGGCGACCATCCTGGCCAGATTATCTCGCCTGACGTTTCCCAGCCGATGTTCAGGATAGACATAGTGGTCGCAGCTGTAGACATCACCGTTTTGCTCTACCACCAGACCGAACCCGCACGATGACTGCATGACACACAACGACGGTTTCTCTCCAAGCCAGGCAGCCAAAGCGCTGTCAAACATCTGAACGTACACCCGACCGACATCCTTTCGCACCCAGCGATCAAACACCCCCTTCATAAATTGTCCGTATTGTTCACCTGAGACCGACCACTCGGTGACAGAACCTTTGAGCGTCTGCGGATACAATAATTCACCGTATTTTTTATCAACAGCGCGTTGTTCTACGGCAGGAATGAATTGAACAAATTCCGCTTTCAACTCCTGAGTCAGGAAATCGTAGATTTCTTGCGGGTGCTCGGCCGTTACATTGTTCACGACTGTGAGTACATTCACCTCAACGCGATACTTTTGTAGCAGCCTCATAGCGCGTAGCACCTTATCAAAGACCGATTGCTGGCTGCGAGTCTTACGATACCGATCGTGTAGCCATGCCGGCCCGTCTATGGAGAGTCCCACCAGGAAGCGATTTCTCGCCAAAAATTCAGCCCACTGCTCGTCAATTAGCACGCCGTTAGTCTGAATACTGTTGGTAATGCGTTTCGTGCCAGCAAACTTTTTTTGCAATTCCAGAGCCTTTTGATAAAAGGCGATACCGGCAAGGGTGGGCTCCCCACCCTGCCAGGTAAACTCTACTTCCGGGGCTGGGTTTGATTCGATGTACTGCCGGACATAAGCCTCCAGAGTGCTATCGTCCATATGACGGGCAGCTTTACGAGGTTTGAGTGTTCCCTCTTCTTTCTCCAGATAAAAACAGTAGTCGCAGGCGATATTGCACTGAAAACTGACTGACTTAGCCATAAGGTGAAAGGGTTTGTTCATATGCACTCCTGAAAATCACGCCGGGAAATTTAGTGACAGAGTTCACTCTTTTGCTGACGTGTTTTGACTTTGTACAAAAAGGATCGAAACATATATTTCTCAAAAACAAATATAACATGAAATATAAACTTCATAACACCAACATCAGGGGTCTTTATGAGCAAACTGTTTGCCGGAGCACAAAATCTGGGTAAATCGTTTATGCTGCCGATTGCTGTCCTGCCCGCGGCAGGCCTGCTTCTGGGGTTCGGCGGCGTTTTCACTAATCCGGTTACCATAGCTACCTATCCTGTACTGAACAGCGAGATTATTCAGGCGATCTTTACGGTCATGAAGCTATGCGGCAGCGTGGTCTTCGATAATCTGTCCCTGCTGTTTGCTGTAGGGATAGCCGTAGGTATGGCCCGAAGTGATAAAGGCACCGCCGGTCTTGCTGCAGTGCTGTGCTTTATCGTGATGAACAAGGCGATCAATGCCTCACTGTTACTGTCAGGCACACTGGCGACAGAGAATCTGGCGGCGGCAGGTCAGGCAAGCGTAATGGGTATCACGACCTTACAGACTGGGGTCATGGGAGGTATCCTGAGTGGGCTCCTGGCGTTCTGGGTGCAGAAACGCTTCGGGAAAACGCAGCTTCCTAATCTGCTGGCCTTCTTTAGCGGTTCACGTTTCGTCCCTATCGTAACCTCTTTCTTCGCCATCTTCCTCGGGGTGGCTCTTTTCTGGATCTGGCCGCATATTCAGATAGGCATTACCCACCTTGGCGGGCTGGTCGAAAAGACTGGCTACGTCGGTACACTCATCTACGGCATGATCCTCAAATGCCTCATTCCGCTTGGTCTGCATCACCTGTTTTATCTGCCTTTCTGGCTAACCAGCGTAGGTGGGGAACAAATGGTCAACGGGCAGCTAGTACAAGGCACGCAGAAAATCTTCTTTGCTCAGTTGGCCGATCCCTCTGTCACGCAATATTACATCGGCGTTTCACGCTTCATGGCGGGCCGCTTCGCCGACTTTATGTTTGGTTTACCGGGTGCAGCGCTGGCTATTTACCATTCCGCACGTCCAGAGAACAAAAAAAAGGTCGCCAGCCTGATGCTGTCCGCTGCGCTGACTGCCTTTGTCACCGGTATCACCGAGCCGCTTGAATTTGCGTTCATGTTCTGTGCGCCACTGCTCTATGGCGTACATATTGTTCTGACTGGCGTGGCGTTTATGTTGACGCATATCCTGCAAATTACCGTCGGTCAGACCTTCTCTGGTGGGCTCATTGACTTCCTGTTGTTTGGTGTACTGCAGGGCAATGCAAAGACAAACTGGGTACTGATGCTGCCGCTTGGGCTCGTCATGTTCTGTCTCTACTACTTCAGCTTCCGCGCGTTGATTAAGTGGTTACAGCTCAGAACGCCGGGCCGTGAAGAGGAATCGGAAGAGGAACAACCGGCATCCACGCTTGCCGGTAACGAGAGAGCTGAAGGCATCGTTCAGGCTTTAGGTGGACGTGAAAATATTGTGGATGTGGACTGCTGCGCTACGCGCCTGCGCATCACGGTAAAAGATCCGCAGCGGGTAACGGTAGAAGCCTTCAAACAGTTAGGTAGCCGTGGCGCCTTCGTCCGTGGAGAGGGGGTACAGGTAGTCTACGGCCCGCATGTAACCCTGATTAAGAATGAAGTAGAAGAGTTTATCGGTTCATAAAGAAGAGACGTCTTATGAAAGCTGTAATGTTAATGTTTGATACGTTGACGCGTAACCATCTCGCCCCCTATGGGGGCGATGCCATCACCCCTAACTTTACCCGGCTGGCAAACGAATCTGTACAGTTTGATAATTTCTACGTTGGCAGCATGCCTTGTATGCCTGCCCGGCGTGAACTTCACACCGGCCGTTACAATTTCCTTCATCGCAGCTGGGGTCCTATAGAGCCCTTCGATTTCTCGACGTTTCAGGCTTTGAAGCAGGCCGGTGTCCACACCCATATGGTAACCGACCACAAACATTACTGGCGTGATGGCGGCGCAACCTACCATACGCGTTATTCCACCTTTGAATTTATCCGGGGTCAGGAAGGCGATTGCTGGAAAGGTCAGGTTGAGAAACCGGCGATTAACTGGCAGGGCATGGAGGATGAAGAGACGCTTCGTCGCCGCAGTGGCCGAATGACTCAGGATCTTATCAATCGTGCCGCAATGCCCACGCAGGAAGAGCATTTCACGCATCGCACCATCAGCGCTGGCCTGGAGTTCCTCGATGTGAATCAGCACCAGGATAACTGGTTCCTGCAAATAGAGTGTTTCGATCCCCATGAGCCATTCTTTGTGCCCGAAAAATATCTCGCGCAGTACGGTTGCACGCCGGATGAGTTCGATGGCTGGGTGCCTTACTACTGCGGTTCGCCAGGCGGTAAAGACGACGATAAGGTCCGAAAATTTTACCAGGCGCTCATCACAATGTGTGATGACTACCTCGGGCAGGTTATGGATAAGCTTAAGGCGCTCAATCTCTGGGAAGATACCCTATTTATCGTCTGCACCGATCATGGCTTCCTGCTGGGTGAACACCAGTGGTGGGGCAAAAATATCATGCCGGTTTACAATGAAATCGCCAATACGCCGTTCTTTATACGCGATCCGCGCTGTAAGGCAGAGGGCGTACGCCGTAGCGCGCTGGCGCAAACCGTGGATATCCCGGCTACCCTGCTGGACTACTTTGACGTTACCCGTCCACCATCTATGACCGGTAAACCTCTTCTTCCTGCCGTACAAGATGATACCCCGATCAGGGATTATGCAATGTTTGGCTATTTCGGTGGGCACATCAACATTACTGATGGCAATTACGTTTACATGCGATGCCCTCGCGAGGCCGGCAAGGAGAACCTGTACGAATATACCCTGATGCCAACGCGTATCGACAGCATGTTTAAAACTAGCGAACTCACTGATATCCGTATCCATCCCGGTTTCGATTTCACCCTGGGGGCTCAGGTCATGCAGATCCCTGCAACCTTTGGCTACCTTAACCCATGGCGTTTTGGAGATAAGTTCTTCGATCTGAAAAACGATCCCCGACAGATGCACTCTCTGCACGACGAGAAACGGACGCTTCAGTTTGCCAGCGCCATTGCTGAAGAGATGCGGCGTCATGACGCACCCTCTGAGCTTTACACGCGTTTTGAGTTAGACCCATTAATGCCTGAGCGAGAACGTGCCTTTGCCGAGCGCTGGGCAAAGCAGACCTTATGGACTGGCAAAGAGTATCGCTGTGAACATCATGGTGTGGAAGAAGCATTGCGCTTCATCCTTACTGCGGCAAAGGAACAGGGTCTGGCTGCCGAAGCCATACTCACCCATTTCCCGGCAGGGCATGTGTTGGTTGAACAGGATCTGTTTGCGCTCATAGATGCCTGCTTTACGGGCGATCGTCATAAGGCGCTGGTTTATCAGGCCCGGTTGCTGTTGAGGACGGAATAACCATGAATGTCTGGACGATTGGCAATGACCGCTTTCAGGTCTCAGTCAATGCACTCGGCGGGGAACTTTGCAGCCTGCGTGATAAACAGACAGGGGGGGAATGGCTGTGGCAACCACAAGCTGACGTCTGGAATCATTCCGCCACACAGCTTTTTCCTGTTGTAGGAGGACTTGTTCAGGGCGGAATCAGGGTTAACGGGCACTTCCTGGCCTTAGCGCCACACGGTTTTTTACGTCACCAGACATTTTCCTGTCTCAGTAAAGGTAACAACCATGTTCTTCTCGAGGCCATGGCAACGACCGAAACAATGAAACAATGGCCCTGGCGATGGCGTATCAGGTATGAAGTTACTCTTGAAAGGGAGGGGATTTGCGTATCGCAGCAGATTTTTAATGATGACGATCGCCCTTTCTGGTACTCCATTGGCTGGCATCCGGGCTTTGCCTTACCGATAGCCAGCCAGCCTGGCTGGCATGTTGAGTTTGCAGATAATCCGGTGCGGGGGCCATTCCTTACCCGGAACAGAACGCTAATCACAGAAGAGCAATTCCAGACCACCGGGACCTTTCCGCTTGAGCCGTCCTCATTTCGCGAAGGGGCCGTTTACTTCGGGAACTGCCAGCAGCGGCAGATTTTTATCCGTAATCCTGAAGGTAACGTGGTGATGTCGCTGGAGACGGGCACACAAGATTGGCTGGCACTGTGGGGAGTTCCCGGTGCCGATTTACTCTGCATTGAACCCCTGGCGGGTACGACCGATTGCCCAGGATTCAAAGGGGATATAACTCACAAGCGTGGGATACGACAGCTTAAGCCGAATGAAAACGAGGCATTCAGAGTGAAGCTACGTTTTGCGGTGGACGCATGAGCGGGGTATTGCCAAAATATCCGCTTATTCATCATGCTTAAGGTCAGGTGTAGCGATGAGCGCTAATCGCGAGAATGTTCGGGTTTATATCAGCAATATCATGTCGGGATTGAGTGAAACTGACCAACATATTGCCCGCTTTATTCTTGAGCAGCCCGCAGCGGTGGCACAGATGCCGGTGCGTAAACTGGCAGAAGCTATCTCAGTCAGCGAAGCCACGATCGTGCGTTTTTGTAAGAAGATCGGTTATACCGGGTTGCTGGAACTGAAATCAGCCCTGAAGCGCGAGTTGCTGGAAGAGACCGACCAGCTTTTGCCCACCTCACCGGATATTTTTCTGGATGACACGCGCAATGACGTAGCGCAGAAGATCTCAATGACAGTGGCAACCACCCTCAATGAGACTATCGGCCTGCTTGATATGAAAGTCGTTAATCCAGTGGTGGAGCGCTTATTGACGGCCAACCGCGTTCTGTTTGTCGGATTTGGCGCTTCAGGGCTTTCAGCCATGGAAGCGAGAGACAAAATGAACCGTCAAGGTATTGATTCTGAAGCCTATACCGATCGCTTCACCATGACGCTAAAGCTTGCCAACCTGAAGCCCAACGATCTGGTCATCGCCTTCTCCCATTCCGGTGAAACGCCGGAAGTGGTCAACGCATTCAGGCTGGCAAAGAAAGCGGGAGCACAGCGTCTGGCAATCACGCATAGCCCCCAGTCACCGCTGACTGAACTTGCAGAAACCTGGCTATTAACCTGCGGCAGTGCAGGCCCCTATCAGGGCGACTCCATTGCTACGCGTATTTCGCAGCTATTCATCATTGAATTCTTATGTACTGAAGTGACACGCCATAACCTACGAGACAGTGCATCAACCGGACTGTCGATAAAAGAATTGCTAATTAAAGAAAGGATTAAACGTGAGTCAACAGGATAACGTCTCGTCCGTACGACCCAGAGGTAAATGGTGGCTGGCGGGTAAAACGCCAGACTACCGCTTCACTCTCGCAAACGAACGAACTTTTCTTGCCTGGATCCGCACGGCACTTGCGCTGATGGCTGGCGCCGTAGGAATTGAACAATTTTCTCCTCAACTCTCATCCGGAGAGTTACGTATAGCTATCTCGACAACGCTTCTGCTAAGTGCGTCCCTGATGGGATTTATGGCATGGCGCCGCTGGCGACGTAATGAGTATGCCATGCGGCTGGCGACAAATTTACCTTATACCCGTGCACTCGTAATCCTTTCTGCTTTGATGGTTGTGCTTTCTGTTTCACTTGGGATCTTGCTCTGGCAGGGAAAACCATGACGACTGGCGATCCCGGCCTTCAGCCGGAAAGGACCGAACTTTCCTGGCGAAGAACAGGCTGGTCGATGATTATTCCTGCGCTGTTGTGTCTGCGGGGTTGGGGAAAATATGGAGAAGTGCTTTATGCAATCGCAGGCACACTCTTGATGGGTGGCTCGGTATCGCTTTTTTGCGGGCTTGGTCGCGGGAAATACGCTTTTATTTCTCTGATCGTGGTGACGGCTGGCACGCTCTTATTATTAGCGGCTGGGCTGAGAGATTGAACGCAATCGCTAACAAAAACATCGTCTTGTAAACCCGCCAGCCCCCTCAGCATCCGCAGGCAGAAGAGGCTCATGAGTATAACGGCAACCACTCTTTCTAAAGCGGCAGATCAAAGAGCGCGCGGGTATTATCCAGCAGCGCCCCGGCGATCGCCTCTGGGGGTTCATTTCGCAGTTCGCAGAGAGTGGCGAAGACCCGGGCCGCCTGCTCGGGGCGATTCGGTTGCCCCTGAAAACCGTTAAGCGGCATGTCAGGCGCATCGGTCTCCAGCAATAGCGCGGAGAGTGGCAGCTGCGCCATCACATCACGCGTTTTACTGGCACGCGGGTAGGTAATGGTGCCGCCGACGCCAATTTTGTAACCCATGTCGATAAACCGCTGCGCCTGCTGCAGGCTGCCGGCAAAGCCGTGCACCACCCCGGTACGCGGAAGATCCTGCCGCTTAAGGTGCATAGCCAGCTTATCGTGAGTACGGCGGGAGTGAAGAATCACCGGTAGCTCATAGCGTTTTGCCAGTTTTAACTGGGCCTCGAGGATCGCTTCCTGGCGCGCAAACTGGGGATCAGCGCGATACAGATCGAGGCCGATCTCGCCGATGGCCACCAGCTTTTCAGGCCTGGCCTGAAGCGCCGCTTCCAGCGCCTCCAGATCGCGCTCCTGATGGGTTTCGATCACGATAGGATGCAGGCCGAGGGCAGCATACAGAGCCGGATGCCCGCCTACTAATTGCAATACCTGCTCAAAGCGCGCTGCCTGAATAGCGGGCACGATGATCGCCTCCACGCCCACCTTTGCCGCCCTCTCGATGCTGGCCGTCTCATCGCCAGTAAACGGGGGAAAATCGAAATGGCAATGGGTGTCTACAAAGCGGTAACTCACGCTAAATCCTCGTTATCAAACAGCGTATCGTTCGCCTGGGGAATATCAACCAGCGGCGTGGTAACGGCATCGTTGGCCACGGTTGCAGGCGGTACCACCACCGTAGCCGGGGGGATAAGCCGCGTATGGCGGCGCAGCGGTGGACTTTCCGCCAGCAGCTTGCCGAGGGTAGCCAGAAAATAACGCCCACACTGGCGCCCTGTTTTGTAATCTTCCCGCAGCGCGGGCAGACGACTGCCCAGCGCCATACTGCTTAAAGGCCTGGGCGGATAGATTTCGATGACGCGCACCTTTCCCGGCGGCTTATCGATAAATTGCTGGATCGCGTGATAAGTCATCTCATGATGATGTACGAGATTCATCAGCGGCTGCAGGCTGCTCTCCCCAAGCCAGCGCTCCATGCGCTTAAACCACTGGGGGGTGTAGTACATCTGGGAGGGAACCGTGCGGATCACCACGATTGTCTGTGCTCCACGCCGGGCCGCCTCCTGCACCGGAATGGCATCGCTAACGCCGCCGTCCAGATAGTTAATGCCATCCAGCGTGGCGCCATTGCGATAGAAACCCGGTATGGCGCTCGAGGCGCGGATAATATCCAGCCAGTTCTCTTTCAGCGGGGAAAAATAGCCCGGCGTATAGTCATCGCTGCGACTTGCGCACATCCAGAAAGACTTACCGGTATCAAACAGCCTCGCGGCGGTGTCCATCGCCAGCGGCATTTGACGAGAGGTAGAGTCCAGTAGCCAGTCGAGATCGATCAGATTTCCTCCCCGCACAAAACGTACCGGGTCAAAAAACTCCCGCGAGGTGGTGTAGCGCATAATGACCTTGCGGGCATAACCGGGCTGATTACAGACATAGGCAGAGAGATTTTGCGCACCCGCAGAGGTGCCGAAATAGAGATCGAAGGGGTTAAATTGCGCGCGCATAAACTCATCCAGCACCCCTGCTGTGAAGATGCCACGCTGCCCCCCGCCTTCGCAGACTAATGCTATCTGCCCCGGGCGAAAGGGTTTTATCGCCAGCGGCGCAATATTGCCGAGCGTAACGGGAATTCGCTGACCCACCTCTGCCTTCCTGTTTTTAATTATTGTGTCAGGACACAGTAACGCAAACGTGGCCTGTTCCTCAAACGGGAAAAGCCAGTCGCAAGGACTGGCTTTTAAGATGCTCCGGTATATCCGTGCTACGGATTAGCTGTTGCTACGGACGGCGTCGTCCGGTGAACAGGCTGACCAGGAACAGAACAATACCGACAACGAAGACAATTTTCGCCGCGCCAGCCGCGGTACCCGCCAGTCCGCCAAAACCAAGAGCGGCGGCAATTAACGCGATAACCAGAAATATAATGCCCCAACGAAACATAAGCCTCTCCTTTACCATAGTTAATGTCGACCGCTAAATCTGAGCGCTCAGATGCTCACGCGATATCTACAGGTGTAATTCTGATCTCGCCTTCTGGCCTCAGCCAGAAGGGCGAATTTAGATTTTTTATTTCGATTTCAGGTCGTTTTTAACGCTTTTCACGCCATCAACCGCTTTCGCGATGCTTTCAGCGCGGTCTACCTGCGCCTGAGAGTCAACCGTACCGGAGAGCTGAACCACGCCATCGGTAGTTTCAACTTTCACTTTACGTGACGGAACGATGTCATCTGCTAACAGTTTAGCTTTGATTTCGCTGGTGGTTGCAGTATCGCCTGCATAGCCTTTAACGCCCTGCTCTTTACCATCACGTACATGCAGTTTGTCGCTGACTGAGGAGACACCCTCAACCTCTTTCGCCACTTTCACAGCCTGTTCGGCTTGTGCCTGGCTTTCAACGAAGCCACTCAGGGTGACGACAGCTTTTTCCGTTTTCACGGAGATATCGGTGCTCTTGATATTATCGTGATCCACCAATGCCGCTTTAACTTTAGCCGTGATAGCACTGTCATCCATGAAATTACCGACTTTATTCATAGAGCTATCGATTTTTTCACCTGCGCTGCTCGCGCTGTTTTGCGCCTTGTCCGTGGTGGTCTCTTCCGCCAGCGCGGAACCACTTACCAGGGCACTGCCCAACATGACGGCCAGCAGGGTTTTTGAAATCTTCACACTTTTCATATTCATCGATGTACTCCTGTTATCTACTCGTTATTCGAGCGACGAATATCCCTTAGATTCAGTCTTTAATATTGTGAGAGAACACAGGGTGAGGATGAGAGACTTATCAACACGCATTGAACAGAGCTTTCATCCACACCCGGTGTTAAACACTGAGTTAAATATAGATCACAATTTTAACGCCGCTTTCAGAATCGAGGAAAAAATGAACAACCAAAAGCAAATCGCGGTGATTTAAGAACATTCCGCAAGGAGTTAATAAGGCAGGGAATTAAGCAGAGCACGGCGACAGCCGTGCTCTGAGAGGGGATTAGTGCTCGCGGGTTTTGCGGAACTGTACGTCAGGGTAACGTTCTTGAGTGAGGTTCAGGTTCACCATAGTTGGCGCGATATAGGTGAGGTTATCACCTCCATCCAGCGCCAGTTGAACTTCGTTTTTGCGCTTGAACTCTTCGAATTTCTTCACATCGGCACATTCTACCCAACGGGCGGTCGCGACGTTGACCGATTCGTAAATCGCTTCCACGTTGTACTCGCTCTTCAGACGGGCAACCACCACGTCGAACTGCAGTACACCCACCGCCCCTACGATCAGATCGTTGTTGGCGATAGGGCGGAATACCTGTACCGCACCCTCTTCGGAGAGCTGGACCAGCCCTTTGAGCAGTTGTTTCTGCTTCAGCGGATCGCGCAGACGAATACGGCGGAACAGTTCCGGAGCGAAGTTCGGAATACCGGTGAACTTCATCATTTCACCCTGGGTGAAGGTATCGCCAATCTGGATAGTACCGTGGTTGTGCAGACCAATGATGTCACCCGGATACGCCTCTTCTACATGCGAACGGTCGCCCGCCATGAAGGTCAGCGCGTCGGAGATCACCACGTCTTTACCGATACGTACCTGGCGCAGTTTCATGCCCTTTTCGTACTTGCCGGACACCACGCGCATAAAGGCGACGCGGTCACGGTGTTTCGGATCCATGTTGGCCTGAATTTTGAATACGAAGCCGGTGAATTTCTCCTCCTGCGCTTCCACTTCACGGGTGTCGGTTTTACGTGGCATCGGCTTCGGCGCCCACTCCACCAGGCCGTCGAGCATATGGTCTACGCCAAAGTTACCCAGCGCGGTACCAAAGAAGACCGGGGTGATATCCCCGCTCAGGAACAGCTCTTTATCGAACTCGTGAGAAGCACCTTTGACCAGCTCCAGCTCATCGCGCAGCTGCGCTGCCAACTCTTCGCCAACCGCCGCGTCCAGATCCGGGTTATCCAGCCCCTTCACGATACGGACTTCCTGGATGGTGTGGCCTTTACCGGTCTGATAGAGGTAGGTTTCGTCTTTATAGAGGTGATACACCCCTTTGAACAGCTTCCCGCAGCCAATCGGCCAGGTGATAGGCGCACAGGCGATCTTCAGCTCGTTCTCCACTTCATCCATCAGCTCCATCGGATCACGGATGTCACGGTCGAGTTTGTTCATGAAAGTAAGGATCGGCGTATCGCGCAGACGGGTCACTTCCATCAGCTTACGGGTCCTGTCTTCAACACCTTTCGCGGCGTCGATCACCATCAGACAGCAGTCCACCGCCGTCAGAGTACGGTAAGTATCTTCGGAGAAGTCTTCGTGGCCCGGGGTGTCCAGCAGGTTGACCAGGCAGTCGTGATAGGGGAACTGCATCACGGAGGTGGTAATAGAGATACCACGCTGCTTTTCCATCTCCATCCAGTCAGATTTTGCATGCTGGCTAGAGCCGCGACCTTTTACGGTACCGGCGGTCTGGATCGCCTGTCCGAACAGCAGCACCTTTTCGGTGATGGTGGTTTTACCGGCATCCGGGTGAGAAATAATGGCAAAAGTGCGGCGCTTGGCCACCTCCTGCAAATAAGGAGACAACGTCATAATTAATCTTCTAAGTAAGCACGGCGAAGCGCCACGCATGATGAATACGAAAAATTGCGGCTATTTTACCCATCAACGGGGGGGAGGCAATCAGTGTTTACACAGGAGCTGCTCCAGTTCGCTCAACGAGGTAACGGTCCAGGTCGGTTCGATGCCTTCAGGCAGCGCGCGACCGTGCGCATTTAGCCAGCAGGTAGCCAGCCCGGCGTTCATGCCGCCGCGAATATCAGACTCTGCGGTATCGCCCACCATCAGTACGCGGGCGCGATCCGGATTACCGGCAAGCTCCAGCGCATAGTCAAAAATACGCGGATCCGGTTTTGGTACGCCGACCTCTTCTGAGATCACCAGCGCATCAAAGTAGTCACGCAGACCCGTGCGTTCGAGGCGGATCTGCTGCAGTGCCGTAAAGCCGTTGGTGATAATCCCCAGCTTCGCTTTGCCTTTCAATGAATCCAGCAAAGAGACGGCACCCGGCAGCGGAGCGCAGATTTCAGCCATCGCATTAAGGAAGGCATCATTCAGTACGCCAGGGCTGACGTTCAGGCGGCCGGCCCAGAGGTCAAAACGCTGATGTTGCAGCTGTAACGCAGTGATGGCGCCATTCTGGTAATCGACCCACAAAGGTTTGTTCACCGCCTGGTAATCCTGAAAATCCTCAGCGGTAAAGGTGATGCTGTAATCCAGAAACATCCGCTGTAAGCCGCCAAACGAATCGAAAGTAAACAGCGTTTCGTCGGCATCAAAGAAAATCCAGTCCCAGTTCATTTTACAACCTTTTTAGTTATCCAAGCGGTAGAGCCATGATGATGGCGTCTTCACGTCCTTCTGCAGTGGGGTAATAGTTACGGCGAATCGTCGCCTCGTTGAAGCCTAAGCTTTCATACAGGGCGATGGCGGCGACGTTCGATGCACGTACTTCCAGCCACAGCGTGAATACGTCTCGTGTTTCCAGCTCGCGAATAAGGTGCTCAAGCAGCGCCCTGCCCAGGCCACGGCGCTGAAAAGCAGGATCGACTGCAATGTTAAACAGCGTCGCTTCATCCAGAACAACCTGCGTGATGGCGAAAGCCGCCATAGTGCTATCGACATCCATGCGATAGTTCAGATACCGCTCACCCTGGTTGCTGGCGAAGGTTTTTTCACTCCACGGAAAGGCGTGGGCGCGTTTTTCAATGGCAAACGCCTGCGCTAAATCAGTCGTCGTGAGGGAAGAAATTGTGTTCATGTTCGCCGATTTGTTGCCACAGCGCGCTGAGGGCGGCCGGGTTGGCTTTAAGTTCGTCCAGCGCTGGGGTAGCAAGATTGCTGCCGTTAAGCGCCATCGCTTCCGTCACGCCGAGCTGCCAGCTGTTACAGCGACTCCCTTCTGGCAACATCGCCACGCGCTCCGGGGTGAGCTGTAGCACCTCATCGGGCGTCAGCTTCAGGGCGCGAAGGACATCGGTCACGAAAGGCTCGCTCAGCGCGGGCAGGTTATTTGCCACCATCACCAGGCGCACATGCGCAGGGAGGGAGATGGCGATTTCGCCCTGCAATGCCGCCGGGCGGCGCAGCGCCCACTGGGTAATGCCCAGCTGCTGTAATTGCCTGTCTCGTCGGGATGTCATTGCGAAAACTCCTGTCTGTCAGGCGCGCAAATATACCAAACTCGTCGAATCTGCGCCAACAAACAACTATAATCGCCGCCACTGATTATTGAGGAACAACTATGTCTGCATTTACCCCGGCAAGTGAAGTCTTGCTGCGTCACAGTGATGATTTCGAACAAAGCCGTATTCTGTTTGCCGGAGATATGCAGGATGACCTGCCTGCCCGTTTCGATTGTGCCGACAGCCGTGCGCACACTCAGCAGTATCACCACTGGCAGGTTTTAAGCCGTCAGATGGGCGAGCGTGCGCGCTTTAGCCTGGTCGCGGAGCAGAACGATGTGGCTGACTGCGACACCCTGATCTACTACTGGCCAAAAAATAAGCCGGAAGCCCAGTTCCAGTTGATGAACCTGCTCTCACTGCTTCCGGTGGGCTGCGATATCTTCATCGTCGGCGAGAACCGCAGCGGCGTGCGTAGCGCCGAACCGATGCTGGAAGAGTACGTCACGCTGACTAAAATTGACAGCGCCCGTCGTTGCGGCCTCTATCATGGCCGTCTGGACAAAAAACCGGCGTTCGATGCCGAAAAATATTGGGGGGAATACGCCCTCGATACGCTCACCATCAAAACCCTGCCGGGCGTCTTCAGCCGTGACGATCTGGACGTAGGAAGCAAACTGCTGCTTTCAACCCTGACGCCACATACCAAAGGTAAAGTGCTGGACGTGGGCTGTGGTGCAGGGGTGCTCTCCGCGGTGCTTGCCAGCCATTCGCCTAAGGTGCGCTTAACCCTGTGTGACGTGAGCGCGCCGGCCATTGAAGCCAGCCGTGCGACGCTTGCCGCCAATGGTATTGAAGGTGAAGTGTTCGCCAGCAACGTCTTCTCGGACGTGAACGGTCGTTTCGATATGATCATCTCAAACCCGCCTTTCCACGATGGTATCGAAACCAGTCTTGAAGCGGCCCAGACCCTGATTCGTGGAGCGGTGCGCCATCTGAACAGCGGCGGCGAACTGCGCATCGTCGCGAACGCCTTCCTACCTTACCCAAAAATCCTGGATGAAACCTTTGGCTTCCATGAAGTGTTAGCCCAGACCGGCCGGTTTAAAATTTATCGCGCCATCATGACACGCCAGGCGAAAAAATAACGTCTCCTGCCCGGCGTAAGCCGGGCACCGTTAAAGCCCATTTTTGCACCGTTCACGCTGCCCCTACGCATTTTTCTGTTGACGTCCTTCTTAAAACATCTAGAATGCGCCTCCGTGGTTACGATACTTTTAAAGTATCGATGGTTTGCGAAGGTGGCGGAATTGGTAGACGCGCTAGCTTCAGGTGTTAGTGTCCTTAGGATGTGGGGGTTCGAGTCCCCCCCCTCGCACCAACGAGGCGATATCAAAAAAAGTAAGATGACTGTGCGAAGGTGGCGGAATTGGTAGACGCGCTAGCTTCAGGTGTTAGTGTCCTTAGGATGTGGGGGTTCGAGTCCCCCCCCTCGCACCAACGAGGCGATATCAAAAAAAGTAAGATGACTGTGCGAAGGTGGCGGAATTGGTAGACGCGCTAGCTTCAGGTGTTAGTGTCCTTAGGATGTGGGGGTTCGAGTCCCCCCCCTCGCACCAAATCTTACCTTCTCTCTTGCAGTACCCTTCACTTCAGATTCATCATCAGCACCAACATCCCACTGATTAGCGCAACACACGATGGCAGCAACACAAAGTGCCGTAATGTTTTATGCCAGATCATGACCGATGTCAGCAGTAACCCAGTGACGATAATCCCTTTCCAGATCGCCATAGGCAGATCGACAAAGGCCAGCGTGGCGATAATCATCGCCGGCAGTAATATCCCCCACCCACTCCCCAATGCTCTGCTTAACATAGTCTGTCCCGCATACTGATAATGATAACCAATATCATATGGTAATATTTCTCATTTGTCAGCACGGGTGGGAGTAAAATCCCTTGCGATCGGTTTTATCTATAGTTAGGATTGGCAATCATTATCATTTAGATTTTTATCCAGTCCGCTTATGGCCATACAGTCCGCACAAGCCGTTGAAAATATTCTCTGGCGCGCACCTCTCCCCACCGGGAGGTCGGCGCTTGCGGATGCGTTGCATAACACCATCGCCCAGACGCGTGAGCATCTGCTGGAGTTCATTAAACTGGATGAAGCTCCCCCGCACAGCAGTATGACGCTGGCGCAGTGGCGCCGTCCGGTTGAGCTGCAATCGCTGCTGGCCGCCTATTCGGATCACATCTACCGTAATCAACCCAGCCTGACGCGCGAAAACAAGCCGCTCCTCTCTTTGTGGGCGCAGTGGTATGTCGGACTGATGGTGCCGCCGCTGATGTTAGCGCTGCTTGCGCAGGATACGGCGCTGGATGTCTCTCCCGAACATTTCCATGTGGAATTCCATGAAACCGGGCGTGCCGCCTGCTTCTGGATCGACGTCCATGAGGATAAGCAGACGTCGCGGCTTTCAGCTCAGCAGCGAATGGAAGTGTTGATTACACGGGCGCTGGTTCCGGTCATTGAGGCGCTGGAAGAGACCGGACAGATAAACGCGAAACTCATCTGGAGCAATACCGGTTACCTGATCAACTGGTATCTGAATGAGATGAAACCGCTGCTGGGGGAAGAGAAAATTGACGCACTGCGTCACGCCTGTTTCATGGACCGCTCGCTTTCTGATGACAGCGATAACCCCCTTTTCCGCACCGTTGTTCTGCGCGACGGTTTGCTAGTGCGTCGTACATGCTGTCAGCGTAACCGCCTGCCCGATGTGCAGCAGTGCGGCGATTGCACGCTGAAGTAGGTTTTTGCGGGCGGATGCCCTTCCCCACGGCCCCGTAACGAAATCGGTGCTTCGCACTGCGCTCACCTCCCGACCTCCTGCCTGCGGTCGGCTCAACTCGACGTCCCTGTCTCGCTTCGCCTCTGGCCGCCATCCATGGCGTCCAGCCCTTGTCATCCGGTCTCCGGTTCGCCGATTTCAGCGGGGAGTCAACACCCGTGCCCCGGTCAGGCCGCAGAGGAACCGGCATAAAGCAGAGATGCCTTAGTGAACGGAACGATTCCACCGTGCTTAACCGATCGGCATTATAACCTCAGTTGCCGGTTTGCTTTTACCTAAGCCACCTGCTGGCTCTCCTCTTCCGCGCGCTGCGCCTCTTCAGCCTCCTGCGCGAGCAGCTGTTTCTCGTACACCTTGAAGAACGGGTAATAAATAATGGCAGAAACCAGCGCCAGCAGTATCACCAGTACGGCGGCCCTGAAATCCCAGCCCAGTGCCCATGCCGCGCCAACCGGAGCCGGGGCCGTCCAGGGGACCACCGATATCACGCGTCCAATCAGATCCAGTTTCATTGCCGCCCATGCCAGTACCGCATTGACCATAGGTGCCAGCAGGAAGGGGATAAAGAAAACGGGGTTCATTACGATAGGGGTGCCAAAAATCACCGGTTCGTTAATGTTGAAGATGCTTGGCACCACGCTCAAACGCCCAATAGAGCGTAAATGCGCAGACCGGCTACGTAAGTAGCAGAAGACCAGTCCCATGGTTGCGCCCGAGCCGCCAATCACGATAAAGAAGGTCCAGAACGCCTCCATAAAGATGTGCGGCAGCGGTGCGCTCTGTGCCAGCGCCGTCTGGTTCATCCCGAGGTTAGTGAGCCAGAACATCTGCAGCATGCCAGAGACGATGGCAGCCCCATGGATCCCTGCAAACCAGAGCAGGTGCCCAATCAGCACCGCCAGCAGAATGGCAGGCAGCGAATCGGCAGCCGACACCAGCGGTTTGAAGATAGCCATAATGGCCTGCGGGATGAGCATATCGAACTGCGACTGAATAAACAGGCTCAGCGGATAGAGCGTTAACACCACCACCAGGACGGGAATCAGCAGATCGAAGGAGTTTTTGATCATTGGCGGCACCTGGTCAGGCAGGCGAATACCAATGTTGTGCGCTTTCAGGAAACGCATCATCTCCACGCAGTAGATCGCGACAAGGATGGCCGTAAAAATCCCCGTCCCGCCAAGGCTGTCTACCGGCATCGCTCCTTTCGTTTTAGGCGCGGCGATGAGTAAAAACGCCATTAAGGAGAGCATGGCGCACATGAACGGGTCAAGCTGATGCGAGTTAACGTAATGCTTGCCCAGGTTGTAGGCAATGGCCGCGCAGATGTAAATGGACATAATGCCCATGGTCATATCAAACGGGGTCAGGATTTGGCCTTCAAACTGTTTTGCCATATCAAGCCAGGCGCGGGCAAAGCCCCAGGTGGTATCTGGCGAGAATGGCGGATAGGCAAACACCAGCAGGAACGACCCCACAATCATAAACGGCATGGCTGAGATAAAGCCGTCGCGGATGGCCATAACGTGGCGTTGGGCAGAGATACGCCCGGCAACAGGACTGACATAATTTTCGACAAAACGGAATATCAGGTTAAACGCAGCATGGTTGGCAGACATAACGGCTCTCCTGTCACAGGTTCGTTTCGGGCGCCTGCGCGCCGCACGGTGTTCCATAAACCACTTTCACCACCTTGCTGGTTCGTCTACCAGCGGTACTGCTCAAACGGATAGGTTTCATAGTCGACTCTTATTATTGGATACAGGGGGAGTTACCTATTCAGTATTAATCTCTGCATACGGCAACTGCAACCGGTTACTGTAACCGGTTTCCGTGAATGTGAAGGCGATCCAGAAATCACTGATACGGGATTTTTGTTACTTAAGGGATATTTACAGAGCATAATTTGATATGAAAGATTACGCAGACTATTTCGCAGGAGAAAACAATGAGTTTGCAGTCTGTAAGGCAATTTTTTGCCGACAATGCTCCGGACATTGAAGTCATCGAGCTCAGCCAGAGTACCGCTACCGTTGCGCTGGCTGCGGCGGCACACAACGTTGCCCCCGGCCAGATCGCCAAAACCCTTTCACTAAAGGTTAAAAACGAGGTGATTTTAGTGGTGGCAAAAGGTGACGCCCGCCTGGATAACAAAAAATTAAAAGAGGCCTTTGGCGCCAAAGCACGCATGCTCAGCAGCGACGAAGTCGTGACCGTAACCGGCCATCCTGTAGGCGGCGTTTGCCCTTTTGGGCTGGAAAATCCGCTGGCAGTCTACTGCGATGTCTCTCTGCGGGAGTTTGAAGAGGTGTTACCCGCTGCGGGGGCCATTCACAGTGCCGTTCGCATTTCACCGGAGAGAATGGCCACGCTGACGGATGCCACCTGGGTGGATGTCTGTCAGTAAGCAGGGCGCCAGAGAAACCTCTGGCGTCATGTTCAGGAGTGATAAAGCATAAAACTTTGTGGATTACGACGATCCGGCATCGGGAAGTGGCTCAGGATGTCGGCAGCATTCAGCAATCCCATGTCGGAGTGAACACCCAACTTAACCATGGCGTTAAACTTATGTGCGCGAATGGTTTTGATATTGCGATCCAGACGCGTGGCAATCTCCGGGATTGAATATCCGCTGGACATAAATTGCAGAATGGCGCGCTCTGTCGGGCTCAGTAAGCGTCCACGATGCAGGTTCCAGTGATTATGAATACTGTCACTGCTCCGCCGCGTTTCGCTTAACAGCGCACCTAACTGCTCCTGTAACGCTTTGACCGATTCCGATTTAATCACAATACCGTGCAAATGCGACGGGGAGAGATGGTTGATAAGACTGGCCTCTTTGGTATCAGACGCCAGAACAATACGCTGAATATGGCTATGATTGGCGGCCAGCGACTTTAAACATTCCAGACAATAACGGCGCTCATTTCGCGAATCGGAAAGCGAATAGATAAGTGCTGAAAATGGAATAGTCTCAAGTGCTTCATTAAATTGCGCAATATCGCTGAAAATAGAGGGATGATAATTTTTAAGAGTCGGGCTGGAAAACAGATGTTCCAGACCAACGGCACTCATTGTGCACTTTTCGACGATAGCGATAGGTCTCTTAACGGCGCTCTTTTCCATTCGTCCTGTTCTCCATAGGCTGAAAAAAGATTCAGCTCTTTCATTCCCTTGTTACTGTTAATCCACGCGTACATTTCGGCATTACTGCGTAATGACAGTCGCCTCATGGCGCTATTTTTTTGGGCACTGACCGTTTTGTTGCTTTTTTTAAGCAAGGCGGCAATTTGATTTATGCCCCAGCCTTTTCCAAGCAGGCGTAACACCTTGCGTTCAGAGTGAGTCAACATCACCTCATCCCGACTTTCGTCGAGTTCCTCCAGCTCCGGTTTTAGCAGCGTCTGGCTAATGCGTTCTGCACTCTGGCTTCCGCCACGAATGGCGTTAATCACGCCCTCAATGGGCTCGATATCTGAAAGCAATGAACTCTCTGGTCGTAACAGAAGCTCTACCGCACAGGGATAGACCCGGCGTGAAACTAAAAATATCCAGTGAATATCACGGTAATGATTCTGCAAAGAATAATATTCTTCGCAAATTCGACGCGGGTTACGTTGATCCCCGGAGATATCGGCAATAACAACATTCGCCCGACGTAATTGAAGAAGTGTAAGCTCTTCCTGAGAGCGGCAATAGGAAACTTCATAATCAGGCAAATTACGTGAGATAATACAACCTAAGCCCGTTTGCATTACCGGTAATTTACTGATAATAATTGCGTGCTGACAACTTATTGGCGTCATTTTTGTTTTGAGTCCTTTCCTGACGTTGATCAAACGCCGTTATCTTTATCGCATCCTCGATAAAGTAGTGCATCCTGTTTTTATACACCGCAAAAGTCGCTTACAATATCGCACACCCTGCCGAATTTGATAATGTACTATCACTGATCATTTTAAAAAGGTGAAGTTAGAAATTCTAAATATAACAAAAAGCGGAATGGATAGATTAATCATATAAAAATCCAGAATTAATAACGCCATTAATAACGCGAAAAATAAAATACCGATAGCCGAAAGTTTGATCTGCCTCAGCACCGGCGTTACAGCGATGTGTTGTAAAAGTAACCATTACGGGCTTTCAGGCATCACCATCGTCAGGGTAATCCATGCAGGTAGATCAGTCATCGCAGCGCGCAACGACGCGGCTGTGTATTCAGTGCGGTCTGTTTTTATTACAGCACGGTGCGGAAAGCACGCTTGTTGAGGAGTTGTCCACCCGCCTGGGGCTGGCGCTGGGCATGGACAGCGTCGAAAGCGCCATCTCCTCCAATGCCATTGTGCTGACCACCATCAAAGAGGGCCACTGCCTCACCTCTACGCGCAAAAATCACGATCGTGGAATCAACATGCACGTGGTGACCGAGGTACAACATATCGTCATCATGGCCGAGCACAAGCTGCTGGATGGCAAAGATGTTGAAAAGCGCTTTAACCAAATTAAACCGCTCCGCTACCCCCGTTGGCTGGTAGTGCTGATGGTGGGGCTCTCCTGCGCCTGTTTCTGCGTGCTCAATAAAGGCGGCTGGGACGGGGCTGCCATTACCTTTGCCGCCAGCGCGTTGGCGATGTATGTGCGTCAGGTCCTTACCCACCGACAGATTCACCCGCAGATCAACTTCTGCATCACCGCCTTTGTGGCAACAACCGTCTCCGGCCTGCTGCTGCGGCTACCCGGCTTCGCCAGTACACCCACTATCGCGATGGCCGCCAGCGTGCTTCTGCTGGTGCCTGGCTTTCCGCTGATCAACGCCGTGGCCGACATGTTCAAAGGCCATATCAATACCGGCCTTGCCCGTTGGGCAATCGCCAGCTTACTCACGCTTGCCACCTGTATTGGCGTCGTGACGGCCATGACCTTATGGGGACTTCGCGGATGGGCGTAATCACGTTCTTATTGGCGTTAGCGCAGGATATGCTGCTGGCGGCAATTCCGGCTGTCGGCTTTGCCATGGTCTTTAACGTCCCCCAGCGTGCGCTGGCCTGGTGCGCCTTACTGGGGGCTATCGGGCATGGTTCACGAATGGTGATGATGACAGCCGGACTCAATATTGAATGGGCAACCTTTATCGCCGCGATTCTGGTCGGCAGCATTGGCATCCAGTGGTCGCGCTGGTATCTGGCCCATCCGAAGGTGTTTACCGTCGCCGCGGTCATTCCGATGTTTCCCGGCATTTCGGCCTACACGGCGATGATCTCGGCGGTCAAAATTAGCCATCTCGGTTACAGCGAGCCCCAGATGATTATGTTGCTGACAAACTTCCTGAAGGCCTCCTCGATTGTCGGCGCGCTCTCCATTGGCCTGTCGATCCCCGGTTTGTGGTTATATCGAAAACGTCCTCGGGTATGAAATTTGTGTTCCCGGTCGGCCCCAGAGATAATCGCCTGACCCACCCGGCAATAAAAGGAAGCGATGTGGCATACCCTGACAGCGAAGCTGGCGAAATCACTGACGAATCCAGCCTGAAAGACAAAATTTTCCTCAGCGCCATCGCCCTGTTCGCCGAATACGGCCTGAACGGCGCGCGTATGGAGCAGATTGCCGAGAAGGCAGGTACCACCAAGCGCATGGTGGTTTACCATTATAAAAATAAAGAGAATCTCTATTTGCTGGTGCTGGAGTATGTCTATACCCAGATCCGCGCCAGTGAAAGACAGTTGAGCCTCGATGGCATGCCTCCCGTCGAAGCGCTGGCGCATCTGGTGGAGACCACCTTCGATTACCACGCCGATCACCCGGACTATATTCGCATCATCTGCATGGAGAATATGCAGCGTGGCCGCTTTATGCAGCAATCCAGCTATTTGCGGCAGGTCAACCGCAGCGCACTGGAACTGCTGGAGGCCATCCTCACGCGCGGCAAAGCAAAACAGCTGTTTAACCAGAGCGTGGATGCCCGGGATCTGCACCGTTTGATCAGCAGTTTTAGCTTTCATTATGTGGCGAACAGTTACACCTTTACCCTACTCTTTGAAGAGGGGGCAGACGAGCAGGCCCAACGTGAGCACTACCGTAAGATGGCGGTCCAGGTCGCCCTGCGTTATACCTGCCCATAAAATCGCTTGCAATTAAATTGCGCACTATCTATATTGAAGACATGAAAACGACACCCACTGATAACACCGCTGCGCTGTTGCTGGATAACCAGCTCTGTTTCGCCCTCTATTCGGCGAACCTGGCGCTGAACAAGCTCTATCGGCAACTGCTGGCGCCGCTTAATCTCACCTACCCGCAATATCTGGTGATGCTGGTGTTGTGGGAGCAGGATGACATTACCGTGTCGGATATTGGTGAACGTCTCTTTCTGGATTCCGCCACCTTAACGCCGCTGTTAAAGCGTCTTGAGGTTGCGGGCTTAATCGTTCGCCAGCGCTCGCGCCAGGATGAGCGTCAGGTGGCCGTCACCCTTACTGAAGCAGGTACTGACCTGCAACAGCAGGCGCTGGGTATTCCCAATGCCGTAGGCTGCGCAGCCCAGTGTGATGTCGACACGCTATCCGTCCTGAAACAGCAGCTGGAACAATTACGTCATCAGCTTCACCGCGCGTGAAGCTATAGTTTATATGTTTGCCACACGTAACTAAATCGCTCGCTATTAAATAACAAGCAAAACACAAGATAAGGAACCTGCCATGTCTTTAGAAAAAGTTGTCTACACCGCCAAAGCGACCGCTACCGGAGGCCGTGACGGCCGTGCTACCTCTTCCGATGGCGTTCTGGATGTTAAACTGGGCGTACCCAAAGAGATGGGCGGCGCGGGCGGCGAAGCCACCAACCCAGAGCAGCTGTTTGCTGCGGGTTACTCCGCCTGCTTCCTCGGTGCCATGAAGTTTGTTGCGGGTCGTGACAAAATCAGCATGCCGAAAGAGGCCTTTATTGAAGGCGAAGTGGGTATCGGTCCGCTGCCGACCGGTTTCGGGATTGAAGCCAAACTGAACATTCACCTGCCAGGTATGGATCAGGCAGAAGCGAAAAAACTGGTCGATGCGGCCCACATTGTCTGCCCTTACTCCAACGCAACGCGCGGCAACATTGATGTGACTCTCAACATCATCGCGTAATCCGCTGGCTGCCCTTATCCTCTGGATAAGGGCACATTCATCCCCCCTTCTCTCTGTGCTACTATGTGCTGCAATCACGCCCGCAGTAATCCAGTTGAGAAAGTGCTATGTCCTCCAGAATCCTGACAACCCGCGTCACTGGCCTTGATGCCCTCACGCACGATCCTCGTGGCGTGCTGGCCAATGCCGAAGGCGGCGCCATCGCGGTCTTTGTCGATAATGCGCCTGCTTTTTACGCCATTACCCCGGAACGTCTGGCGCAGTTGTTGGAAACCGAAGCGCGGGTTGCCCGCCCGGCCAGCGATGTCACCCTGGATACGCAATTTTTCGAAGAACCTACCAGCGCCCCGGTCGCCGTACCGATGGGCAAATTTGCCATGTATGCCGGCTGGCAGCCGGATCCCGATTTTCAGCGTCAGGCGGCCTTGTGGGGCATTGCCCTCACCCAGCCCGTCACGCCGGAAGAGCTGGCGGCGTTTACAGCTTACTGGCAGGCTGAAGGCAAAGTTTTTCACCATATTCAATGGCAACAAAAACTGGCGCGCAGCGTACAGATCAACCGCGCCAGCAATGGCGGCCAGTCCAGACGCGATATCAATTCATTTTCAGAACCGGATAAACAGATCCCCCACGGATTCCGAGGTGCCAAATGAAAGAGTTCGGCGAACTGATGAAACGCCTGCAGAAGATCATGCCGGCGAACGTGAAACCGGCGTTTACCACCGGCGAAGAGCTTCTGGCGTGGCAAAAAGAGCAAGGTGAGATCCGCGCCGCGGCGCTGGCCCGCGAAAACCGGGCCATGAAAATGCAGCGCACTTTTAACCGCTCCGGCATTCGCCCGCTGCATCAGAACTGCTCGTTTGAAAACTATAAGGTAGAGAGCCAGGGGCAACTGGCGGCGCTGACGCAGGCGCGTCAGTACGTGGAAGAGTTCGACGGGAATATCGCGAGCTTTATCTTTAGCGGCAAACCCGGCACCGGCAAAAATCATCTTGCTGCGGCCATCTGCAACGAGTTGCTGCTGCGCGGTAAGTCGGTGCTGATCATCACCGTAGCCGATATTATGTCGGCAATGAAAGACACCTTCAGCAATCGCGAAACCAGTGAAGAGCAGTTACTCAACGATCTGAGCAACGTCGACCTGCTGGTCATTGATGAAATTGGCGTCCAGACCGAATCCCGTTATGAGAAAGTGATCATCAACCAGATTGTCGATCGCCGCTCCTCCTCCAAGCGCCCCACCGGCATGCTGACCAACCACAACATCGATGAGATGACCCGTCTGCTGGGTGAACGCGTTATGGATCGCATGAAGCTCGGCAACAGCCTGTACGTGATATTTGACTGGGAGAGTTACCGTAGCCGTGTCACCGGGAAGGAGTATTAAGAAATCTACCCGGGAAGTGTCTGGCCGTGGGGTTTATACTGGCCCCACTTCCGCCCCAACTCTTTGAGTAAGTCTTATGAAAACAGCATCTCTTCTCAGCGCCGTATTAAGCGCCACGTTAGTTCTGGGTTCCGCCCACGCCGCATCCTGGCAGGATTCGCTCTCCAGTGCCGCCAGCGAACTTTCCAAAAGCAGCGGTTCAGAAAGCGGCGGCCTCTCAGCCGGTACCCTGACCGGCCTGCTGGGCAACAGTAACCAGAGCCTGAGCGCGGGTACCATGAACAACGCCGCCGGGATCCTGGAGTATTGTGCGAAACAGAAACTAGCGTCGGTCACCGACACGCAGAATATTAAAAACCAGGTTCTGGGTAAGCTGGGTCTGGATACGCAAGAGCAGAAAGAAGATACCAATTTTATGGACGGTATTCAGGGTCTACTGAATGCACAGAATGGTCAGCAGCTGAATCTGAACACGCTGGGCGACTCCGCGCTGGGTAAAAAGGTCAAAACCAAAGCCTGCGATTTAGTATTGAAGCAGGGACTTAACTTCCTCTCCTGAACCTCCCCCTTTTTGACGACATCACGCCGCGATTAACAGCTTACGCTCACCTCGCGGCGTGCACGCTTTATTTCCCCTGCCTGACATTGCCTGAGCCCCCGTATCGAGGGATGAGACGGCGCTCAAAGTTTGCAATATCTAAACCAAATCCTAACAACAGCACAATTTGATGACACTAGAATTGCAGCTACATGGCATCGCAATTACATTGTATTACCCAAAAAATAGACAGTTGGTTTGTTAACCCGCGGCTGCAATCGTTGAGGATAAGCTGTTGTCAGAGTTACTTTCTTTTGCCCTGTTTCTCGCTTCGGTAATGGTTTATGCCTGGAAAGCGGGCCGCAACACCTGGTGGTTTATTGCCACGCTGCTGGTGCTGGGACTTTTTGTTGTTTTAAATATTACCCTGTACGCCAGCGATTACTTTACTGGCGATGGCATTAACGATGCCGTTCTTTATACCCTGACCAATAGTCTTACAGGCGCAGGGGTTAGTAAGTACATACTTCCCGGTATCGGGATCGCTACCACACTGGTCTTGGTGTTTGGTCTGTTGGGCTGGGTGTTGCGCCGTCGTCGCCACCATCCGCACCATCTTGGCTATAGTCTGCTGGCGCTGGTACTGGCATTGGGCTCTGTGGATGCCAGCCCGGCATTTAATCAGATCACCGAGCTGGTAAAATCCCAGTCTCGCGACGGTGACCCCGATTTTGCCGCCTGGTACAAAGAGCCCGCAAAAACCATCCCCAACCCCAAACTGAACCTCGTTTATATCTATGGCGAAAGCCTGGAGCGCACCTACTTTGACAACGACGCCTTCCCGGATCTGGCGCCGGAGTTAGGGGCGATCAAAAATGAAGGGATTGATTTCAGCCATACCGCTCAGCTGCCGGGTACCGATTACACCATTGCGGGCATGGTGGCCTCCCAGTGCGGTATCCCGCTGTTCGCTCCGTTTGAGGGCAATGCCTCGGCCTCGGTATCGAGTTTCTTCCCGCAAAATATCTGCCTGGGCGACATCCTGAAAAACTCCGGCTATGAGAACTATTTTATGCAGGGCGCCAACCTGCGCTTTGCCGGGAAAGATGTCTTTTTGAAATCTCACGGTTTCGACCATCTCTACGGGGCCGAGGAGTTAAAAACCACCGTCGCCGACCCGAGCTATCGCAACGACTGGGGCTTTTACGATGATACGGTCCTGGACGAGACATGGAAAAAATTCGAAGCGCTGTCCAGGTCCGGTAAGCGTTTCTCGCTATTCGCCCTGACGGTGGATACCCATCACCCGGATGGCTTTATCTCCCGCACCTGCCAGCGCAAGAGCTATGCCATTGATGGCAAACCGAACCAGTCGTTTAGTGCCGTTGGCTGTAGCCAGGAGCACATTGCAGCGCTGATCGAGAAAATCAAAGCCTCGCCGTACTTTAAAAACACGGTGATTGTGGTCTCTTCCGATCATCTGGCGATGAAAAATACCGCCTGGGACGAGCTGAATAAACAAGATCGCAGCAATCTGTTCTTCGTGCTGCGCGGCGATAAGCCGCAGCAGGAGACGCTCGCCGTGAAGCGCAACACCATGGATAACGGCGCTACGGTGCTGGATATTCTCGGCGGCGATAACTTCATCGGTCTGGGCCGCAGCAGCCTGTCAGGGCAATCCTTGTCAGAAATTTTCCTCAATATGAAAGAGAAAGTGCTGGCCTGGAAACCGGATGTCATCCGCCTGTGGAACTTCCCGAAAGAGCTAAAAGCGTTCACCGTCGATAGCGATAAAAATATGATGGCCTTCTCCGGCAGCCATTTCCGCCTGCCGCTGCTGCTGCGCGTCTCAGATAAGCGCGTCGAGCCGCTGCCAGAGAGCGAATACTCCGCACCGCTACGCTACCAGCTGGCAGATTTTGCTCCGCGCGATAACTTCGTCTGGGTCGATCGCTGCTACAAGATGGGCCAGCTCTGGTCACAGCCGCTGGCGCTCTCTACCGACTGGTGCGTCTCCCAGGGCCAGTTGGGTGGGGAGCAGAGCATTCAGCGTGTGGACAAGCCTCAGTGGCAGGGTAAAACGGCGTTTAAGGATACGGTCATCAGCACCGATCGCTATAACCGCAACGTCGAGATGCTGAAGGTGGCCGATAACGACATTCGCTACAAAGCCGACAGCTTTGTCTTTAACGTCGCCGGTGCGCCAGAAGAGGTGAAGCAGTTCAGCGGCATCTCGCGTCCGGAATCCTGGGGCCGCTGGTCTAATGCCCAACTGGGCGACGAAGTGAAGATTGAATATAACCAGCCCCTGCCGGCGAAGTTTGACCTGGTCATCACCGCTAAGGCCTTTGGCCCCAATGCTAATCGCCCTATCCCGGTGAGGATTGGCCAGAGCGAGCAGACCCTGAAGCTCGGCAACGAGGTGACCACCACCACGCTGCATTTCGACAACCCTTCACGCAGCAGCACCCTGGTCATTGTACCGCCGGATCCGCAGTCCACTAACGAGGGCAATATCCTCGGTCACTCTCCGCGCCAGTTGGGGATTGGGATGGTGGAGATTAAAATCGTCAACGCCGAAGGCTAACCGCAGGAGAGGACTGCCTCTCCTGCGCGGCAATAAAAAAACAGCGCCCAACACCACCCCGGGCGCTGTATGGCAAGACGTTAAAAGGCAATCACCCCTTTAATCAGCTGACGATTATTGATCACCCCCGGTTCGTAACTCTCTGCCAGCTCGTGAAAAGCGTAGCGGTGCGTCAACATCATGTCTGCGCTCAGCTTGCCCTCCGCCATCAGCCTGCCGACCTTTGCAAAATCCTCTGCGGTGGCATTCCGGCTGCCCATCAGGGTGGTCTCTTTCTTGTGAAATTCGGGATCCGAAAAACAGAGATCGCCCTTAAACAGGCCGACGAAAACAATGCTCCCCCCGTGACGAATCAAGTTCACGCTGTTGTTCATGGCGTGCGGGTTGCCGGTAGCGTCGATCACCGTCTGCGCCAGCGCCCCGTCAAAGTGCGCCCGTAGCTGGTCGGTAAAGTCCGCCGCCACAGGGTCAACCGTCGACAGGCCAAGAGATCCGGCAACATGTTCACGCCTGGAAATGCTGGTATCCGCAACGACCACCCGGGCGCCATCCGCATGGGCAATCGCCGCCGCCCCCAGCCCAATGGGCCCGGCCCCTACCACCAGCACCGCATCGCCGGGCTGTACGGCCGCACGGCGGACCGCATGGGCGCTGATGGCGAAAGGCTCAATCAACGCCGCCGCTTCGGGGTCGATGCCCTCTGCCAGCAGCAAATTAGTAACGGGTACGGCGAGATACTCGCAGAAGCCGCCATCCTGATGCACGCCAATGACCGAAATCGCCTCGCAGCAGTTGGTCCTGCCGCTCAGGCAGGCGGGACAGCGCTGACAAGCCACATAGGGGATCACCGCCACCTGTTGCCCCGGGCGCAGCGTACGAATATTTTCCCCCACGCTAATGACCTCGCCACATATTTCATGGCCTAACACCCGGGGGTAATTAAAAAAGGGTTGATTCCCACCCCAGGCGTGAATATCGGTGCCACAAATCCCGACGGTTTTTATTTTTATTAGCGCTTCGTTTTCGCCCGCCACGGGAATGTCTCGCTGCGCCCAAATAAGTTTTTTTGGTTCCTGACACACCAGCGTATTCATTGTTGCCATTTTTTTGCCTCCCGTTTTTTTGTGGATTCAGATATTGATGAAAATAAGAAATAACGGGCAGGCAAAAAGCTGAAATGTGAAATCACGCGCATAAAGCCGTTTTAAATAGGGTTTTAATGCCCCTCCAACGACAAAAGGAGCCCGTATGAGCCGCTCACAAAATTTGCGTCATAACGTGATTAACCAGGTCATCGACGATATATCACGGGGGCATATTCCCTCGCCGCTGCCGTCGCAAAGCGCGCTGGCAGAGATGTATAACATTAGTCGCACCACCGTTCGTCACATCCAGTCTCACCTGTGCACCCGCGGCGTACTGGCCCAGGTGAACAATGACTATGTGATTATCCGTCAGCCCACCAGCGAGGATGGCTTCACCTGCGACGCGGCCCCGCTGGCCGAACAAAACCGATTATTTGAGCAGGCATTTTTTTCAATGATTAACCAGCGCCAGCTGCGCGCAGGCGAATCCTTTTCCGAGCTGCAACTTGCTCGCGCCGCCGGGGTCAGCCCTGTGGTAGTTAGGGAGTACTTACTTAAGTTTAGCCGCTACAACCTGATTGAGAGCGACAAACGCGGCCAGTGGAGTATGAAGCAGTTCGACCAGTCCTATGCCGAGCAGCTGTTTGAACTGCGCGAGATGCTGGAAACCCACGCCCTGCAGCACTTTCTGAATCTGCCAGACAACGATCCGCGCTGGCTACAGGCGAAAACCCTGCTGGAGGAGCACCGCGCCCTGCGCGACAGTATTGGCGACAGTTTTCGCACGTTTTCCCTGCTGGATCGCGACTTTCACTCGCTGCTGCTCAGCGCCGCCAATAACATCTTTTTCAACCAGTCGCTGGAGATCATCTCCGTGATCTTCCATTTCCACTACCAGTGGGATGAAAGCGACCTCAAACAGCGCAACATCATCGCCATTGACGAGCACATGACCATTCTCAGCGCGCTTATCTGCCGCAACGATCTGGATGCCAACCTGGCGTTGCGTAACCACCTCTCCACTGCAAAACAGTCCATGATTCGCTCCTTGCAACAGAGCGCGACGGTCTTTTATTAAGTACCGATTAAAAACGACAAACTATTAAGGGCAGCACGCTTCCGATAAAAGGCCTGCGCGAGAAAAAAAAGGCTGCCTATGCTCACGAGAAGTCGACCTGGTGTTATTTCCCGTGAGTGACAGTGAATTTAAATTTACATCACTTGTCGTTATCAATATTCCTCTTATTTATAAAAAAAAGAGAAATAATCAAAAATATTTCAGGAGTCAGGTGTGGAAAAGAACAATATTACTCTCGACCCGCAAACCACCTTCAACAAAGAAAAAACGCGGGATATTCCCGTACCGCCGGTGGGTGCCGTAGCGCGTTCTCCGCGTATTAAACGCATTCAGACGACCGCCATGCTGTTATTATTTTTTGCGGCGGTGATTAACTACCTTGACCGCAGCTCGCTGTCGGTGGCAAACCTCACCATTCGAGAAGAGCTGGGGCTAAACGCGACCGAAATCGGCGCCCTGCTCTCTATTTTCTCGCTGGCCTACGGTATCGCACAGCTACCCTGCGGCCCGCTGCTGGACCGCAAGGGCCCACGTCTTATGCTGGGGATAGGGATGTTTTTCTGGTCGCTCTTCCAGGCGCTCTCCGGCATGGTGCAGAACTTTACCCAGTTCGTGCTGGTACGCATCGGGATGGGAATTGGCGAAGCGCCCATGAACCCCTGCGGCGTTAAAGTGATTAACGACTGGTTTAACATCAACGAGCGTGGCCGCCCTATGGGCATCTTCAATGCCGCATCCACTATCGGCGTGGCCATGAGCCCCCCTATCCTGGCCGCGATGATGCTGGTCATGGGCTGGCGCGGTATGTTTATCACTATCGGCGTGCTGGGGATTTTCCTCGCCATCGGCTGGTACATGCTCTATCGCAACCGTGAAGAGTTATCGCTGAGCGGCCAGGAAGAGGCTTACCTGAATGCGGGCAGCGTCAACGCCCGCCGCGATCCGCTCACTTTTGCTGAGTGGCGGAGCCTGTTCCGCAATCGTACCATGTGGGGGATGATGCTCGGCTTCAGCGGCATCAACTACACCGCCTGGCTCTACCTCGCCTGGCTGCCAGGTTACCTGCAAACGGCTTATAACCTCGATCTGAAAAGCACCGGTCTGATGGCGGCCATTCCGTTTATCTTTGGGGCGGCAGGGATGTTAACTAACGGCTTCGCCACCGACTGGCTGGTCAAGCGGGGGATGGCGCCGGTGCGGAGCCGTAAAATCAGTATTGTTATCGGTATGCTCTGCTCAGCGGCCTTTACCTTCGTGGTACCGCAGGCAACCACGCCGATGAGTGCTGTTTTGTTGATTGGGATGGCGCTGTTCTGCATCCACTTTGCGGGTACATCGTGCTGGGGATTGATTCATGTCGCCGTCGCTTCGCGCATGACGGCCTCGGTAGGTAGCATTCAAAACTTTGCCAGCTTTATCTGTGCGTCCTTTGCGCCCATCGTGACCGGATTTATCGTGGATACGACCCACTCCTTCCGCCTGGCGCTTATTATCTGCGGCTGCGTCACCGCGCTGGGGGCGCTGGCCTATATCTTCCTGGTCCGCAAACCGATCGACGATCCTCGTCAGGCGTAAGTCTGAAATACGCGCCCCGGAACGGGGCGCGTGGTTTATCAGAAGGTTTCCCAGTTGTCGCCAGCATCAGCGGTTGCGGTTTTACGCGCCATCGCCGGGGCAGCAACAGGTTTCAGCGACGCGTTAGCGCGCGCTTTCTGCTGCTCCTGCTGAATGCGGAAGACCGCTACGGCCTGCGTCAGACGGCTCGCCTGCTCTTCCAGCGCGGCGGCGGCGGCGGCGGACTCCTCCACCAGCGAGGCGTTCTGCTGAGTCACACGATCCATCTCCGCAACGGCCAGACCTACCTGGTCGATACCGCGGCTCTGCTCATCAGAGGCCGAGGCAATTTCGCCCATGATGTCCGTAACGCGGGTCACGGCATTAACGATTTCACCCATGGTTTCACCGGCGCTCTCTACCAGGGTAGAGCCCAGATCCACGCGGCTCACGGAGTCTTCAATCAGACTCTTGATCTCACGCGCGGCCTGCGCACTGCGCTGGGCCAGGTTACGTACTTCGCCAGCAACAACCGCAAAACCACGGCCCTGCTCGCCCGCACGCGCCGCTTCAACGGCGGCGTTGAGCGCCAGGATGTTAGTCTGGAAGGCAATGCCGTCGATCACGCTAATGATGTCGGCAATTTTTTGCGAACTACCGGCAATATCACGCATGGTCTGCACCACGTTATCCACCACTTTGCCGCCTTTCTGCGCGGTTTCAGAGGCGCTCAATGCCAGATGGCTCGCCTGACGGGCGTTCTCGGCGTTCTGCTTCACGGTGGCGGTCAGCTCTTCCATGCTGGCGGCGGTCTCTTCCAGAGAAGCGGCCTGCTGTTCAGTACGGGAAGAGAGATCGTTGTTACCCATGGAGATTTCGCTCGCGCCGCTGTAAATCGCGTTCGCGCCATTACGCACGTCGCCGACGGTACGCACCAGCTCACCCTGCATATGACGCAGCGTTTCAGCCAGCTGACCCATCTCGTTAGTCCCTTCCACATCGATGCGCTTCACCAGATCGCCGCTGGCGATATGACGAATGCTGTCGATCAGACGGTTCATCGGGGAGATCAGGGCCTGACGGATACCCAGCCACACGCCAACAATCACCACCAACACCGCAACCAGAATGCTAATCAGCACCCAAATCGCCTGGCTGTAAGAGCTGTTGCTGTCATCCACCGCAGTCTGGTACAGCTTGTCGTTCTGCTGCAGGTAGTTAACGTACTCTTTCTCGAAAGCGTCCTGATAACCCTGAGTCGGCTGGTCAAAGAATTCGTTAATTTTACCCGCGCCCAGCAACTGGATCAGCTCGGCCAGTGCGCCATGATAGATGTCGTAGTTACGTTTAATTTCCAGCGCTGCGGCGTCGTTCTGACGCGGGTCGCGCGGCAGAGCTTCGTAGTCAGCCCAGTTTTTTTCCGCCTGCTTCAGGGAAGCCGCAGCAATCTGCATCAGATCGTTCACGGTCGCGCCGCTGCCGATATTATTCTGATCCATCATGTAGCGGATACCCGCACGGTTCAGGGTATTACGGGTTTGCAGCAACGCGCCCCAACTGCCGTTAAGCGTGGATTGTTGCTGACGAATGGTTTGCAGAACGGTGAAGTTTTCTTTGTCATGCTTCAGGGCATTAAAGAAAAGACCACCGGATGTGAGTTGTAAAAGGCCAAAAATAGCCAATACTATCAACAAGCTAGTAACAATCTTAATACGATTTAACATTTTTTCTCTTTCCACCAGACAGATAACAGAATTTTCGGCCTGGTAAGGGAAAACTTTACGAAAATCGTCCTGATCGTTTGCAGAATTTACTCTTCATCCTGCCTGGCGGAGCGCTGCTGACCCAGCGCAATAAACTCCCGCAATAGTCCGGTCAACTGCTGCATCTTCTCTGCGGTAAATTCCGCCTCGATCTGCTGATACACCTCTTCCACTTCGGCCTGGGCGTGGGCGTACAGCGCCTGCCCCTCTTTGGTAAGCGAAACATAGAGTTTGCGCTGGTCATTCACCGGTTTTAATCGCAACACCAGCCCTACGCTCTCCATCCGGGTGAGGATGCCGGTCAGGCTGGGGCGCAGAATGCAGGTTCGAAAGGCGAGATCGTGGAAATCCATATTCGGGTTTTCAGCCAGCACGCGCACGATGCGCCACTGCTGCTCCGTCAGATTATGGCGTTTGACGATGGGGCGAAACCAGGCCATCGCCGCTTCCCTGGCCTGAAGCAAAGCAATGGTGAGTGAGTTGTGCATAGCACCTCCCTTAAAATCATTAACAAGCTAACAATCGTCTCCGACGGACTCTGACTGCCGCCTTCACGTGAAGAAAAAAGTCTACCAGAAAACAGATAAAAACATTAACTCACTGTATATAAACACAATTATTATAAATATGTAAATTTATTGTTATTGATATCACAAATATTTCACTTCCGTTTGCCAATGTCCGAACGAAAGCCTAAAACCTATTCATTAATATATTAACGAACTCAAAACCGGGCAACAGAGCCTGAGGAGAGAGCAATGAAAGGTACGGTTTTCGCAGTCGCCCTCAACCACCGCAGCCAGCTTGCCGCCTGGCAAGAGAAATTTGGACAGCCCCCCTACAACACACCGCCTAAAACAGCGGTATGGTTTATCAAACCGCACAATACGGTGATTCAGGCCGGTGAGCCGATCCCCCACCCCGCCGGTGAAAAGGTGCTGAGCGGGGCGACGGTTGCGTTGATTGTTGGCAAAACCGCCAGCCGCGTGCGGGTAGACGAGGCGCAGCACTACATCGCCGGTTATGCGCTGGCGAACGACGTGAGCCTGCCGGAAGAGAGCTTTTACCGCCCGGCCATCAAGGCGAAATGCCGCGACGGCTTTTGCCCGCTCGGTGAACTGGCCGACGTTGATAATATCGATAACCTGAACATCATCACCGAAATCAATGGCCGCGAAGCTGACCACTGGAACACCGGCGATCTCGAGCGCAATGCCGCCGAACTGCTGAGCGCCCTGAGCGAATTCGCCACCCTCCAACCCGGTGACGCCATTCTGCTGGGTACCCCGCACACCCGCGCCGAGATCCGTCCCGGCGATCGCGTGCGCATTCTGGCTGAAGGTTTCCCGCCGCTGGAAAACCCGGTAGTGGATGAGCGCGACGTCGCCATTACACCGGCCACCCCCCCGCATGCCACGCTGTTTGCCCTCGGGCTGAATTACGCCGATCACGCCAGCGAACTGGCCTTCACCCCGCCCACCGAGCCGCTGGTGTTTATTAAAGCGCCGAACACCCTTAACGGTGATAACCAGACGTCGGTGCGCCCGAACAACGTCGAGTACATGCACTATGAGGCGGAGCTGGTGGTGGTCATCGGCAAAACCGCGCGTAAGGTCAGTGAGGCCGACGCGATGGACTTTGTTGCGGGCTACACCCTCTGCAACGATTACGCCATCCGCGACTATCTCGAAAACTACTACCGCCCCAACCTGCGGGTGAAAAGCCGCGACGGGCTAACGCCGATCGGCCCGAACATCGTGCCGAAAGCCGCCATTCCCGATCCGCACAACCTCACCCTGCGCACCTTCGTCAACGGCGAACTGCGACAGGAAGGCACGACGGCAGATCTGATCTTCAGCATCCCGTTCCTGATCGCGTATCTGAGTGAATTTATGACCCTGCAGCCGGGCGACATGATTGCCACCGGCACGCCGAAGGGACTCTCCGACGTGGTCCCGGGCGATGAAGTGGTGGTGGAAGTGGAAGGCGTAGGTCGCCTGGTCAACCGGATTGTCAGCGAGGAGACAACAAAATGAAAAAGATAAACCATTGGATCAACGGCAAAAACGTGGCGGGTAGCGACTACTTCCACACCACCAACCCGGCCTCCGGAGAGGTCTTAGCGGAAGTGGCCTCCGGCGGTGAAGCGGAAATCCATCAGGCGGTCGCCGCCGCGAAAGAAGCCTTCCCGAAATGGGCCAACCTGCCGATGAAAGAGCGCGCGCGCCTGATGCGCCGGCTGGGGGAGCTGATCGACGAGAACGTCCCGGCGATCGCCGCCATGGAGACCGCCGACACCGGCCTGCCGATCCACCAGACCAAAAACGTACTGATCCCACGCGCCTCGCACAACTTCGAGTTCTTCGCCGAGGTGTGCCAGCAGATGAACGGCAAAACCTATCCAGTCGATGACACCATGCTCAACTACACCCTGGTGCAGCCGGTGGGCGTGTGCGCGCTGGTCTCGCCGTGGAACGTGCCCTTTATGACCGCCACCTGGAAGGTCGCGCCGTGCCTGGCGCTGGGTAACACTGCGGTACTGAAGATGTCTGAACTCTCCCCGCTGACCGCCGACCGCTTAGGCGAGCTGGCGCTGGAGGCGGGTATCCCGGCGGGGGTGCTGAACGTGGTGCAGGGCTATGGCGCGACGGCCGGCGATGCGCTGGTGCGCCATCACGACGTGCGTGCCGTCTCGTTCACTGGCGGCACCGCCACCGGGCGCAACATCATGAAAAACGCCGGGCTGAAAAAATACTCAATGGAGCTGGGCGGCAAATCGCCGGTGCTGATTTTTGACGATGCCGACATCGAACGCGCCCTGGACGCTGCCCTGTTCACCATCTTCTCGATCAACGGCGAGCGCTGCACCGCCGGTTCGCGCATTTTCATTCAGCAGAGCATCTACCCGGAATTTGTTAAACGCTTCGCCGAACGCGCCAGCCGCCTGCGGGTGGGCGACCCGACCGATCCAAACACCCAGGTTGGCGCGCTGATTAGCGCCCAGCACTGGGAAAAAGTCTCCGGCTATATCCGCCTCGGTATTGAGGAAGGGGCGACCCTGCTGGCGGGCGGGCCGGATAAACCCACCGATCTGCCTGCGCACCTGAAAGGCGGCAACTTCCTGCGCCCGACGGTGCTGGCGGATGTCGATAACCGGATGCGGGTGGCCCAGGAGGAGATCTTCGGGCCGGTGGCCTGCCTGCTGCCGTTTAAGGACGAAGCGGAAGGGCTGCGCCTGGCCAACGACGTGGAGTACGGCCTGGCGTCGTATATCTGGACCCAGGACGTCAGCAAAGTGCTGCGCCTGGCGCGCAACATCGAAGCGGGCATGGTGTTTGTCAACACCCAGAACGTGCGCGACCTGCGCCAGCCGTTTGGCGGCGTGAAGGCCTCCGGCACCGGGCGCGAGGGCGGCGAGTACAGCTTTGAAGTGTTCGCCGAGATGAAAAACGTCTGCATCTCGATGGGCAACCATCCGATTCCAAAGTGGGGTATCTGATATGGGCACCTTAGCGTTAGCGGCAAAAATCACCCACGTGCCGTCGATGTACCTTTCCGAACTGCCGGGCAAAAACCACGGCTGCCGCCAGTCGGCCATTGACGGGCATAAAGAGATCAGCAAGCGCTGCCGCGAGCTGGGGGTCGATACCATTATCGTCTTCGACACCCACTGGCTGGTGAACAGCGCCTATCACATTAACTGTGCGGACCATTTTTCCGGCGTCTACACCAGCAACGAGCTGCCGCACTTTATCCGCGACATGACCTACGACTACGACGGCAACCCGGAACTCGGGCAGTTGATCGCCGACGAGGCGGTGAAGCTCGGCGTGCGCGCCAAAGCGCACAACATCCCGAGCCTGAAGCTGGAGTACGGCACGCTGGTGCCAATGCGCTACATGAACGCGGATAAGCACTTCAAAGTGGTTTCCATTTCGGCGTTCTGCACCGTTCACGATTTTGCCGACAGCCGCAGGCTCGGCGAGGCCATCGTCAGCGCCATCGAAAAATATGACGGCACCGTGGCGGTACTTGCCAGCGGCTCACTCTCGCACCGCTTCATCGACGACCAGCGCGCGGAAGAAGGGATGAACAGTTACACCCGCGAGTTTGACCGTCAGATGGACGAGCGCGTGGTCAAGCTGTGGCGCGAGGGCCAGTTCAAAGAGTTTTGCAGCATGCTGCCGGAATACGCCGATTACTGCTACGGCGAGGGCAACATGCACGACACGGTGATGCTGCTGGGGATGCTCGGCTGGGACAAATACGACGGCAAAGTGGAGTTCCTCACCGAGCTGTTCGCCAGCTCCGGTACCGGTCAGGTTAACGCCGTTTTCCCGCTGCCCGCGTAAGGAGCCATCATGCCGCACTTTATTGCTGAATGTACCGACAACATCCGCGAGCAGGCCGACCTGCCGGGGCTGTTTGCCAGGGTGAACGCGGCGCTGGCCGCCACGGGTATCTTTCCGATCGGCGGTATCCGCAGCCGCGCCCACTGGCTGGACACCTGGCAGATGGCCGACGGGAAACACGATTATGCCTTCGTGCACATGACGCTGAAGATTGGCGCGGGGCGCAGCCTGGAAAGCCGTCAACAGGTGGGCGAGATGCTGTTTGCGCTGATTAAAGACCATTTCGCCGGGCTGATGGAAGCACGCTATCTGGCACTGTCGTTTGAAATAGAGGAGCTGCATCCGACGCTCAATTACAAGCAAAACAACGTGCACGCGTTGTTTAAATAATAGCGGCACAGCCAGTCCCCTCTCCCTTTGGGAGAGGGTTAGGGTGAGGGGATAGCTCTGAGGCCTGACGCCCTCACCCCGGCCCTCTCCCACAGGGAGAGGGAGAAAACAATACAACAGGATATCGCCATGCTCGACAAACATACCCACACCCTGATCGCCCACCGCCTGCATCAGGCGGAACAGTCCCGGGAGCAGATCCGCGCGATCTCGCTGGAGTATCCGGAGATCACCATAGAAGACGCCTACGCTGTTCAGCGCGAATGGGTGAGCCTGAAAATTGCCGAGGGCCGCGTGCTGAAGGGCCATAAGATCGGTCTGACCTCCAAAGCGATGCAGGCCAGCTCGCAGATTAGCGAGCCGGACTATGGCGCGCTGCTGGACGATATGTTCTTCCACGATGGCAGCGACATCCCCGTCGATCGCTTTATCGTCCCGCGCATTGAAGTGGAGCTGGCCTTCGTGCTGGCAAAACCCCTGCGCGGCCCAAACTGCACGATCTTCGACGTCTACAACGCCACGGACTACGTGATCCCCGCCCTGGAACTGATCGACGCCCGCTGTCACAACGTTGATCCTGAAACCCAGCGCCCGCGCAAGGTGTTCGACACCATCTCCGATAACGCCGCCAACGCGGGGGTGATCCTCGGCGGCCGCCCAATTAAGCCCGACGAACTAGATCTGCGCTGGATCTCCGCTCTGCTCTATCGCAACGGCGTCATCGAAGAGACCGGCGTCGCCGCAGGCGTGCTTAACCACCCGGCGAACGGGGTGGCGTGGCTGGCGAACAAGCTCGCGCCGTACGACGTTCAGCTTGAACCCGGCCAGATCATCCTCGGCGGCTCCTTTACCCGCCCGGTTGCCGCCAGCCGGGGCGACACCTTCCACGTGGACTACGGCAACATGGGGTCCATCAGCTGCCGCTTTGTCTAGGAGACGACTATGCAAAACGCATTCAAAACGGCACTGAAAGCCGGAACACCGCAAATCGGTTTGTGGCTGGGACTGACCAGCAGCTACAGCGCGGAACTGCTGGCGGGCGCAGGCTTCGACTGGCTGCTGATCGACGGAGAGCACGCCCCGAACAGCGTGCAGACGGTTTTAACCCAGCTGCAGGCCATCGCCCCCTATGCCAGCCAGCCGGTGGTACGCCCGTCATGGAACGATCCGGTGCAGATCAAACAGCTGCTGGACGTGGGGGCGCAAACGCTGCTGGTGCCGATGGTGCAGAACGCCGACGAAGCCCGTCTGGCGGTGAGCGCTACCCGCTATCCGCCTGCGGGTATCCGTGGGGTCGGCAGCGCGCTGGCGCGGGCATCACGCTGGAACCGCATCCCGGATTACCTGCAACAGGCCAACGACGCCATGTGCGTACTGGTGCAAATCGAAACTCGCGAGGCGCTGAAAAACCTGCCGCAGATCCTCGACGTGGAAGGCGTCGACGGCGTGTTTATTGGCCCGGCAGATCTCAGCGCCGACATGGGTTTTGCTGGTAACCCGCAACACCCCGAGGTGCAGGCCGCCATCGAACGGGCCATCGCGCAAATCCGCGAGGCGGGGAAAGCCCCCGGCATTCTGATGGCGAACGAGGCGCTGGCAAAACGCTATCTCGAGCTCGGGGCGCTGTTCGTCGCGGTTGGCGTCGACACTACTCTACTCGCCCGCAGCGCCGAAGCGCTGGCCGCACGCTTTATCGATAAACCGGTTACGTCAGTAAATAACAATAAATCCGTCTACTAAAGGTAAGATCAGGAGCGCAGCATGACGACCTCTACCCTGCAAGATGAAAAAGCCGTTGAACATCGTGCCATTAACAAGCTGTTCCGTCGTTTGATCGTGTTTCTCTTTATTCTGTTTGTCTTTTCCTTCCTTGACCGCATCAACATCGGCTTTGCCGGGCTGACGATGGGCAAGGATCTGGGCCTGACCTCTACCATGTTTGGCCTGGCCGCCACGCTGTTTTACGTCACCTATGTCCTGTGCGGGATCCCGAGCAACATCATGCTGGCGAAGGTAGGTGCGCGCCGCTGGATCGCCAGCATCATGGTGGTATGGGGCATCGCCTCCACCTGTACGATGTTCGCCACCAGCCCGGAAACCCTCTACGGCCTGCGCATGCTGGTGGGGATTGCCGAAGCCGGCTTCCTGCCGGGGATCCTGGTCTATCTTACCTGGTGGTTCCCGGCATACCATCGCGCCCGCGCCAACGCGCTGTTTATGATCGCTATGCCGGTCACCATGATGCTCGGCTCGATCCTCTCCGGCTATATTCTGGCGATGGACGGCTTGTGGAACCTGAAAGGCTGGCAGTGGCTGTTCCTGCTGGAGGGGCTGCCCTCCGTGGTGCTCGGGGTGGTGACCTGGTTTTATCTTAACGACACACCGGACCAGGCGAGCTGGCTGGACGAGGACGAAAAGCGGGCGCTGAAAACAATGATCGCCCGTGAGCAGGAGCTGGCCATTGCGCACCCTTCCACCCCGCGCTCGACGCTGCGCGAGGTGTTAACCCCGGCGGTGCTGCTCTACACGCTGGCCTACTTCTGTCTGACCAACACCCTGAGCGCCATCAACATCTGGACGCCGCAGATCCTCCAGAGCTTCAACACTGGCAGCAGCAATATCGTGATCGGCCTGCTGGCGGCGATCCCCCAGTTCTGTACCATCCTCGGGATGATCTGGTGGAGCCGCCGCTCCGACAGGCTAAAAGAGCGAAAAAAGCACACCATCCTGCCGTACCTGTTCGCCGCGGCGGGCTGGATGCTGGCCTCCGCAACGGATCACGGCCTGATCCAGCTGCTTGGCATCATTATGGCCTCAACCGGATCCTTTACCGCTATGGCGATCTTCTGGACCACCCCGGATCGGGTCATTAGCCTGCAGTCCCGGGCGGTGGCGCTGGCGGTGATCAACGCCATCGGTAACGTCGGATCGGCCGTCAGTCCGCTGCTGATCGGCATTCTGCGCGACGCGACCGGCAGCTTTAGCTCAGGTTTGTGGTTTGTCGCCGGGCTGCTGGTGGTTGGCGCGCTCGTGCTGACCCGTATTCCGATGACGCAGCAGGATCAACAGAGGAACGACCATGTGCCAGAGCCCTATCGCCAACATTGATATCAGCAAAGAGTATGACGAAAGCCTGGGCACCGACGATGTGCACTATCAGTCGTTTTCTCGCATGGCGGCCTTCTTTGGCCGCGACATGCAGGCGCACCGGCACGACCAGTATTTTCAGATGCACTTTCTCGATACTGGACAGATTGAGCTGCAGCTTGACGATCACCGCTACTCGGTGCAGGCCCCGCTGTTTGTCCTCACGCCGCCGTCTGTGCCACATGCGTTCATCACCGAATCGGACAGCGACGGCCACGTGCTGACGGTACGCGAGGATCTGATCTGGCCGCTGCTGGAGGTGCTCTATCCCGGCACCCGGGAGGCGTTCGGCCTGCCGGGGATCTGCCTCTCGCTGGCCGATAAACCGGACGAGCTTTTGGCGCTAAAACACTACTGGCAGTTGATAAAGCGCGAATCCACCGCGCAGCTGCCCGGCCGCGAGCATACGCTGGTACTTTTAGCCCAGGCGGTCTTTACGTTGCTGCTGCGCAACGCGAAGCTCGACGACCATGCTTCAAGCGGCATGCGGGGCGAGCTAAAGCTTTTCCAGCGCTTTACCCAGCTGATTGACGCGCATTACCACCAGCACTGGACGGTGCCGGAATACGCCAGCGAGCTGCATCTCACCGGATCGCGCCTGACGGATATCTGCCGCCGCTTCGCCAACCGCCCGCCAAAACGGCTGATCTTCGACCGTCAGCTGCGCGAGGCCAGACGGCTGCTGCTTTTTTCCGACAGCGCGGTGAACGAGGTGGCCTGGAAGCTCGGCTTTAAAGACCCGGCCTATTTTGCTAGATTTTTCAATCGGTTAGTTGGGTGTTCACCGAGCGCGTATCGGGCGCAGAAAGTACCGGTTACCCCTCACCCCGGCCCTCTCCCCAAAGGGGAGAGGGTGTAACTGTTCCCTTTGGGGAGAGGGTTAGGGTGAGGGGACAGCGATCACAAAACCCGATCTCACCCGAAAAGTACCCGCCGTTGTCCCAATCGTCCCTTCACGTTCCCTCCCTCTCAAGCTTCAATTAAACAACAAAAACAAAACATAAATTTAACAAACATCTTCCGATACGAGGTCCCTATGAAGCCTGAAGATTTCCGCGCCGATGCCAAACGCCCGCTCACCGGCGAAGAGTATTTAAAAAGCCTGCAGGATGGCCGCGAGATTTATATCTACGGCGAACGCGTTAAAGACGTCACTACCCATCCGGCATTTCGTAACGCGGCGGCGTCTATCGCACAGATGTACGACGCGCTGCACAAGCCTGAGATGCAGGATACCCTCTGCTGGGGCACCGACACCGGCAGCGGCGGTTACACCCACAAATTCTTCCGGGTGGCGAAAAGCGCCGATGACCTGCGCCAGCAGCGTGATGCCATCGCCGAGTGGTCCCGCCTGAGCTACGGCTGGATGGGCCGCACGCCTGACTACAAAGCGGCTTTCGGCTGCGCGCTGGGGGCTAACCCGGCGTTCTACGGCCAGTTCGAGCAGAACGCCCGTAACTGGTACACCCGCATTCAGGAGACCGGCCTGTACTTTAACCACGCCATCGTCAACCCGCCGATCGACCGCCACAAACCGGCGGACGAGGTTAAAGATGTCTACATCAAGCTGGAGAAAGAGACCGACGCGGGGATCATCGTCAGCGGCGCGAAAGTGGTGGCAACCAACTCGGCGCTGACCCACTACAACATGATCGGCTTTGGCTCCGCACAGGTGATGGGCGAAAACCCGGACTTCGCGCTGATGTTCGTCGCGCCGATGGATGCCGAGGGCGTGAAGCTGATCTCCCGCGCCTCCTACGAGATGGTGGCCGGTGCCACCGGCTCGCCGTATGACTATCCACTCTCCAGCCGCTTCGACGAGAACGATGCGATCCTGGTGATGGATCATGTGCTGATCCCGTGGGAGAACGTGCTGATCTACCGCGATTTCGATCGCTGCCGCCGCTGGACCATGGAGGGAGGATTTGCCCGCATGTACCCGCTGCAGGCCTGCGTACGTCTGGCGGTGAAGCTCGATTTCATCACCGCCCTGCTGAAAAAATCGCTGGAGTGTACCGGCACCCTAGAGTTTCGCGGCGTGCAGGCCGATCTTGGCGAAGTAGTGGCCTGGCGCAACATGTTCTGGGCATTGAGCGACTCCATGTGCTCGGAGGCGACCCCGTGGGTCAACGGTGCGTACCTGCCGGACCACGCGGCGCTCCAGACCTACCGCGTGATGGCCCCAATGGCCTACGCCAAAATCAAAAATATTATTGAGCGCAACGTCACCAGCGGCCTGATCTACCTGCCGTCCAGCGCCCGGGATCTCAACAACCCGCAGATCGACCAGTATCTGGCGAAGTACGTGCGTGGCTCCAACGGTATGGATCACGTCGAGCGCATCAAGATCCTGAAACTGATGTGGGATGCCATCGGCAGCGAATTCGGTGGCCGCCACGAGCTGTATGAGATCAACTACTCCGGCAGCCAGGATGAGATCCGCCTGCAGTGCCTGCGCCAGGCGCAAAGCTCCGGCAACATGGACAAGATGATGGCGATGGTCGACCGCTGCATGTCCGAGTACGACCAGCACGGCTGGACCGTGCCGCACCTGCACAACAACTCCGATATCAACATGCTGGACAAGCTGCTGAAATAACGCAGCGGGAGGTTTCAATGCAATTAGATGAACAACGCCTGCGTTTTCGCGACGCGATGGCCAGCCTGTCGGCGGCGGTCAACATTGTCACCACTGAGGGTGAGGCGGGACGCTGTGGCATTACCGCGACGGCGGTCTGCTCGGTTACTGATACGCCACCGTCCGTAATGGTGTGCCTCAATGCCAATAGCGCCATGAACCCGGTCTTTCAGGGTAACGGCAAACTGTGCATTAACGTGCTAAACCATGAACAGGAGCTGATGGCCCGCCACTTCGCCGGGATGACTGGCATGGCGATGGAAGAGCGGTTCAGCCTCTCCTGCTGGCAGAAAGGGCTGCTGGGTCAGCCGCTACTAAAAGGGGCGCTGGCAAGCCTTGAAGGCGAAATCAGCCAGGTACAGACCATCGGTACCCATCTGGTCTATCTGGTGGTGATCAAAAATATTGTCCTGGCTGAAGAGGGCCACGGGCTCATCTACTTTAAACGCCGTTTCCACCCGGTCATGATGGCACTGGAAGCCGCGCTTTAACCCTCTCTGCGCTGGCATTCTTTGATGACCAGCGCAAAATTTCCTCTCTTTTCCTCTCCTGCACAAAAAGCATTAATGTTTATCGCAAATCACGCCGTTATATATATCCATAAGAGAAATTTTCATGTCATTGACACGGCTGACATATTTTGTCAGCAGCGTGGGCATAATTCACAGCAATGCTTTAGTTTACGGGAACTTTATTATGACAATTCCGAGCAGGAGTCGATCAGCGGAGAGGCTGGTCGATATTCTGATGGAGCTGCATTTACACGGTGTGGTTAGCCGACATGCCCTGATGCACAAATTTAATATTACTGAGCGGACAGTCTATCGGGACCTCAATGCGCTCTCCCCTATTGTTGAACATACCGGAGGCGGACAATACCGCTTAATCCACGCAGTACAAAACTCAGCCGGACAGGGGTTGCACCACACCATCGCTAACTTCCTGAATGCCGATAGCTTTTTTCCGGACAGAGGCACGGAGTTCTGGCAAAAACTGGAGTCACGCGTCGACGAGAGTTATATTCAAATCCTTAACAATGATGCCGAACATTCGGTCGAAAACGATATCCGACGATATTTACCGTCGATTGAGAAATCGATTAAAAATCGTAATGTTTGCAAGATCGTTTATAAAGACAAAAATCGTACTGTTCACCCCTATAAACTGATTAACAAAAAGAACATCTGGTATTTGCAGGCGACTGAAAATGGCCGTTTGAAATCGTTTTCTTTAAGCCAGATTAAATGGCTCGATATTCAGAATGCCACTTTTAGCCCTGAAGAACACGCGATAGCGCTGCTGGAAAAGAACCTTAGCCCGTGGGTTGCGGAAGATACTTTCGAAGTGAAAATATTTATTAACAATACTATCTCGCACTACTTTCGCCGCCGCAATTTGCTGCCGCAGCAAGAGATTCTGGAAGATCACGCTCAGGGCACCACTATTCGCTGCATGGCGGCACACGAGAATCAGATCCTGCCGCTGATTTTCTACTGGCTGCCCAATATTCAGGTACTGGAGCCCGCGTGGCTTAAGCAAAAGATGGTCAAAACGCTGGAGAGCTACCTGACGCCCGAAACCTGACCCGCAGGCTGCGTGATCCTTATCACACTCTCTCCTTCCCACACGGCGAGCCTCAACCGCTCGCCCTCTTTTTTGACCGTTCATCGCCCCATTTAACCACTCACGCATTTACCGTCCTTTACGCGCGCGGGGATCTGGCACGATCGCCGTAGCATTACTCACTACATCTACAACATACCCTGACCCTTTTTTCAGCTAAAAAACCAGGTCTTATTATGGATACCAAAAAACTACTTAAGCACGTGCCCTGGGCGCTCCTCGGGATCCTCGGCGCTTTCTGTCTGGCAGTGGTTGCACTACGCCGGGGCGAGCACGTTAGCGCCCTGTGGATCGTGGTCGCCTCCGTCTCTGTCTATTTAGTGGCCTACCGCTACTACAGCTTATACATCGCGCAGAAGGTCATGAAGCTCGACCCTACGCGCGCTACCCCGGCGGTCATTAATAATGACGGCCTGAACTACGTGCCAACTAACCGCTACGTGCTGTTTGGCCACCACTTTGCCGCGATCGCCGGCGCGGGTCCGCTGGTCGGCCCGGTACTGGCCGCGCAGATGGGCTACCTGCCGGGTACCCTCTGGCTGCTCGCAGGCGTAGTGCTGGCAGGCGCGGTGCAGGACTTTATGGTGCTGTTTATCTCCTCGCGCCGTAACGGCTCCTCGCTGGGTGAGATGATCAAAGAAGAGATGGGCCGCGTGCCGGGGACTATCGCCCTGTTCGGCTGCTTCCTGATTATGATCATCATCCTCGCGGTGCTGGCCCTGATCGTGGTGAAAGCGCTGGCTGAAAGTCCGTGGGGCGTCTTTACCGTCTGCTCTACCGTACCAATTGCGCTCTTTATGGGCATTTACATGCGCTTCCTGCGCCCTGGCCGCGTAGGCGAGGTGTCGGTGATTGGTATCGTGCTGCTGGTGGCCTCAATCTACTTTGGCGGCATCATCGCCCACGACCCTTACTGGGGCCCGGCACTGACCTTCAAAGACACCACCATTACCTTTGCGCTGATTGGCTATGCGTTCATCTCCGCCCTGCTGCCGGTCTGGCTGATCCTGGCCCCGCGTGACTATCTGGCCACCTTCCTGAAAATCGGCGTTATCGTGGGCCTGGCGATCGGGATTGTGATCATCAACCCTGAGCTGAAAATGCCGGCGGTCACCCAGTACATCGATGGTACCGGTCCGCTGTGGAAGGGGGCGCTGTTCCCGTTCCTGTTTATCACCATCGCCTGTGGCGCCGTGTCTGGCTTCCACGCACTCATCGCTTCCGGCACCACGCCGAAGCTGATGGCTAACGAAACTGACGCGCGCTTTATCGGTTATGGCGCGATGCTGATGGAGTCCTTTGTGGCGATCATGGCGCTGGTTGCAGCCTCCATTATCGAACCGGGTCTCTACTTTGCGATGAACACCCCGCCAGCCGGTCTGGGCATCACCATGCCAAACCTGCATGAGATGGGCGGCGAAAATACCGCAATGATCATGGCGCAGCTGAGAGAGGCCAGCGCACATGCGGCGGCAACCGTCAGCTCCTGGGGCTTTGTGATCTCGCCTGAGCAGATCATGCAGACCGCGAAAGACATCGGCGAACCATCGGTACTGAACCGTGCTGGCGGCGCACCGACGCTGGCTGTGGGTATCGCCCACGTTTTCCACAAAGTGCTGCCGTGGGCGGACATGGGCTTCTGGTACCACTTCGGTATTCTGTTTGAAGCGCTGTTTATCCTCACCGCGCTGGACGCGGGTACCCGTGCAGGCCGCTTTATGCTGCAGGATTTACTCGGTAACTTCGTGCCGTTCCTGAAGAAAACCGATTCCCTGGTGGCGGGCGTTCTGGGTACCGCGGGCTGCGTCGGTCTGTGGGGTTACCTGCTGTATCAGGGCGTGGTCGATCCACTGGGCGGCGTGAAGAGCCTGTGGCCGCTGTTCGGTATCTCTAACCAGATGCTGGCGGCCGTGGCGCTGGTGCTTGGCACCGTGGTACTGGTGAAGATGAAGCGCACCAAATACATCTGGGTGACGGTAGTACCGGCCTGCTGGCTGCTGCTCTGCACGACCTGGGCGCTGGGCCTGAAGCTCTTCAGTTCCAACCCACAGCTGGAAGGCTTCTTCTTTATGGCTAACCAGTACAAAGAGAAGATTGCCGCTGGCGGCGCGGATCTGACCGCGCAGCAGATTGCCAACATGAACCATATCGTGGTGAACAACTATACCAACGCAGGTCTGAGTATTCTGTTCCTGGTGGTGGTGTATAGCATTATCTTCTACGGCATCAAAACCTGGATGAAAGTGCGTAATACCGACGGTCGTACGGATAAAGAGACCCCATACGTGCCGGTACCGGAAGGCGGCGTGAAGACCTCTTCACACCATTAAACCTTCCCCCTCACCCTAACCCTCTCCCTCAAGGGAGAGGGGACTGCCCGGCGCGCTCTTTTCTCCCTCGCCGGGCTTTTTTGTCTGGAAGGCATAATGTTTGGTAATTTAGGCGAAGCAAAAAAATACCTCGGTCAGGCGGCGAAAATGCTGATTGGCATTCCGGACTATGACAACTACGTTGAACATATGAAGACCAACCACCCGGATAAGCCGTACATGACCTACACCGAATTCTTCCGCGAGCGACAAGAAGCGCGCTACGGCGGAAGTGGAGAAGGCGGCGTTCGCTGCTGCTAAAGGAGAGACCATGACCCCGATTGCCGTTACTCTGCTCACCGGCTTTCTTGGCGCCGGTAAAACGACCCTGCTGCGCCACATCCTCAACGAACAGCACGGTTTCAAAATCGCCGTCATCGAGAACGAATTTGGTGAAGTGTCCGTTGACGATCAACTGATTGGCGATCGCGCCACCCAGATCAAAACCCTCACCAACGGCTGCATCTGCTGCACCCGCTCTAACGAACTCGAAGACGCCCTGCTGGATCTACTCGATAGCCGCGATCGCGGGGAGATCGACTTCGACCGCCTGGTGATTGAGTGCACCGGCATGGCCGATCCCGGCCCGATTATCCAGACCTTCTTCTCGCATGAGATCCTCTGCCAGCGCTATCTGCTCGACGGGGTGATCGCTCTGGTGGATGCAGTGCATGCCGACGAGCAGATGAACCAGTTCACCATCGCCCAGTCGCAGGTAGGCTACGCGGACCGTATCCTGCTCACCAAAACCGACGTGGCAGGCGACAGCGAGAAACTGCGCGAGCGGTTGACGCGCATTAACTCACGCGCCCCGATTTACACCGTGACGCACGGCGATATTGACCTGGCACAACTGTTCAACACCAACGGCTTTATGCTGGAAGAGAACGTCACCTCAAAACCGCGCTTTCACTTTATGGGCGACAAGCAAAATGACGTCTCGTCGATTGTGGTAGAACTGGATTACCCGGTGGATATCAGCGAAGTCTCCCGAGTGATGGAGAACCTGCTGTTGTCGTTCGCGGACAAGCTGCTGCGCTATAAAGGCATGCTATGGATCGACGGGGAGCCGAACCGTCTGCTGTTCCAGGGCGTGCAGCGACTCTATAGCGCCGACTGGGACAGACCCTGGGGCGAAGAAGCGCCGCACAGCGTGATGGTGTTTATTGGCATTGCGCTGCCGGAAGAGGAGATTCGGGCGGCATTTGCGGGGCTGCGTAAGTAAACACACTAGTGCCCTTCTCCCTTTGCAGAGGGGCACTAGCTTATACATTGAGCGTTCCACCTATCGCGATAGATAATATTGCCTTCCGTATACTTCCAGGTTATCGACTCATAACGTAATTCCAGCGTCTCCAGGTGCGTGCTGCTCAGACCATTAGGCGACAGGTACGGCGAAACCGTTATCAGCTTTACGTTATCCAGCGTGATAGTGAAATATTCAGCCTCAATGCCGGACTCCAGAATACGGTACATCCTGAAGATTGCTCTCTTCAACGTGCGCCCCTCACACACCGCGCGATAAAGGATCGGGGTTGTCTGGTCGAACTCTTTGACGACAATAATAGGGCTGTGAACCCGTGTACTGGTGAGCTTGCCCCAGTTGGGATCAACGGGAATGGTTACGCTGTGAGAGAAAGACTTTAATTCAATGGAGCCTAAGCGCAGAGGCATTAAACAGCTACCGACAATGGGAGAGCCGTTTTCATCTTCTAGCCATAAGTGTGCGGGGGCAGACATATTATTTCCTTAGTAAAATGTTGAAGGTTAACGCTTTACCACTTTACATAACGTGCAAATATATAAATTATTAAAATCGCAAAGAGACCAATAGGCCAGAGTGGGCCCTCGCGAAAAAAATGTATATATGACAATGCAAACACGATCACACATAATTGTGGCGCATATAATGCAAACAGTTGTCGACCTAACCAAAGGAGCATTCTTTTAATGTATATCATTGTCCTACCGAATCATCCTTACAATGATATCTGCAACTTCCTCGTCTGAAGCCCAATGTGCTTTTAATGCACCCGCACGCTGAAATAGAGGTTCAATCAAGAAATACATCATTTCTAACTCTTGCGTATATAATGTCGCGTAATAAGCAGGACAAGAGAATTCGAGTCTACGAGCGCTATCGGCGGCCTTTTGAACAATGCCATATAGACTCACCCCCACTGTAGCTATACCAGCTATACGTCCTACAAGGACACTCATTTCAAGTCGAAGACCCATGCCCACAGCGACGGAGGTTGCCGTAGCTAATGCGAACCCGACTCTGGAAAGAGAGCTAGCAGCAATATGAACATTCGCAGCCATCAACATCTTTTTGATTCTGTCTAATTGTTCAGCAGTTTTATTTTTAAATATTTCCTCAAAATATACTTTGAGCAATTCATAAACAACATCTTTTCGTTGCAAAAGATTAACTACTCCATATAAAAATCTCCGGTCTTCAGTTTGCTGTCTTTTACACACATCCTGATACTCATCCGTAAAGCATGATGTGTAATATAATGCCCGCGTTGCACCGGCACCCATTGTTTCGATTTGATTCGTTACCGCCATCTTTACGCCTGCAACCGCATGATCAAGTTTCACTGCGAGAATCTTATTAGACTGCAAATAACTGATGACGTCGTTCCGGTAATACATGGACGCTCCTTGCCAATAATGACATCCTGCAAAAAGTGTATGTACTGCCTGTTTTCGAGTAAATGGATAAGGAGAGTTTCATTTGCGATCGCGATCAGAATTTAAAAAGACAATAAACCGGCTTATACAACCTAAGACTCACAAACGTTTTACACGCAATTTTTGGCCAAATGAAATCTGCGTCCAATATTCGCACTATCTATACGTAGAGGTGACAAAATAGTGAGTTGATTTTAACCAAAGAAATGTAAACTTACGTTGTTATATATGACAAATGAAACACTTTATAGAAATTATTAGCGGCTTAATTAATGCGTCCCGAATCACTATTCCTTCCCTGTTCAATGTCCGTTTAGAAAAAAATTAAACCTGGACTAAACGCCGAACCATTACGCATTGACGCCAGAACAAACCAACCTTTTACAAACACAAAAAGGTTAATCCATTAACAAAAACAGCATAAAACCTCGATCACCATCACATTTGCAGTCATAAACATCGCTTGCTATGGTGCCCTCAGATTAATTTGATGACGAGGAAAACCACATGAAAAAACTGAATATTTTTATTCTTGCCGCGATGACTGCGGTATCAGGTTCCGCACTGGCGATGGGCGGCAGCATTGAGCAGGGTAAAAACTACACCAACCTCAATCTGGAAATGGGTAAATCCTCGTCCGGCCTCTATGCCGAAAGCAACTGGCTGAAAAACACTGACGACGGTACGCAGACCGGTGGCGTAGGCGCAGGTTATAACCTGGAAGTGGGTCCGGTCATGCTGAACGCAGGCGCAAAAGCGATCTACATCGGCCCGAAAAAAGGCGATAACGGCGTTGCGTTCCCGATTGGCGGTGGCGTAAACGTGGCGCTGACTGACAGCATCCACGTTTTCGGTGAAGGGTATGCCGCACCGGAAGGGCTGAACAACAGCGTGAAGAACTACGTTGAAGCCAACGGTGGCGTAAGCTGGACGCCAATCAAACCCGTCACGCTGAAAGTGGGCTATCGCCACGTGAGCGTTGACGGCAAAGATGGCCGCCCTGGCCACACCCTGATCGACGGCGCTTATGTCGGCGGCGGCGTGAGCTTCTAAAGCGCCCTAAAAACAAAAAAACCTGCCGGATGGCAGGTTTTTTTTGGCTGATGCCTTACCGGCGAATGACCACCAGCTTCTGGTTCACAAACTCTTTGATCCCCAGGTCCGACAGCTCGCGTCCGTAACCGGAACGCTTCACGCCACCAAACGGCAGCTCGGCTGCGGTATCGGTGAGCCAGTTGATCCACACCATCCCGGTTTCGATACGCGAAGCCATCTTTTTAGCGCGCTCGGTGTCTTTGCTAAACACCGCTCCGCCCAGGCCGTAGTGGGAATCGTTGGCGAGGGCAACCGCCTCGTCGTCGTTTTTCACCACGTAAATCTGCGCCACCGGGCCGAAAAACTCTTCGAAGTACGCCGGGTTATCGCGGGTGATATTGGTCAGGATCGTCGGCTCGAAGAAACAGCCCTCGCGCGATACGGGCTTGCCGCCCAGATGCAGCGTCGCGCCATTTTTCACCGCCTCGTCCACCTGTTTGGTCAGGGTTTCCAGCGCGTCTTTGGACGACAGCGGCCCCAGAGTGGTGCTCTCGTCAAGCGGGTCGCCAACCTTCAGCTGTTTGAAAGCCTCGGTATATTTTTGCAGGAACTGCTCAGCGATGCCTTCGTGCAGGATAAAGCGTTTTGCAGCGGTACAGACCTGCCCGGCGTTAGCGATACGGGCGTTAACCCCGATTTTCACCGCCTTCTCCACATCCGCATCGTCCAGTACCACGAACACGTCATTACCGCCCAGTTCGAGGGTCGATTTTTTGATGTGCTTCGCCGCCTGAGCGGCCACCACGCTACCGGCCTTTTCCGAGCCCGTCAGCGCTGCGCCCTGCACGCGATCGTCGGCGATGATGTTCGCCACCTGATCTGAAGAGATAAAGAGGTTAGTCCATGCCCCTTCCGGCGCACCGGCTTCGCGCACCAGGTGGGCAAAGGCTTCGGCACAGTGCGGCACGATGCTGGCATGTTTGGCAAGCACCGGGTTACCGGCCGCCAGGTTCGGCGCCAGCACGCGCATCAGCTGGTAGAACGGGAAGTTCCACGGCTCCACGGCCATCACCACGCCAATCGGGTGATGCTCAACCCAGGCTTCGCCCATCTCGGAAGGGTATTTCACCGGTGCAAGAAATTGCTTCGCGTTATCAGCGTAGTAGCGGGCAATTTGCGCACAGAGCTTCACCTCGCCGCGACTCTGCTCAATGAGTTTACCCATCTCCGTACTGGCAATCTTCGCCAGCTCTTCGGTTCGCGCATCGATCAGATCCGCCAGTTTATGCAGCACCGGCAGGCGTTTATCGATACTGCCTTTCGCCCACTCGGAGTGATAAAGCGCGTCCGCCGTCTTCAGCGCCGCTTCGATATCGGCATCGGTATGGGAGGGGTATTCCTTGATGAGCTTGTTGGTAGCAGGATTCACTGTTTGATAAGCCATTATTGCCTCCTTTTTTAACGCAGAGGCTTATAAGGGTAGTCAAAATGGCTGGGGTTGAAGGTAAAGTTCGGTATATTCGCAGCACTACATCGAGGTGGCGTGGGTTATTTTGGCCAGCATCGTGTCGCGTAAAACCGGGTTTGGTACCCTTTCCTGGGACCTTTTAACCACGCTCTGACCTCCGCATCGATACGCACCGAGGCCTGCGTTTTTAACGGCCTCGCAAATCCCAAAGCGTGCTCGCAAAAATATCCGGCTGGCAACGCCAGAGAACAAGGGACAGCAGGACACCTCCCCCCTCCCATGCTATAACACCCCTCTACGCCCCCGCACAGGCACCCTTTATGACTCAGACTCGCCACGTCAATCAGACCTTCCTCCGCCGGCCCGGCGTTGAGCTGCGCAGCACCTGGCAGAGCACCCAGGCCTATAAAAGTCACAGCCATGCGCAACTCTCCATTGGCGCCATCCTTGAAGGGCAGACCTGCTGCACGTGCGAGGGTGAAGCGTTGATCCTTCAGCCTGGCGATTTGATTGTCATCCCCGCCCATATGCCGCACAGTTGCAATCCGCTGGCGGGACAGCCTCGCAGCTACCACATGCTCTATCTTGATACCGACATCCAGCCGCGGCAGCAGGTGATCCGCAGCGACGCGCTGTTCAGCCTCTATCTCGAGATCGTCAATACGCTATCGCCCACGGCCATTACGCGCCTGCTAACAACCCTTGCCACACAGCCCACCGCCTGCGGATCCCTGCGCCCTACCAGCCTTGCGTTGCAAGACGCATTGCGCCACAGCCTGCACGCCCCGCCCTCGCTGGACGCCTTCGCCCGGCGCTTTTCGCTACGCAAAGAGACCTTAATCAGAACCTTTAAGCAAGATACCGGCCTGACGCCCGGCGCCTTTCTGAACGTTTCACGTATTGAGTTCGCTAAAGCGCGGCTGCGTGCCGGAGATGACATTGCCGACGTCAGCTACCAGAGCGGTTTTGCCGATCAGAGTCATTTCCATAAAACCTTTGTCCGCTATACCGCCGCCACGCCGCGCCAGTACGCGACGGGTCGATCAATATCTGACAATAATTAACTCGCGCCTCACTCCAGGATGACCTTAGTATTTATTGATGAGGTCATGATGGAACTGCTTAGCACACTTTTTCCCTCCGCGTTTCTCGCCCTGGCGCTGGCCCATTTCGTGGCGCTGTTAAGCCCGGGTCCTGATTTCTTTTTACTGATAGGGTTTGCCGCCCGCCACCGCCTACGCGGTAGCGCCGGGTTATGCGTAGGCATCGCCGCAGGCAATGGGCTGTACATACTGCTGGTGATTTTGGGATCCCACGCGCTGCGTCAGTTCACGCTGCTCTTTACGCTGATTGAGCTACTGGGCGCGCTTTATCTGCTGTGGCTCGGCTGGCTGCTGGTGCGTAGCCCGGCGAGGCCACTCAGGTTATCCGGCACAGCGCAACGCTACCCCTCCTGGCGCAGGCAGCTCCTGCTGGGGCTGGGGTCGGCGCTGTTAAATCCGAAAAATGCCCTTTTCTATCTGGCACTCATGACCGCTCTGCTGGGGCCAGATGTCACCCTGGTGCAGCAGTCGGTGAGCGGTATCTGGATGGTCATGGTGGTGCTGACGTGGGATCTGGCCCTGGTCTCCTGTCTCGCCCTGCCTGCGGTACAAGCGCGTCTGTGCAACAACGTATGGAAAATCGAGCGTACGGCGGGCGCGATACTGCTGCTCTTCGGCGCCGGGATTATCGTCCGATTTTTGCATCTTCTTCCCGCTTCACTCTATCCTTAACCCTATGGAAAAATTAGCTGAACTCAAACGCGCCAAGCTGCTGGCGCTGTCGCTGCTGCTGATCGCCGCCGCGACCTTTATCGCCACCCTCTTTTTGCCGCAAACTTTCTGGGTGCGCGGCGTCAAAGCCATTGCTGAAGCGGCGATGGTGGGGGCGCTGGCAGACTGGTTTGCGGTCGTTGCCCTGTTTCGCCGGGTGCCCATTCCGTTTATTGCCCGCCATACGGCGATTATTCCGCGCAATAAGGACCGGATCGGCGACAATCTCGGGCAGTTCGTGCAGGAGAAGTTTCTTGATACCCAGTCGCTCCTCACCCTCATTCGCCGTCACGAACCGGCCCTGTTGATTGGCAACTGGTTCAGCCAGCCGGATAACGCGCAGCGCGTGGGGCTGCATATCATGCAGGTAATGAGCGGTTTCCTGGAACTGACCGATGATGGGCGCATTCGGCGGATGCTCAAACGCGCCGTCCATAAGGCGCTCGATAAGGTCGATTTTAGCGAAACCAGCGCCGCCATGCTGGAGAGCATGACGAAGAATGGCCGCCACCAGGTGCTGCTGGATGCGGTGATTAATCGCCTGATCACCCTGTTACAGCGCGACAGCACCCGAGATTTTATCGCCGCGCAAATTGTCCACTGGCTGAAGACCGAACACCCACGCAAAGCAATGGTTCTCCCTACCGAGTGGCTGGGAGATCAGAGCGCCGAAGTGGTGTCGAACGCGGTCAATGCCATTCTGGATGACGTGAGCCACGACCGCACCCACCAGATCCGCCAGGCCTTTGACCGGGCGGTGCTGAAGCTGGTTGAAAACCTGAAAAACGACCCGGAAACCGCCGCCAAAGCCGAGAACATCAAAACCTATCTCAAGAACGACGAGGCCTTTAACCGCTACCTGGGTGAGATGTGGGGCGACCTGCGTCAATGGCTGAAGAGCGACATGCAGAGCGAGGACTCCCGGGTTAAACAGCGCATCGCCAACGCCGGACTGTGGTTTGGTGAGACCCTGGTTGCCGATAGCAACCTGCGCAACTCGCTCAATGAGCACCTGGAACAGGCCGCGCACCGCGTGGCGCCAGAGTTCGCCACCTTCCTTACCCGCCATATCAGCGACACGGTAAAAGGCTGGGATGCCAAAGACATGTCGCACCAGATTGAGTTAAACATCGGCAAAGATCTGCAGTTTATCCGCGTCAACGGCACCCTCGTGGGCGGGACCATTGGTCTTATCCTGTTCCTTCTCTCGCAAATACCGACGTTTATCCATTAAGCGCTCTGAGGATCAGCGCGTGCATACTACTCACCGCGGCATTGGTGGATCGGTCGCACGTATACAGCGCCATTCCCAGCTCTCCGGCGTCGGGCAGCAGGCCGCGGTCGGTCTGTAGCGCGTCATATCGTGGCGGGAAAACCGCGAAGTGAGGCGCAAAAAGCCGCCTTTTATCGCCGGCTGGCCTCAGAGCTGAGCCAGCAGATGGGCATTGCAGAAGCCGACGTGATGGTCGTGATACAGTTTACGGCCGCTGAAGACTGGAGCTTCAGCGGCGGCATACTGTATCAACCCTGAATCACGTAGCGGGTGGGGGCGAAACAGTTCAGAACCCGGTGCACCAGAAAGACCAGCGTCAGGGTCACCACCAGCGCCACGGTCACCGAGACGATGCGGTAGAGGTCGCTGAAGACCAGATCGCTATCCGGGTGCATGTTCTGACCAAACATAATGCCGATGGTGGTGGTAATGGAGAAACCGACCCCCGCCCCCACCTTCTCCATCACGTGCAGCCGGGCGCCAAACGCCAGCCCGAGGGCAATCAGCGGCATCATCAACAGCATATGGCTGCTGTGATCGTACAGCACCAGCTGCACCACCAGAATGTACAGACACCCCATCACAACGCCCACCACGCGCCAGATGGAGCTCATCACCGCGCCGCGATAGTTCATCGGAAAGAGGATCAAGATACCCGCCATCAGCGCGGAGAGAGAGTCGCTAAGGTCACTGATCTGAAACACCACAAAAATCAGGGTCGCCACGGTGCCGGAAAGCAAAGACTCATGGCGCACGCGGGCGTCGTCTTTCTCGATCAACGGTGGCGGCTTGCGTGGCTCAACGTCCGGCAGCAGGTAGTTCATCAGCGCGCTCAGGCACACCGCCATCACGCTGGCCTCGATGTTGGAAAAGAGCAGCGTATGCCAGTCCGTGGTGGGATAGCTCATAAAGTTGAGCATCACGCTCTGGCACACCACGCCCATTGAGCCAAACAGGAACAGCGGCCCCTTACTCATAAAGCGAAATCGCATCACATACAGCGCAAAGACGACCGCGGTCATGATCAGCGGCCATTGTGATAGATAACCGATAATCAGCACCATTTCGACGCAATTTAGCGAGGCGCTGAAGATAAATTGTTTCGCAACGTGGCGATTAAAGACCGGCACCAGCGACAGCAACATGATCGGGTAGACCACAAAAAAGACGCCATAGCTGGTGTTGTAAAAGCTCGACACGCTAAGGGCAATCACCCCCGCCAGCACGACGCGTAGCGTCTGACGAAAATCATTAGCGGTGTAAACGATGTTGCCGTGCGGGGTGAACACCCGCGCGAGGGTATTAATAGACATAGTGCAGCAAGCTTACCAGGTGAATCTGTACGCCAGAGAAGAAGCGCGCAAACGGCCCTTCGCTGTTATAAAGCTGCACGGTAGCACGCGCGCCGGTGGGCAGATGCTTTGGCAAGGCCTCGTCCAGCGCCACGTGAATACGCATACGTTGCGCGTCGCGTACCCAGCGGGTAGAGGTCTCCGGCGCGGAAAGCTCACCGTTAACTGCCTCCTGCCCCGCCAGAATACCGGCATCGCTGCTGGTTACGTGGGCGCGGAACACCTGCCCCGGAAAGGCATCGAACACCACTGCGGCATCGGTCCCCTGGTGGGTATGACGCAGGCTTTTCTCGCGAAAATCGGCCACGATATCGGTCTGGTTGTTGACCAGCGCCAGCGCCGCCGAGCCGGACGAGGCGTAATACCCCGGACTTAGCTGCAGGTTGCTGACGGTCCCGTCGTTTTCCGCGTAGACCTTCGTCCAGCCAAGGTTAAGCTCGGCCTCTTCCAGTGCGTTACGGTACTTTTGCAGCGACACGTTGCGGGCCTCATCGCGTTCGCCGCGCTCAATGCGCAGCTGATGGAGGGTGGCTTCAAGAGTGGCAACCGACTGCTCGCTGCTCTGCCAGGTGGTGCGCACTTTATCGAGATCCGACTGCGACACATTCTGCATGCTGCTCAGACGCTGATAACGATCGAAGGTCACCTTGTCGTTACGCGCAGTGAGCTGCGCCGTTTTCAGGCTGGCCTGGGCGGCGACAATTTGTGCATCCAGCTGCTGATTAGCAAGGCGGGCCTGCTCCAGCGCAATCTGCGCCGCTTCCACTTTATTGCGGAACGGCGTTGGGTCGAGTTCAAACAGCAGATCGCCTCTCTTCACCTGGCTGTTGTTGTGGACATGCACCGCCGCCACGTAGCCCGGGACGCGGGCAGAGACCGGCGTCACCACGCGCATCACGGTGGAGTCTGGCGTCAGCGGGATCCAGATATCCGCCACGATGAAATAGACAAACATCAGCAGGAAAGAGGCAATACTCACCCTTACCCAGCGGGCAAACTTTTGTTCAGGAGTCATTATTTTTCAGTCTTGTTATCTTCTTCGCGGATTGTCCGCAAATTGCAGGCGATTTGGTTCAGTGTGGCGCTGAAAATATCGAGATGTTCTGGCGCAATGTTCTGTGACACGCGCGCCTGAAAGGTTTCGATCACCTGGCTGAGCGTGACCAGAACCGCTTTCCCCTCGGGTGTCAGCGTCAGTAGCCGGATGCGCTTGTCATAAGGCGATGTGACGCGCAGCAGATAACCCTGCTTCTCCAGCTGTGTGAGAGTGCGCATGAGCGGCGGCAGTTCAATGCCCTGTACCTCCGCCAGTTCGCTTACCGAGACGTTATCCCCCAGCTGTTTTAGCTGCATCATTACCGTCCAGCTTGACTGGGTTAACCCGGTCTCGAGAATGGCATCGTCAATCACTGCGCGCCATTGACGCACAATCATGGCCATGCGCATGCCCATAGGCCGACGGCAGAACAGATCTTCTTCACTCATGGGGGGAACCTCGCTTCACACCGCGCCACGATAATGGTTATCAGGGTAAGTATCAAGAAACGAGGTTGATAAGCGCAGGAATTGCGAACCGGTGATAGCGATTCAGGGAGTTACGGCGTCATAAGCCGTTGCCGGTGGCGTGCAATCTGTGCCGCAATAAAGTCGTAGGTTTGTGCGGCCTCATCGGGGGAGGCAAAAATGCGCTCAGGTATCACTACGCATTGATTACTTCTCAAATGGATGAAAATAAAGCCCCCTTTTCTATAGCTCTCCTTGATATTTTCCCAGTAGGTTTTGCCGCTCGCCACCCGGGTAATGTGTTCGATGAAATAGCGGTTTAGCTTAACCTTATGCTGGGTTTCGTCATCTTCCTGCTCCTGCGGCTCACGGCTGGCCATGATTTTATTAATGAGCAGTTCATAAATTTTCAGTAACAGGCCCCCGGTGCAGAAAAGGCCGAGAAGCACCATGCTGCTGTGTCTCATCCTTTCCATAAACGCTGTGTCTGGTGAGCGAGTTATACTGAGCGTGATAAGCAGAAGAAGCGTAAATAGCGCGGCGGCAGCCAGCAGCAGTATCGCCGCCCGCTTAATAAGAAAAACGCGGTCATAGGGCAAAATCAGTTCGTCTTTATGCGCGTTAATGAGCTGACTGGCGCGGGTCCGTTCTAAAACGGACAGCGAAAAAGAAAATGCCATTCTGCTTTTAATCATCTCTCCCCCTCTGCGTAATAACGATTTCCTACTGGCCTTAACTGCGCAAAGCCGGGGAGGAGGATAGCACGCTGAAACGCAGGGGCGCGGGATAAACAGGCGGGTATTTATCCTGCCCCTGGCGGGGGAAGCCCTTACCCCAGGATTGATTTCGGCTCCATATAGGCGCGTATTCCCCAGGTTCCCATTTCACGCCCTACGCCGGAGTGTTTAAACCCGCCGAAGGGGGCTTTGGGTTCATGGGTAAGGGTATTGACCAGCACCCGCCCCGCCTCTATCTGCTGCGCCACCGACCCGGCGCGCGCGCCGCCCAGCACCATCGCACTCAGGCCATAGTGCGTATCGTTGGCTATGGCGATCGCTTCAGCCTCATCGCGATAAGGAATAATGCAGAGCACCGGCCCGAAGATCTCCTCCTGGGCAATCGTCATCTGGTTATGAACGTCGCTAAACAGCGTCGGACGCACAAACCAGCCCTTTTCTGTTCCTTCCGGGCGTCCTTCACCGCCCACCAGCACCCTTGCCCCCTCGTCAATGCCCTTGCGGATATACCCCTGCACCCGCAGCCACTGCTTTTCACTCACCATGGGGCCGATTTCGGTATCGGGATGGCGCGGATCGCCAGATTTTACCGCTGCGACCGCCTGCGCCAGCGCGCTTTCGATCTCCGCTTTACGCGACGCGGGCACCAGGATACGCGTACCCGCCACGCAGGCCTGGCCGCTGTTCATAAACCCGGCCTGTACTGCCAGGGGGATCGCCTGCGCCAGATCCGCATCCTCCAGGATCAACGTTGGCGATTTGCCTCCCAGCTCCAGCGTCACCCGCTTAAAGCTGTCGGCCGCATTACGCAGGATCGCTTTGCCGGTCTGCGTCGATCCGGTAAAGGAGATTTTTGCCACGTCCGGGTGGCGGCTTATAGTGTCACCTACCGTGTCGCCGCGTCCGGTGACGATATTAAATACCCCCGGCGGCAGGCCGGCCTCGTGCAGGGCTTCGGTGACAATCTGCGTTTGCCAGGCGCTCATCTCGCTCGGCTTGATCACCGCCGTACAGCCGGCGGCCAGCGCCGCCGCCAGCTTGCCGCAGATAAATCCGGCGTCGCTGTTCCAGGGGGTGATCAGTCCTGCCACGCCAAGCGGCATCAGCTGTACGGTGGCCGCCCCGGCGCGGGTGGTAAAATCAATCGCCTCCAGCGCCTCGATGGCCTGGGCGATGACCTCCGCCGGGTAGCGCGCCATCCAGGCCGAGCGGGCGGCAGGGGCACCATACTCCTCGATCACCGCCTCCAGCAGCGCGTCCTGTCGGGCCGCCACGGCGGCGTACATCCGCTGCAGAGCCGCAATTCGCGTCGCTTTAGGGGTGTTTGCCCACGCCGGAAACGCCGCTTTTGCCGCCGCAATGGCGCGTTCGGCATCCTGACTGTCCGCAAGCCGTACCTGCCCGAACACCCGGGCGGTGGCCGGGTTCCAGAGATCAAACCGTTCGCTGCCGTGCGGGGTCACAAACTCGCCGTTAATGTAGATCTGTTCGATGTTGCGCATAAAAACCTCCTCAGACGGTGTAGAGCCAGTCTGGCACGACTACGTCGTTTCGATAATCCACGCTATGCTGCAAAGGTTATTTCGATTTTCATGATAATGTATGCATCGTTCAGGACTGACAGAGCTGGAAGTGGTGATGGCGGTTGTCCGTCGCGGCAGTTTTCGCGCGGCGGCGCAGGAGCTGGGGATGTCCGCCACGGCGGTAAGCAATGCGGTGGCCGGGCTGGAGAGCCGCCTGCAGACCCGACTCTTCAACCGCACGACCCGCAGCGTGGCGCTTACCGACGCCGGGCAGCGCTATGTGGCGCGCATTGGCCCGGCGTTACAGGAAATTCGCCAGGCCAGCGAGGAGATCCATAGCGATACCGGTGAACCCGCCGGTACGTTGCGCCTGAACGTGCCGAACAACGTGGGCGCGTTGTTTCTTGATGCCCTGCTGATTGACTATATGCAGCGCTACCCGAAAATGCGGGTCGAAACGGTAAGTGAAGCGCGAATGATCGACATCGTGGCCGAGGGTTACGATGCCGGCATCCGCCTGGCGGAGTCGGTTCCCCAGGACATGATCGCTATCCCCCTTACCGCCGATATTCGCCAGGTGGTGACCGCCACGCCGGACTATTTCGCCCGCCACGGCACCCCAACGGTGCCGGACGATCTGCTGCGGCATCAGGGGATTGGTATGCGCATGGCCCACGGCGGGAGCTATCGCTGGGAGTTGGCGCGACGCGGAGAACAGCTCGCCCTCGCAGTGCCGGCGCGCTTTGCCACCTCGGATCTGTTTGCCTCGATCCGGGCGGTAAAAGCAGGGCTGGGGGTGGGATTTTTACCGGAACTCTATATTCAGCAAGAGCTGAACCGCGGTGAGCTGATCACCGCGCTAAACGACTGGACGCAGCCTTTCGCTGGGCTGCGTCTCTACTATCCCGGTCATCGCCATATCCCGCCGGGATTGCGGGCGCTGGTGTCGATGATCCGCGAACACGGGGTTACAGGTTAGCCTTTTTCAGACCATAGGCCTCATCCAGCGCGCCGGGCACCATGCGGGAGGTGATGCCTAAGCGGTTCCAGGCATTGATGGCCACGATGGCGAAATTCAGTTCGGAAATCTCCACGTCAGAGAAGTGCTCCGCCACGCTGCGGTACAGCGCGTCGCTCACCCCGTGGGCGCTGATTTGGGTCAGCGCTTCGGTAAAGGCCAGCGCCGCTTTTTCGCGGGCGTTGAACAGCGGAGACTCACGCCAGGCGGCAAGGTGATAAAGGCGCAGTTCACGCTCACCGGCGATTTTCGCCTCCTTCGAGTGCATATCCAGACAGAACGTACAGCCGTTCAGCTGTGAAACACGAATATCAATCAGATGCTTCAGGGCCGGGTCGAGCGAGGTTTTGGCCACCGCCATGCTCAGATCGGACAGGGCTTTACTGAGGGCAGGTGTGGCTGTGTGATGATTAACGCGAGTGCTCATTTTCTTTCCTCTTTTTGGGGCGGCATAGTCATTGCGATGAGGCAAATGTACGCCGTTTATGACATAGTCAAAAGATACAAAAACCGTTAAAAGAGGTAGGACATGAAGCCGGGATATCAGCAGATTTATACCCGCTACCGGGACAATATTACGCGCGGTATCCTGAAACCTGGCGATAAAGTTCCGGCTATCCGCGTACTGGCGGCAGAGCTGAAGGTGGCGCGTAAAACCGTTGAAACCGCCTACGCCATTTTAAGCGGCGAAGGGTATCTGGTAAGCCAGGGGGCACGCGGTACGCGGGTGAATCCGGATCTGATCCTGCCCGCCAGCCCCTCCCCGTCGTCAGAGGCCGTAACCGGCACGCTGCCGGCCTCGCTTATTGCCCAGCGCGAACGGGCCGGTTTTTTACGCCCGGGTATCCCGTCGCTGGACAGCTTTCCCTATAAAAAGTGGTTGCTACTGGCAGGACAAGCGACCCGCGCCATGCGCCAGGAAGAGATGCTGAATCCGCCGGTGATGGGCTGGTATCCACTGCGCCAGGCGATTGCCAGCTATCTGAATATCTCCCGGGGACTCTCCTTCAGTGCCGAACAGGTGCTGATCACCAGCGGCTACAGCGGCAGCCTGCGTCTGATCCTCGACACGCTTGCCAGCCGTAGCGATAAGGTGCTGTTTGAAGATCCGGGCTATTTTATGGGCCAACAGCTACTAAAGCGTATTGTGCCAAACCTGCATACCGTACCGGTGGATCGCGCGGGCATGGATACCGATTATCTGCTGCGCCATCATGCGGATGCCCGCTTTGCTATCGTCACCCCCTCGCATCAGAGCCCGCTGGCGGTCACGCTGTCGCTGCCGCGCAAGCAGCAGTTACTCGACTGGGCGACCCGAAATGATGCCTGGATCATCGAAGATGACTACGACGGCGAGTTTCACTATACCCGCAAGGTGCTGCCCTCACTGAAGAGCCTTGATCGACACGATCGGGTGATCTTTATGGGCTCGTTCAGCAAAACGGTGATGCCTTCGCTGCGTCTCGGTTACGTGGTGATGCCCACCAGTACGGTACCCGCCTTTACCGACTGCGCGGATATTGTCGCCAGCGGTCAGCCGGTGCTGACGCAGAAGATCCTCACCGCATTTATTAATGATGGCCATTTCTTTCGCCATCTGAAAAAGATGCGCGCCCTGTATCAACAGCGGCGCGACTGGATGATCGCGGCGTTGCAGGAGGTGTATGGCGATCGCTTTTTCACCGAGCAAAACGACGGCGGGATGCACATCGTGGCGTTCCTCACCGCAGGCAATAACGACCGCGAGATCGCCCGCTGCTGGCAAGAGCAGCAGCTGCAGGTGAATGCGTTGTCGGAGTGGTATCGCGGTTCGGGCAAGCGCTACGGACTGGTCATGGGCTATAACAACGTGCGCTCCTGGGACGAGGCGGTGGCGTTAATTTCGCGGCCCAGGGCGCAAACACTCGAACTTTTAAAATAGCAACCCCCTGATTTCGCACTATTTTAAGGGGATATCAGGCCTGTACATCACGGCGAAGGACTTTATAATCAGCGCGCAAAATAAACATTATCAAGGATTAAAAATGAAACAACTTCTGGGATTTGACTACCTGCTCACACCGCGCGTACTGGTCTTCTTCTACTGGATCGTCATGCTGTTCATCCTGATCGGCGGGCTCTACTCCATGTTCACCGGCAGCCTGATTGCCGGCTTTTTCGGCATGCTGTTTAGCCTGATCGGCTGCCGCGTCACGTTTGAACTGATTATGGTCGCGTTCAAAAATAACGAATACCTGCGCCGCATTGCTGAAAATACCGGTAAACCTACCGCCGAGTAATGCTGTGACCCGCCGGATGAGATGTCACTTCATCCGGCCATCCTGCCCATAACGTCCCAAATCCGCCCGCGACAGACCAATATCCCGCAGATGTTCATCACTCAGCCGGTTCAGAATGCGCCGCGTCTGGTTAATGCGATACCAGCGGACAAGCAACTTTCCCATCCAGATGAACAGGTAGAACGGTCTTTTTGCCCGGTTTTCATAGAATTCCATATTGCGCTCCTCAGGTTGTCAGAGCCGTTATCATCACGGATTTCACACCCGGCAATACAGATTCAAAAATAACTTTTGTTTAACATACAGATCCGTTAAAACAGGATCTGAATGGCAATTTTTGCCCCGATCTGTACTGCTATTGAATTCTGTATGGTGATAACAAAGGATACAGCTATGACGCGCTATCAACACCTGGCCAACCTGCTGGCAGAACGCATTGAACAAGGGCTGTATCGCAGCGGCGAGCGCCTGCCCTCGGTGCGTGCCCTGAGCCAGGAGCATGGCGTCAGTATCAGCACCGTGCAGCAGGCCTACCAGATCCTCGAAAATCTGCAGTTGATTACCCCCCAGCCGCGCTCAGGCTATTTTGTTGCCCACCGTAAAGCGCAGCCCCCGGTTCCGGCCATGTCTCGTCCGGTGCAGCGCCCGGTAGAGGTGACCCACTGGGATGAGATACTGACCCTGATGGAGGGGCGCACCAAAACAGGTATCACGGCGTTTGGCGGCGGGCAGCCGGATCTGAGCCAGCCAACCCTCAAACCTCTGTGGAAAGAGCTTAGCCGGGTCGTTCAGCACAACGTCAACGAGATCCTCAGCTACGACGAGCTACCGGGGCGCCGGGAACTGCGCGAGCAGATCGCACGGCTGATGCTGGATGCCGGATCGGTCGTGACCGCCGACGATCTGATCATCACCAGCGGATGCCATAGCGCGCTCTCCCTGGCGCTGCTGACGATCTGCAAGCCTGGCGATATCGTGGCCCTTGAATCTCCCTCGTTCTACGGCACGATGCAGATGCTGCGGGGACTCGGTATCAAAGCCATCGAGATCCCCACCGATCCCGGGACCGGGATCAGCGTTGAAGCGCTGGAGCTGGCCCTGGAGCAGTGGCCGATCAAAGGGGTGATTGTGGTGCCCAACTGCAACAATCCGCTCGGTTTTATCATGCCGGAGGCCCGTAAACGCCAGCTGCTTGCGCTGGCCCAGCGCCACGATATTGTTATTTTTGAAGATGATATCTGCGGCGAGCTGGCATACGAGTACCCGCGCCCCAGCTCGATTCACTCTCTTGACATCGATGGCCGGGTGCTGCTGTGCAACTCCTTTACCAAAACCGTGGCGCCTGGCTTGCGCGTGGGCTGGATTGCCCCCGGTCGCTATTACGATCGGGTGATGCACATGAAATATGCCGCGAGCGGCACCAATGTCCCCTCAAGCCAGCTGGCGCTGGCCGCCTTTATCCGCGAGGGGTACTACCATCGCCACGTGCGCCGGATGCGCCAGATTTATCAACAAAACATCGAGACCTACACCTGCTGGGTGCGGCAATTTTTCCCGTGCGGGATCTGCGTCACCCGGCCGAAGGGGAGCTATATGCTGTGGGTAGAGCTGCCAGAACACGTGGATATGGTCTGCGTCGCCCGCGAGCTTAGCCGGTTTAATATTCAGATTGCGGCAGGGTCGCTCTTTTCGGCGTCGGGTAAGTACCGTAACTGCCTGCGCATCAATTGCGCCCTGCCGCCGAACGAGAAACATCGTATGGCGGTCGAGCAGATGGGTGAGGCGGTGAATATGGCGATGGAGGAGTAAGCCCCATCCCTGGGGCTCAGATCGGTGCGTCAGGCGGTTAAAACTTCCAGGAGACGCTACCCACAATGCTTCGCTCGGCGCCAAAGTAGCAATATGAGAGTGAGTTACAGGACGCCACGTAGTCTTCATCCGTCAGGTTATTGACGTTTAGCTGCGCGCTAAAGCCTTTTAACCCCAGCTTCGAGAAGTCGTAGCCCACCGCCATATCCACCAGCGTATACGAGGGTAAGGTATGGGTGTTCAGACGGTCGCTGGTGACGCCATTCACATAGCGCACGCCAGAGCCGAGGGTCAGGCCATCCAGCGGGCCGCTTTTCACGTCATAGCTCAGCCAGGTGCTGGCCATATTGCGTGGGGCGTAGACCGCGCGTTTGCCCTCCTCTTCCGGGCTGCTCTTCTTGTAGCGAATATCGGTATAGGTATAAGCCGCCTGCAGGCGCAGGTTGTCGGTGATCTGTCCTACCGCTTCCAGTTCCACCCCTTCAGATTCAATCTCGCCGATGGAGCGGTACGGATCGGTTGGCTCCTCTTTGGTGGCGATATTTTTCTGATTGATGCGGAATACCGAGGCGCTGAACTGGCTGTTCATCCCCTCCGGCTCCACCTTCACACCCGCTTCCCACTGCTTGCCCTTCATCGGATCCAGCACGTTGCCGTTCTCGTCAGCAAAGCTGGTCGGGGTAAAGGCGGTGGAATAGCTAATGTACGGCGCAACACCGTTATCAAACAGATACAGCAACGCCGCGCGGCTGCTGAAATTGTTCTTATCCAGGTTGCTGCGGGTGTTGTTCAGCTTATCGATATTCGACACGCTCACCTGGTCGTAACGGCCCCCCAGGGTCAGGCGCCAGCGATCGAGGGAAATCTGATCCTGCAGGTAGTAGCCAGTCTGACGCAGCTTATGCTTCTCCTGGCTATACATGGAGATGTCAATCGGGCCCGCGCCATACACCGGATTAAAGGCGTCGATCGGCGGGAAGCTGCCATAGTAGCCGGTGGTATTGTTGCTGCGATCCTGATAGTCGAGACCAATCAATACGCGGTGGTTCAGCGCCCAGGTATCGAAGCTGCCGTCAACCTGGCTATCCAGGGTGATGGCGTTCATCTTCTCATCGGAGCCGGAGTAGCCGCGGTTCAGCTCGGTATCGTTCAGCCAGCCTGAGGCATAGACCTGATTCAGCTTCACTTTGGTGTGCAGATAACGCAGCTTCTGGCGCACTGTCCAGCCGTTATCAAACAGATGTTCAACGTTGTAGCCCACCATGTTCTCGCGGCGGTCGTACTTGTCGTAGTCGTCTTCACCCTCGAAGAAGGTGTTTGAGATGCGCTGGCCGGCGTGCGGCACCACGGTTCCGTCATAAGGCAGGCCGGAGTGGCTGCCCCCTTCCGGGTCGCGGTGGAGATAGGCCATCAGATCCAGGCGGGTGTTATCGGTGCTCCGCCAGGTCACGGACGGCATCAGCGCGTAACGCTCCTCTTTCAGCGGATCGAACTGGGAGTCGGCGTAGCGGGTCATTCCGCTCAGGCGCGCCGCCACGCGGTCGTTGTCGTCCAGGGGACCGGTGACGTCGAACATCGCCCCGCGCTGGTTATTGTTTCCGGCGAAGAGTTTCACCTCCCCACCTGTATCGAAGGAGGGTTTGCGCGAAGTGAGGGCGACAATCCCGCCCGGCGATGAACGACCATACAGCACCGATGCCGGGCCGCGCACCACTTCGATATTTTCAAGGAACCAGGGGTCGACCACCAGCGAGCTGTGGGAGTTGGTATCGCCCATCATCTTCAGCCCGTCAAGATAGACGTTATCCAGACTGCCGTCGGAGAAACCACGCAGCACGATGTAGTCGAAGCGGTTGGAGGCGCCAATCTGGTTGCTGTACACCCCCGGCGTGTAGCTCACCGCCTGACGTACGCTGGTGGCTCCCTGCTCTTCAAACTGTTCGCGGGTGACAATGGATACCGCCTGCGGGGTTTCGATATCCGGGGTCTCCAGTTTGGTAGCGCCGCTCTGCATTTGCGAGGTGACCACCACGGTATCGTTTTTCGGCGTCTCCTGAGCAAGTAAAGGGAAAGCAACGCTGCCGGTAACGCATCCCACCAGCAGGGCTAAGCGCGATTTAGCGAACATGAAAATCTCCAAAGGCATTTCTAATTGTTAATAAGAATTATTACCTTTTTCATCTCGCAAACAGCTATGCGCGCTGCCAGGTTATGTATGCGCAATGACAAAACGCACGTAAAGCGTTTGCGATTGGGAGAAAAGCGGATTAACAGCCGCTGCGCACACTGCCGGGGCAGATGCCGTAACGACGGCGGAAAGCGGTGGCGAAATTGGTGGCGTGCTGATAGCCGGACATCCACGCCGCCTGCTGCACGCTATGCCCTTCCAGCAGACAGCGACGCGCCAGCGCCAGGCGGCAGTCGCGCAGGTAGTCGAAGACCGTGCAGCCATAGGTCTGGCGGAATTTGCTACGCAGGCTGCTGGGGCTCATTGCCGCCTGGTTAGCCAGGGCTGCGAGGGTATATTCCTGTTCGGGCGCCTGTTCAATGCGTCGGCGGACTTGCTCCAGTCGGGCCTGCTCCCCGTGCGTTGGGGCCTGGCCCACCCTTCCCTGCTGTTCCCGCAGGTGCAGGCCATGGCCCAGCAGTTGATACATCACCCCCTCCAGCAGCAGATGACGAGACAGGGAACTGCGTTCACGCTGCTGAGCATGCTGGATACCGGTCAGGACGAACTCGGGCACCTGCCAGACGAAAGCCGGCACGCTCAGGCGCGCCCACTGTTCCAGCAGCGAAGCCAGCAAGCTCTCGCGCAGGGCTTCATGGGGATAGACACCAAAAGAGAGCGTTTTGAGCGTAATATCAGCGTCGTGGCGGGCCGTCATCACCTGCTGTTCACTGAGCGTGGCGCTAAAGGCGATGCCGGGGCTCAGGCTAAAAATCTCATCGTTGAGACGCAGGGTCACGTACCCTTCCAGCACCACCAGGACATACAGCGGGCTGCTGTGGCGGGAGGTGGTTTCATAAGGTTGCAGTACGCGCACATCAGAGTGGGTAAGAGAGATACCGGACGGCAAGACCATCTCTTCCACGTTTCCATGCAGGACAGGGCTGGCGCTGGCGCTGACGTCGGTCAGAAGGGGGAAGTGGTAGTCAATGCCATAGCGCTCGCCAAAAACGTTAAAGTCGGCAACGGAAAATGTTTTTCCCCCTACCGGGCCTGGGCTCTTGAGCGTTGTTTTCGACATACCTGCGCCTGAAGGAAGATAATAAAGTAAAACAGTATCACTCCTTCAACGTAACGGCAATGCAGGCCGTTTTTAACAGCTTATAAAATATATTAAGCCCCGGGATTAAACCGGGGCTAAAATATCACACTGGAGTGCGAGGTATTAATTAAGCTTCTTGCCAGCCGGCAAAGACCGCTTTATGATCCTGGGTCAGGACGACTTTATTATCATCCACTTTTGCTACCCACTCCAGCGGAATGTAATGGTGTTTGCCACCGGATTCCGGGTCGCTTTTTGCCAGTTTAATACGCTCGCCGTCGAGATGGTCCACTACGCCTACGTGGGTACCACAGCTGGCGACAACCTGTGCATGATCCTTGATTTCGCTCTTATTTACCATTCTGAATTCTCCTCATCATGTTTATGCGGGTTGTGTCACGCTAATAACTGTAGACCATAAAAACGGTATTAACAGCGCCATTAGCATCTCGAAACAATATTCCGCCTCAGCAAGATAAGAATTCCCTGATAAATATTTTAGGTAGGTGATTATGTCGCATAATTAATTACTCGCACACGACATGGAGACATATATGGTAATTGAGCGAAATCGTACCGAAATATCCCTGGCGCTTGGCGAAGCGGTAATCGATGTCGTACAAAAAAACCAGGAGATCTCCCGGGCTAACTTGGCGCGAGCCATGCGGAGAAAAGCGGAGCAGGAGAACGATGACGATCGTCTCCTGAGTTACTGGAAGGCGTGTCATATCCTTGTGTAACCTGAGCGGCGGCGCTATTTGCGCCGCCGGTGTCAAACGCCCGGTGGGGTTACTCGTCGAAGTACCAGTAACCCTGGTTAATCAACCCGGTCAGCTCGGCGATAAAGGCCGGGTTATGCAGTGCCTCTCCCAGCTCTTTTTTGCCGAACCCGGTATAGCGGCACAGGACATTAGCGGCTTTAGCATCGACGGTGTCCAGCTGTTCACTGTTAATAAAGAAACGGTCGGCGATATTCAGTACGCGCAGCCCGCTGAGACGGGTGAGGGTCTCGCCCCCCTGCAGCGCATCCAGCACCTCTTCCGGGGTGTAAGGCGGCTCTACGGCGGCAATGTCCAGCTCATGGCGTGGCGTGGAGATAAAGCTGCCAAACCACTGGGTAAAATCATCCGGCCGGCTAATCATCTCTATCATCATCTGGCGCAGGCGTTCCAGTTCATAGGCTTCAACCCGGCCCGGGTGCTCGCGGCAGGTCAGATCCGGATCGCTGTAGTGCTCCCCGCCCAGATCGTTCTCCAGGGCGTAATCGGCAAAGCTGCTGATCAGATCCCGACCATTCGGCCCCCGGAAGCCTACCGAGTAGTTCAGCGCCGTTTCATGGGTAAAACCGTCGTGCGGGAAGCCCGGCGGAATATAGAGGATATCGCCCGGGGCCAGATCTTCATCAATGATCGGCTCGAAAGGATCGACATGCAGCAGCGCCGGATGCGGACAGAACTGGCGCATCGGCAATTTGTCGCCCACGCGCCAGCGGCGGCTGCCCATCCCCTGGATGATAAACACGTCGTACTGATCGATATGGGGACCCACGCCGCCGCCCGGCACCGAGAAGGAGATCATCAGGTCGTCCAGACGCCAGTCCGGCAATACGCGAAACGGTTGCACCAGCTCGGCGGCAGGCAGATGCCAGTGGTTAACCGCCTGCGCCAGCAGCGACCAGCCGGTTTCGCCTAAGCCATCAAAGTGTTCAAAGGGGCCATTACTGGCAGACCATTTTCCCTCTTTATGGCTCACCAGACGGCTGTCTACCTCCGGCTCCATGGCCAGCCCGGCCAGTTCATCCGGGGTAATCGGGTCGATAAAGAGGGGGAAAGCGTTCTTCAGAACGACGGGTTGTTTCTGCCAGTATTTTTCTAAAAATTCCGGCCAGTTCAGGTTGAGTTGGTAAGCCATGCGTCGCACCAGTGATAGACAAACGGGCCTGATTATAGGAAGAGGTGGCGGCTGGCTGCCTTGTCGTGGGTCAATGACGCACGAAACTCTGTGTCAGCCTTTTACATGACACATCCTGACAGCTTCACGCTTTATGGTTATCGCCCCCGTTTACCACGGATTATATCGTTTAAAGATGCTTACGTTGTCAGGAGGTCTGAGATGAGTGATGTCACTGAAGTCGCCGTAACAGGTAGTGTGAAAACCACCATGCCAGTGTATGCCCGCCTGGGCACCCCCTCCGTCTTTGCGCCGGTGGCCCAGGACCTCCCCGCTGGCAGCCGTATCGATGTGTGCGCCGCGGTCGTGGGCGATGCAGTTGAAGGGAACCCCCACTGGTACCGTATCGACGAGAATATCTTTGTCTGGACGGGCGCCTGTACGCGGCTCGATTCCTGTCCGGATTTCCCGGAAAGCACGAAAGTGAAGTGGATGGCGGTGGCGTTTGAGGTGCGCTAGCACGCTTAAAGGAGAACGCATGATGGGCGACAGACCTCCTGGTTTAGACCTAAAGCCAAATTAAAGGTCGCCCCCCCCTTATAATTTAGGGGTTGCAAAACGCATGTAAATTTTATTTCTAATAAAATGATTCCCAATGCCTATAAATATTAGTAGTTATTTATCGCAGCAATCATAATTAGAATTAAGAATTATCTTTTCATCTGTATAATTTTAATCTGTGATTTAGTGCAGATGGCGCAGCGATTTCCATGATCAGAATTACAAGGACGGTTAAGCATAGCGCCTCTGGGCAAAATTATATCAACCTCTACCCCGCGTTAATTTCTCTGGTCGAACAGCATCTCCCGTCTGGCTACAAAAATCTTTTTGCACGTCCGCATCAGGCCTCAGATGGGGCAATTGAATGGTACAGCGATATTAATGGTCAACCTGTATCACTCACCGCCCTTCCCGTAGCAGAAAAAGAGAAAGCGCAGGCATTGCTGCAGCAAAAGCTGGTGGTGATAGAGCAGCTTTATCACCGGCTTGCGGCGGCTAACGCGGCGCCTGCCGAGGTTATGCAGGTCCTCTCTCTTGCCGCTCGTCAGCCCGATGAACGCGGCGTCTGGGTGATTGATGGTCAGCCGGTGATTACGGCCTGGAGCGAAAGTCCCACCGCTCCCGTTATGCCAGCGGCTCCGGTGGTCAATAAGGGTCGCCGCGGGCTGTGGTTACTGCTGTTAGTGTTATTGCTGTTAGCGCTGTTGGCGTTATTTTTACTGCGCGGTTGCGTGCCTGCGGCTAAACCGCCCGCTCCTGCTGCACCCGCTCCGCTGCCGGTAAAACAGATCTGCCCGGCAGAGAGGGCCAAGCAGCAAGCCCCTGAAATGGTGCTAATTTTTGATGCTTCAGGCTCAATGGCTATCAGTATGGATGCCACACCGGATGAACTACGCCGCCTGATGCAGGATAAGCCGGTGAAGAATATTGAGCGTGAGCCACGCCGTATTAGCCTTGCACACCGCTCGGCAAAACAGGTGATCGATGAAGTGCCCAAAGATATGGATATTAGCCTGGTCTCGGCAGCAACCTGCCAGCAAGTATTTGTTTCTCCGGCCTTACCTTTTGCCCAGCGTAATGTATTGAAACAAGCTATTGATAAGATTCAGCCGGTGGGCAAAACCGCACTGGCCGAAGCGCTGGAAAAGGCCGGCAAGTTGGTTGATGGCGTAGATCGCGATGCCATTATTGTGCTGATTACCGATGGGGAAGAGACCTGCGGCGGCGATCCCTGTGAGGTCGCGCGTCAGCTCAAGCTGAAGAAGCCCCGTTTGCAGGTAAACGTGGTCGATATTATGAATACCGGTGCCGGAAACTGTATTGCCAGCAATACCGGCGGTGCTGTTTATGCCGTCAATAATACCCACGAATTTAATGAAATGATGAGCCAGGCAATAAAAGAATATATCCCGGAGGGCTGCGATTAATTCATCAAAAACATTAATGAATGCCAGCAGCGTTTCGGCGAGAAACCAAAAATGTTTTTCGCGCATTTGACCGTAACCGCCGCCAAAAATTTAATTTATGGCTAAAGGTTTTCTGTCACCTGCCGATAATTTTTCTGCTCAATTTATACCTTCAAATGTGATTACGGTCGCTGACGATTTGTTATCGCCGAGAATGCCGTACGTACCAATAAAAGCAGAGTTAACCCGAATAATTACCAGCAAGGGTATGCCAACGTGAAAGAGATGTTCCTGTGCAGTGACAGGCTCGATAAATACCAGTCAATGGGTGAGAACGGTCAGGCAGTACATATTTCTGCGCTGCAACTGCGCGAGACGCTGCGCCTGAGAAAACAGAGCGCCGTTGCCGATACGCTGGCAATTCCGCAGGTTAACGAGCACGGCGATCGTATCGACTGGTACGCCCCTGCCGCCGGAGATGTGATCCCCTGGTCTGCCGCCACCGAGAGCGAGCGTCAGGCTGCCCTCGGCCAACTGGAGCAGAGCCACGCTGTCTTACGCCAGCTCAGCGCTGAATACAGCCAGCATGCCAATCCGGAACAACGCCTGTTCGGCCAACTGCTTGAAAAAGCAATGCAGTTTCCCGACCAGAATCAGGTCTGGCTGGTGGGCGGCAAACCTGTCATCAGCTTTTGGGGTTTCGTTAATGCCCGTCATCAGTCACGTATCGACCCGCTCGACTGCCTGCGCCCACCGGTTCCATTACCCCCTACCGCTACCGCCCCGGTTGCGGCGTCGGCGCCTCTGGTAACGGAGCCGGTTACCGAGCGTCGCGTAACGCGTCGGGGGTGGTGGTGGACGTTACCTGCGTGGCTACGCTGGTTGCTTCCTTTACTGCTTCTGGCGTTGCTGATCCTGTTGCTGCTACGTAGCTGTGTTCCGGGCGTGCATATCCCTGGCTTTTCCGCCACGCTGCCTGGCCTGCCGGATGCCCATCTGAACACGCCAACCGTCAAGACCGGCCTACACGGAACCACCAGCTCGCAGGGGAGCGGCCTGAGCCTGAACGGCAATGGCACGGGTCTGCCAGATGCTTCACTCCCGGCGATGAAGACGCCAACTCACGGCGAGGCGTCGGTTAACGGTGAAACACCGACGGCACCGGCTCTGCCCGATGGCGCCCCCACAGAAAACGCGCCGCCCGTAAATCCCGCCGCACCTGATAACGCAGGTGAGCCACCCACGCCACCTACCCCGGACGCCGCTGCGGGCGTTACCCCGCCGGAGGTTCCCTCAGGAGATGGCCAGCCGGGTGTCAATGCGCCGCTGACCATTCCAACCGGGGCACTGGCACAGGGGAGTACCGACTTCTTAAACGGCCGCTGGCACGCCGGTGCTGGCATTCAGGACCAGCGCACCGGTAAGCCGCTGAGCCTGAATTACCAGATCAAAGATGGTCAGGGCGAAGTACAGATGGTGCGCGGCGATGGGGTGACCTGTCGCGGTGCAGTCAACGCGGCCATCCAGTCCGGCAATCTGGCCATCAACAACCAGGGTGAAGCGCAGTGCTCCGATGGATCGGTATATCAAATGCCCGAAGTCCAGTGTGCGCCTGGTGCGCAGAACATTGCGGATTGTAAGGGCCGTTACGACGCCAACACCCTTTTCCCTATTTCGATGAAGCAGGAGGCAAGTAAGTAAATGCTCGCTGAACTTACTGATTTTAAAAAACAGGTCAAACTTATTCGTGACAGCGGCATCCAGTTCCTGGACTTCGCTTTTACACTGCCTGCCCGTAAAGAGTACGGTGAATTTCTGCGCCAGAATGGCGATGGCGCCATTTTGCGCCTGGTCTATAACGAACGTGAAGATAAGCTTCAAATCCCGGCGGCAGATAACGCCGCGCCGCGTTTTGCCGAATCGGATTACTCCCTGACGACAGAAGAGTCGCTGCGGCTCTACCAGGGGTTATGGCTACCGCTGCCCTTCTTCCGCTTCAATCCGCCACGTGCCTTTGCACACGGACCAACCAACTGGGCGCGGGTCCAGTTCCACGAGCTGGCAGAGCCCGACGAGAAGGGCAACACCTGGCGCGCCATCCTGATCTTCGATACTAAAATTTTCCCGGATCGTGAGAACACCCAGTACCTGGCACCGAGCGAAGATGATGTGCGCACCGGGGCCGGTTTTGCCCTGGCACTGCATCCCCATGAGATGGGCGATTTCCTGACGCTCCCCTGGATAGATGAGTGGCTGCGTGAGGTGTTCAGTACCCAGGCGCGCGATGTGCTGCGCCAGCACGCGGAAGACATTGATGAAAAACTGCTGCAGAAAGAGCATCAGGCGCACTATCTCAATCTGCTGAATATCCTGAGTGCCACTGTCGCTATCCCGGAAGTGCAGGTCAACGACGTGAAGATCCGCGACTCGGCCATTCCGGTGGATTTGGTGCTGGACATCGGCAACTCCCGCAGCTGTGGCATCCTGATAGAAGAACATCGGGATGACAATAAAGGGCTATCTCAGCTCTATCAGCTGCAACTTCGTGACCTGAGCCATCCGCAAAATGTCTATAACGAACCCTTCGACAGCCGTCTGGAGTTCGCCCAGGCCGAGTTCGGTAAGCAGGACTTCTCGCTAAAAAGCGGGCGCAGCGACGCCTTCACATGGCCGACCATTGGCCGCGTCGGGGACGAAGCCTTCCGCATGGCGGCGCAGCGCCTGGGGACAGAGGGCTCAACCGGGATCTCCAGTCCAAAACGCTATCTTTGGGACGATCAGCCCTATTCTCCCGGCTGGCGCTTTAGCCAGGCCTTTGTGAAATCCGATCGTGAGCCGCTCGCAACCGCAGCGCCGTTGCTGTACATGCTCAATGATCAGGGCAAGCTGTTGATTCGCCTGCCAGAAGATGAACGGATGCCGGTCTTCTCCCCGGTTTACAGCCGCAGCTCGCTCATGACCATGATGCTCTCCGAAGTGCTGAGCCAGGCGCTAATGCAGATAAACAGCCCGGCGCAGCGTCTGAAGATGAACCACGCCAGCACCCCACGTCGCTTGCGAAATGTCATCATGACCGTGCCACCGGCGATGCCAAAACCTGAGCGCGCCATCTTCGAACAGTGCATGCTGGACGCCATCCGCCTGGTGTGGAAAGCGCTGGGCTGGGAAGAGATGGATGACGAAAGTGAAGAGACCGCGCAGCTAAAACATCCGCGCCCAGGCGTGCATGTGAAATGGGACGAAGCCACCTGCGGACAGCTGGTTTACCTCTACAACGAAACCCAGACCTACTTCGGCGGCCGAACCGACGAGTTCTTTGCCGCGACCCGTCGCCCGGATAACCAACAGGCCGCCAACGAAGCCCGTAGCCTGAAGGTGGCCTCCATCGACATTGGCGGCGGCACCACCGACCTGGTGATTTCCCGTTATATGCTGGATGACGGCGAAGGGATCAACGTGCGTATCACGCCGAAGCAGCTTTTCCGCGAAGGCTTCAAGGTCGCGGGGGACGATATCCTGCTGGATGTCATTCGCCTGTACCTGCAGCCTGCGGTAAAAGCCGCGATGATGAAGGTAGGCCATAGCGATCTGTCGGCAGAGTCGATGATGTCGCAACTCTTTGGCAGCGAATCCATCGAGGCCGGCAAGCAGGTCCTGCGCCAGCAACTGACGCTGCAGATCTTTGCCCCGCTGGCGTTGGCAATCCTGCATCGCTACGAAGAGTACTCGCCGGAAAACGGCCGTGAGCTGCTTAATTACACCTTCCGCGATCTGCTGACAGAGAACACGCCAACGCAGAAAGTGCAGGATTACGTGAATGATGTGGTACGCCTGGGCCAGCTCTCCAGCGAAGCGCCATTCTCCATTCTGGACGTGGCGCTGGAGATCGATCTGGCCAGCCTGCACAACGAATTCATCAACCCACGCAGTGGCCGCATGAATATCTGCCACAGCCTGCGCGCCCTGTGCGAAGTGCTCTGGCACTACAACTGCGACGTGCTGCTGTTGACGGGCCGACCGTCACGCCTGCCGGGAATTCAGGCGCTGATTCGCCAGCTCCAGCCGGTGCCGCCATCGCGCGTTCTGCCGCTGCATGGCTATGAAACCGGCGGCTGGTATCCCTTCAACAAGAAAGGCTGCATCGACGATCCGAAATCCACCGCGTCCGTGGGGGCGATGTTGTATCTGCTGGCCGAGAACTCTCGCCTGAGCAACTTCTTCTTCCGCACCGCCAACTTTGTGCCGTACTCCACCATTCGTTATCTCGGCATGCTGGACGGTAACAACCTGATCAAGGACAGCAACGTCTTTTATCGGGATATCGACCTGGATGCGCCGGAGTTCCAGCTGCCGCAGGGGCAGGGTTTTGAAGCGCGCGGCGAAGTGCGTATTGGTTTCCGTCAGCTTGATAACGAGCGCTGGCCGGCGTCTGCACTCTATACGCTGAAAATTACCAACCCTAACCTCGCCAGCGAGCTGGCAGGCGACGCCATGATGCGTATCGAACTCACCGCCGAGCAGGGTCGCCCACGCAACGGCGTCGAGGCGGTCAGTCCGGAGAAATTCCGTATTGAATCCCTCGAGATGGAAAATGCCCGTCGCAACTATAACCGCAAAGACGTGGCATTCCAGTTGAACACAATGGTCGGTAACGGTCTCAGCGAGACGCACTACTGGCTGGATAGCGGGAGTATCAAAAGCTAATGAGTACCCTTAATTCTGCAAAGATCGTTCAGGGCTGGCAGGGCGTTGAGCAAGGCGCCGGTCAGGCTATCGACTGGATTGCTTCCGTCCGCCATGACGCACCACGTCTGAACACCGAAGCCGACCGACTGACGCTAAATTTGCGCCGCAGTCGCAACAAAGCGCGTCGACTGGCGCAGGCGGCGGCGCGACCGATGACTATCGGCTTCTTTGGCCTGTCGCAGGCGGGCAAGTCATACCTGATTTCGGCGCTTGCCGCAGGTGAGAATGGCAAGCTGGGCACCCAGCTCGGCGGACATCAGCTCGACTTTCTGACCCATATTAACCCGCCAGGCGGCGGGAAAGAGGCAACCGGTCTGGTAACACGCTTTAGTCGTCTGAAGCACGAAGACGATAAAAACTGGCCGGTCAAACTGCAGCTCTTTAGCGAAGTGGAGATGGCGAAAATCCTCGCCAACGCCTTTGTGCATGACTTCAACCAGGAGAAGTTCGACTGGGAGTATGACGAAGGACGGATCCGTGACCTGCTGGCAACGCTGGAAAAACGTCGTCGCCCAACGCGGGTTCCGGGCGTTACAGAAGATGACGTCGTCTCCTTCTGGGACTACCTCATCCGCCATGCTGGAAAAACCCAAAGCCGCTTCGCCCTGCATTACTGGCCACAGGCGGTGAATCTTGCGCCGTGGCTGACCACTGACGATCGCGCGCAACTCTTCTCGGTGCTCTGGGGAGAGGTGCCCGAACTAACTCAGGCGTATGGCCATTTTGCCCAGACGCTGCAACGTCTGGGTGGCGTACAGGAAGTACGCGCGCCGCTAAGCACGCTGGTGGTAGAAGAGAACGGCCTGCTGATCCAGAAAAACAGCATCATGAATGTCGATATGCTGGAACACCTTAATCAGCCGAACGACCAACGCATTGAAGTCTGCCCGTTGCAGGAAGGCCAACTGGCCTCGCCTGTCGCCATCTCGCTGGCCGAACTGACAGTGCTCACGGCCGAGTTGCACGTTCCACTCTCCGCACCGACTACCGAACCGCTGTTTGATCACGTGGATCTGCTTGATTTCCCGGGTTATCGCGGCCGTATGTCGATCGATGCCTTCGGTGCCCAGTCGGCAGAGAGCGAAGGCGGTAGCCGTCTGGCTGAGCTGATCCTGCGCGGTAAAGTGGCCTACCTCTTTGAGCGTTATACCGAAAACCAGGAGATGAACGTTCTGGTGCTCTGTACCGCCTCCGCCAAGCAGTCTGACGTGAAGGACGTCGGCGATGCGCTGGACGAGTGGATCTGCCGCACCCAGGGCGCCGATGCCGATGTGCGCAGCCGCCGCTTACCGGGGCTGGTCTGGGCTTTAACCATGTTCGATAACCGCATCACCAGCGCACTGTCTCACGAAGAAGCGTTGCTTCGTCAGTACTGGGGACAGGGCGGAATGATCAAAATGGCGATGCTGGAGAAATTCGGCAAATACAGCTGGATGTCCGAGTGGAAGAAGGGTGAAACCTTCAACAACACCTTCCTGGTGCGTAAACCGGGCATGCAAACGCCGTTTATCCGGGTGAGCGGCGGTAGCGAAGTCGCCTTCAGCGAAGAGAATGCCGATCAGTTGACGCTGATGCGTAAAACCTTCCTCGAAGACGAAGCCGTAAATCGCTACATCGCCTCGCCGGCCGAGGCCTGGGACGCGATGCTCAACCTTAACGACGGTGGGATGAGCCGAATGGCGAACTACCTGAGCCAGGTTGCGCGTCCGGAGAACAAGCTTGAACGCATTGCCGAGCAGCTCGAAGAGAGCCGTCACGATCTGGTGGAAGGCGGTCTGGGCAACTGGTATCAGCCCGATGGTGAAGAAGAGGTAGCGAAGAAAGCCCGCATCGCGCAGGAGATTGTGGCGGCGGTGAAAAAACGCAACGGCATGCACGGTGAACTGCTGGCACGGCTGGTGCCAACTCGCCGCTCACTCCATGCGCTGTACATGCAGCAGGTCACCCTGCCTGAAGTCCAGGAAGAGGCAGATATCTTTGATATCGGTCTTGGAGATGGCCTTGATGACGGTATCTCGGGCATTAAGACCCATAGCCACGAAGTTGCCTTTGCCCGTCAGAGCGTGCAGCACTGGATCAACCACCTGCGCGGCCTGCCGGAAACTCCGGCGATGCTCAATTATATAGGCCTGCCGCGCGCCACCGCCGAGGAGCTGGTGGATGAACTGATCACCGGTTTGCTGCGCCTGCGTGCCGAAGACGCGCTGGTTAGCGTGATGCAGAACACCGAGCAGGACGGCGTGCGTCGCGATCGGATGGTGGATCGCCAGGTCTCTCGCGTGCTGCACGTGATGAGCGACTTTATGACCTGGCTCGGCTATCAAAGCGTGCCGGAGAAGAAGCGCCCGACCCGCCAGAACCAGCCCGATCAGCCTATCTTCACCCGCCCTGCCCAGTGCGACAGCGTAGTGTGGAAGGATGACGAGCGGCTGGTCAGCCTCACGCCGCAGCAGCTGAACTACAGCGGCTATTTCATCCTCGACTGGCTGATCGGTCTGGAAGCACTCATCACCGAGAATGCCGGACATTCCGCCGGCCGTGAAATCAGCGTGGCGCAGAACGAAAAGCTGGGAGCCATTCTTCACCTTATTCAGCGTTCACAGGAGTAACCGGACGTGATCAAACCCGAACTAAAACCCTTAGAGCCCGTCAACCCTGGCTACGCCACTCTGCTCCTTAAAGGCTGGAAAGGGGGCACCGAGGGCGTTGAGATCTCCATCCTGCGTAACCAGGACAACCTGTATCTCGACAGCCGCGGCGGATGGGTGAGCAGCGAAATGTTCCTCGGCCTGCCTGCACTGAGCGTGATGGACGACGTTCCTGCCGTGCAGGTCGGTCCGTCGTTTATTGACCCGCTGCTGGCTAACCGCCAGGCGGCGTATCGTATCGCCATTAAAGACAGCAGTACCCGGGATATGGGTATCCTGGCTATCACAGACGGTTTGCTGAGCTCGCAGGCAGGGGGAGAAAATCCGCTGGCAGAGAATAGCCAAACCCTGGACGTTGCCCCACCGGTTCAGCCCGAGCCGGCGATCGAGCCGCCAGCGCCGGCGCCAGAACCGGTAGTCGACGCACCGCCCGCGGCCCCGGCAAAACGGAAAGCGCCGATCGCCATTATCCTCGCCGTGGTTGCCCTGCTGCTGGCCGCCGCTGCTGCCGGATGGTGGTTTATGCATAAACCTGCAACTGCCGACGCCTCCGCCCCCGCACCTGCCGCCGCCCCGGTAGCGAAAATCAGCGGTCCCTGTGGGGATGAGCAGATGAGCAGTGGCAATGACATGGAGTTCGTAAAAGGCTGCCTGCGTAGCCAGCCAAGCAGCGCCCAACTGCTGGATGTGATTACCAAAGCCAAAGCCGACAAACGCTGCGATATCGCCCAACGCCTGTATGCCTATAAAGCGCAGTCTGGCGATACGCAGATGGCGATGCGCTACGCCCAGGAGTATGACCCGAAATCCGCCCAGGCGGACGGGTGCTTCAGCCCCGACCCGCAAACGGCCAGCTACTGGTACGAAGCGGTGGTGAATCAGGATCCGCAAAACGCCGAAGCGAAAGCCCGTTTAGCTGAGCTGAAAAAATAGGACGAAATAATGAGAAAAAGTCATGGGTTCAGCGGCCTGCTGTGCGCGGCGGCGTTAAGTCTGCCCGCCTGGGGCGCCGACACGCAGCCGCTGCTGCAGGAAGGGAAACACACCCTGTTCCAGCGCGTGCTTACTTATCCGGGCTGCCAGTTGGCTGCTAAAGCGGGCGAAGCAGGCAAAGAGCAGCCCGCGTTCAGCCGCTTTTATGTCTATCAACGTGAAAAGCAGGGCCAGGACGAGTGGCTGCAGGTTGGGCCAGACAGCTTCGGCCATGTTTCTGGCTGGATGAAAGCCGCCTGCACCGTCGACTGGAAAGTCCAGCTCACGCTGGCCTTTACCAACCCCGCCGGGCGCCACCCGATGCTGTTCTTCAAAGAGAAAAGCGACGTGGAGTCGCTGCTAAACAACCCTAAACCCGCGGCAGCGCTGGAGCCGATGGTCGCCAGTCTGAATCAGCATAAGCCGGTGCCGCAGGTGCTGGCTCGTGAACCCGACTACATGGTCGATCAGCTGAAAAACTTCTACCTGCTGCCGGTGCTTGGTTCCGATGATGTCTTTACCGATACCGGTTTCCAGGTGCGGGTGCTGAACGTGGCCTCGGTCACTGAGAAAGCGAGCACCGCCGCGCCGGCTAAAGCGACCGATGAGAAGAACATGATGAAGGGCTTCTCGGCATCGGTGGTCTTCGTAATCGACTCGACTATCTCAATGGGGCCGTACATTGATCGCACCAAAGAGGCGATCGACAAGATCTACAAACAGATCGAAAAAGAGAAACTTCAGGACAAAGTGAAATTTGGCCTGGTTGCCTACCGCTCCAGCGTAAAAGCGGTGCCAGGTCTGGAATACGACGCCAAAATGTATGTCGATCCGAACACGGTAAAAGATGGCAAAGATTTCCTCGCCAAAGTGCATGACCTAAAGCAGGCCACGGTCTCCAGCAGCAAAGTTGATGAAGACGCCTACGGCGGCGTGATGACCGCGCTGGATAAAGTGGACTGGACGCAGTTCGGCGCACGCTATGTGGTGTTAATCACCGATGCGGGTGCGCTCGACGGTACCGACAGCCTCTCCTCCACCCACCTGGGTGCGGAGCAGGTGCGCCAGGAGGCAGCATACCGCGGGGTGGCGCTTTATACCCTGCACCTGAAAACACCGGGCGGTAAGAAAAACCACGCTTCCGCCGCGGCCCAGTATCAGGAGTTGACCCTCAATCCGTTCCTGCATAAGCCGCTCTATTACCCGATCGATTCCGGCGACGTGAATAGCTTTGGTACCATTGTGGATAGTCTTTCCAGCGCCATCGCCGGCCAGATCAAAACGGCCTGGAGTGGTGAAGAGACGGCAGGCAGCGCTCTGGGTGCCAGCCCGGAATACGCGGGCAAGAAAGCCGATCCGTTGCTAAGCGATGCCGAGAAGCTGAGTAAAGCGATGCGTCTGGCTTACCTGGGCGAAAAACAGGGGACGCAGGCCCCGCCGGTGTTCAAATCCTGGATCAGCGATCGCGATCTGGTAAATCAGAATATCCCGGCGACTGAAGTGCGCGTCCTGCTGACCAAAAGCGAGCTGAGCGATCTGAGCGACGTGATGAAGAAGATCGTCAACGCCGCCAACGAAGGGATGATCTCCCCGGACGATATGTTCGCCAGCCTGCGATCGCTGGCCGCCACCATGGGCAACGATCCTAACCAGGCAAAAGGCAAAAATGCGACCCGCCTTGGTGAAATGGGCCTGCTGGGAGAATACATCGAAAGCCTGCCGTATCTGAGTGAAGTACTGAGCCTGGATGAAGAGACCTGGAAGAGCTGGGATGGACTGGAACAGGAGCGCTTTATCCGCCGCCTGAATACCAAGCTCAACTACTACCAGCGCTATAACGAAGATGCCGATCGCTGGGTTGCTCTGGCACCCGACAGCGACCCGCGCGATAACGTCTATCCGGTTCCGCTGGAGAACCTGCCCTGATGCTTCACATTCGTGATATGGACATCCGCCGGGGCGGGCCGCAGGGCTTCTACGTCTCGCTGCCGGAGCTAACGCTCCGGCCCGGTGAAGTGGCGGCGCTCACTGGTCCCAGCGGCTGTGGTAAAAGCACGCTGCTGGAGATGACCGGCGCAATTTTGCGTCCGGGCTCCCTTGGGGTTTATCAGTTGGGTGAGCGAGATATTGCTGCCCCGTTGCTGGCCGAGGACGAGCCCACGCTGGCTGCCATTCGTGCCCACGAACTGGGGTTTATGCTGCAACATGGCGGGCTGCTGCCGTGGCTACCGGTGATGGAGAACATCACTCTGGCGCGACGGCTGGCGGGCATGGCCACCCACTCCCCCTGGCTGGAGACAGCCATCGACACCCTTGGCGTGCGTCACCTGCTAAAGAGCCTGCCTTCCCGGCTCTCTATCGGTGAGCGCCAGCGCGTGGCATTTATTCGCGCCATCGCCCACCAGCCGCGTTTGTTGTTGGCAGATGAACCGACCGCCGCGCTGGATCCCGATAACGCCAGCCGTCTGTTTGCGCTGATCGTCGAAATGGTGCACAGCCTGGAGATGACGGCGATCGTCGTCAGTCACGACTGGCAACGCGTGGATCACTATGGCCTTAAACGCTATACCGCCAGCATTGAGGAGGGGAAAAGTGTCTTCCTGCCCGCTTGACCGGCCGCCTGAACGTGGGCTGCTATGGCGCATGGCGTTCCGCGATCTGATCCACGATCGTAAAGTTGCCCTGTGCATCATCTTTTCGCTTATCGCCGTGATTGCCCCGCTGCTTCTGCTTTTTGGGCTGAAAAATGGCATCGTCAGCCAGCTACGCCACCAGCTTCTGGAGGATCCTCGTACCCGGGAGGTGCGGATCACCGGCAACGGTAATTACGATTTTAACTGGCTGGAACGGCTGGCTGAACGCCCGGAAGTGGGCTTTTCGATCCCACTGACCCGATCGCTGAATACCCAGGCGGATCTGGTGCGCGATGGGCAGCACTTTGTGGCCGGCGCCGAGGTGATCCCCACCGGCGCCGGAGATCCGCTGCTGGCGGGCGTTGCCGTACCGCGTCAGGATCGTGAGGTGGTGCTCAGCGCCAGCGCCGCTCGTCGGCTCGACCTGAAGCCTGGAGAGACATTTCGCCTGATGGTCAGCCGTAAAATTGACGGTCAAAACCAGCGTGCCGCCTTCGCCCTGACGGTTAGCGGCATACTGGATGACGCCCGCTTTGCCCGGGCTGGCGCCTTTATCACCCTGCCGCTGTTGGTCGCGCTGGAGGATTACCGCGACGGCTACCAGGTACCGCTGTTGCAAGTAAGCGCAGGCAAGCCGCCCAGAGAGCGCACGCGCTTCTCGCGTGCCCGCGTTTACGCCCGCTCACTGGATGATGTCTCCGCGCTGGCTCGCTGGCTGGAAGCACAACACATTGAAGCGGTCACCCAGTCGGCACAGATCGAAGCCGTACGTGCCATCGATCGCGTGCTGGGCGTCATCTTTGGGGTGATCGCCTGGATCTCAGCGACCGGCTGCATCGCCTCGTTGATCGGCGCCTTTATTGCCAACATCGATCGCAAACGTAAAGACATGGCGGTGCTGCGGCTGCTCGGTTTCCGTCGACGCGCGGTAACACTGTTCATTGTGATTCAGGCCCTGTGCCTGACGGGCGTAGCTTTCGGTGCCGGGCTGGTGCTCTACCTGCTGGGCAGCGCGCTGTTTAACCGGGTGCTTGGCGCATCGTTACCTGATCGGGCGTTTGTCTGCCACCTCGAACCCCTTCATTTTTTGGCAGCGCTACTGTGCGTGCTGGTCGTTGCACTCAGCGTTGCCGCTATCGGGGCCATACGCGCCCTGAAGATTGAACCTGCGGAGAGTTTACGTGAAATTTAAACTGGCACTGGGCCTGACGCTGATGGGCCTGGGTTACTCCTGCGCCGTGCAGGCCACCTGGGATGAAAAATTCTGGAACCCGAAGCCGCTGGCAGACGATGTGATACTGCCCATGCCGTGCGATGGCGCGATGGCTTTCCGCAAGGTCGCCATTCCGCAGAACAAGCCCCTGGAAGATTACAATATCACCCTCGGTCAGGAGGGCGATGAATGGGGTTACGTAGAGCAAGCGCGCCAGGAGCATATTGCCGGCAGCTTCCCGGACCAGAAGAACAAAGGCCGTTATTACCTGATGGCAAAGTATGAACTGAGCGACCTTCAGTTCCGCGCCCTCTCAGGGGAGTGCCCAAAGGCCGACATGAAAGGCCGCCTGCCAAAAGTGAACATTGGCTGGATGGACGCAATGGCCTTCGCCAATCAATACAACCTCTGGCTGCGGAAAGAGAAACTCGCCGCGCTGCCAAAAGACGATGGCCAGCCGGGCTTCCTGCGCCTGCCAACCGAAACCGAGTGGGAATTTGCAGCCCGTGGCGGGCTGGCGGTCTCACCCTCAGAATTTCGCGATGTGCATTTCCCGATGCCGGAGGGGCTGAATGGCTACGTCTGGTATGCGGGAGCGCAGTCGGCCAACGGCAAATTGCAGCTGACGGGCCTGTTAAAACCCAACCCGCTCGGCCTGCATGACATCCTCGGTAACGTTGCGGAGATGATGTTTGAACCCTTCCGCCTGAACAAGCTGGATCGCCTGCATGGTAAGGCGGGCGGCTATGTGGTGCGCGGCGGTAGCTACGTCACGACCCAGGGGGATATCCGCAGCGCTCTACGCGGTGAAGAGCCTTATTACAGCGAAAGCGGCGAGAACGTCAGTAAAACCACCGGCGTGCGCCTGGTGATGGTCTCGACCACCCTCACCTCCCGCGATCGCGTGAAAGAGATTGAGAAAGAGTGGCAGGCGCTGGGCAGCGAGCAAAAAACAGATGCAAAAGGTAAGGCACCGGATTCACTGCAAAACCTGAACGCCCTCTCTGCCAAAGTGCAGGATGACGGGCTGAAAAAGGAGCTGGAGAAACTGCGTGCCGAACTGCGCGCCAACGGTCAGCTGCGCGATGAACAGCGCGACCAGGCTATTCGCACCTCGCTGCAACTGGGCGCGTTCCTCTGCACCAAGATGAAAGATGATGGGGAGTTTCTTGATCGTCTGAATCAGCTCTACAGCAAAACCTGCGCCGCAGACAGCCAACTGGACGCTAACTGCTCACGCCGGCAGGAACAGCTTGGCCAGCACCAAAAAGCACTGGATTTCATCTCCAGTTATTACGCTGACACGCTGGTCGATATGGGCACGACCTACAACAAATCACTCATTGACCCGCAAATCGCTGTGGTCCAGCAGCAGATGGCTGCACGCGGAAAAACAAACCTGAATGGCTACCTGGACACCTACTGGCAGAACCTTCAGGGCTACTGGAAAGATGGCAAAGTCGCGCGTGATGCGTGGTTGATGGCATGTAAAAAAAATAAATAATTCTGACAAGGAGATAGCAGTTAATGATCACTTTTAAAGCGTTACGCACAGCAATGGTTGCCGGACTTCTGGTGGTACTGGCGGGTTGTCAGAGCACAGGCAGCAGCGGTGGCGGCGTCGATCCACGTCTCGCCAACAACCAGGATGTGGAGTTCTTTAACAAATCTGGCTGGCAGGCTTGCGCCGGCGGCGCGGCGCTGGGTGCGCTGGCGTGTGCCGTCAGTAACTCCAGTAACAAAGCTGTGTGTATGGCGGCGGCGGCGGTAGCAGGCTGCGGCGTGGGGATGGGTGCCAACGCCTATCTGGACAATCAGCGTAAAAAGTATGCCTCGAAAGAGCTGCAGTTAGACGCGGCGATCAAAGATGTGGAAAGCGAAAATGCCCGTATCCAGAGCGCCACGAACGTAGCGAAATCGGTTATCGCTTCCGACAAGCAGACGCTGGCCAGCATCGAAAAAGAGATGGCCGCTAAATCCGTGAAAAAAGACGAAGTGCAGAAAAAAATCAAAGGGGTGGATGCCAATATCGCCTACCTGCGGAACACCATCACGGATATGAAAAAGCATGAGAAACAGTGGAAAGACGTCTCTGCGAGCATGAGTAAATCCGGCAGCGACACTGAAAACCTGGACAGCAAAATTGCGCTGATGCGCGACAAGATCGGCTCGCTGCAGGGTGAGCTGGACAGCCTGTATACCCAGCGTACCGCGCTGAAAGTGGGTTAAGGAGAGAGTGATGCGTTATCTACTGCTGGCCGTAGGCGCGCTGCTACTAAGTGGCTGTGCGACCAACGCGCGTGACTGTGACCCGACCACGGGCGATGTCAGTATCATCACCAAATTCAACTGCAACTATTCCGGCACCTGGGATAAGCGCGTGGATGCGAAACAGAGCACGCTGGCGCACGAACAGGTATTGAATGCGGAATTCAAAGCGGTTAACGAAGCCATTGAGAAAGAGAAAGCGCAGAGCAACGCCAGCGTTGCCAGCAAACGTCAGTCTCAACAGGCGTTACAACGCTCGCTGAATAATCTGGTGGCGCAGCTGAAAAGCAAAACCGCCGGTCGTGCGGATGCGCAGAAGCAGGTCGCCGACCTGGAAAAAAGCATCAAAGCGGCGCAAAACCGTCCGAGTGACTCTGAAATGCAAAAACAGATGGAGCTGCAAAAACTGCAGGGTCAGCTGACCGATCTGCAAGCCATGCTGGCAACCCAGTAATGCGCCCCTGCCGGGTATCACCCGGCAGGTTTTCTCCTTTCCAGGACAACGCCATGAAAACAAAATTGATTGCCCTCTCCCTGCTGGCTACGGCGACGCTGATGAACTCTGCCGTTGCGGCGCCGCCCGACCCGGAGCTGCTGTTCAACTGTGACTTATCCAACGGCAAAGGGGTTGTCGTGCGCCTTAATAATAACGTGCCCACCTACTATTATGGGTCGATTGAAAAAGTCGAAATGACACTCCCAAAAATCGAAGGCGATAAAACCCAGGTTCGCGCAGGACAGATCCCGTTCTCAGGCGGGGGCGCCTTCTACTACCGCTTCATTAACGGCGTTTACAGCTACGTGGTGTACAGCGGCATGGGCAAAGGCTGGGAATTCACCGGCCTGAAGGTCTATAAAAACGCCAGGCTGTTGATGCGAAAAGCCTGTACCAACGGCGGCTTCATAACCCAGACCTACCGGGGTGAAAACCTGGTGCAGGAAACGGACACGGGCGACGACGGTACCTACGGCTTTGCCGACGAATGACGGGAGAGGTTATGAAACAACAACTGAAAGTAGGTACCCTGCTCGCCTGCCTGGTCACCGCGGCGCCCGCCAGCGCGCTGGAAATCTGGCACTCAAACACCGTCTGGGCAAATCAGGGGATGTGCAGCGCCACCTTTATGCTGGATAGCGGCATGGAGGAGACAGGCCCGCTGGAGATAGGCGTTGAGCTGGTTAATGCGAAGGGGGTGGTCATCGCGTCCGATACGCTGAATGTGGATGCCTTCGGCGATGCCGAAGCCACCCGCTATCAGACGACCTTTCTGGAAGGTGAAGCCGTGTGTGAAGATGACCTCACCGTGCGCTTCACCTCCCTGGCGCGGGTTTCTGGCCAGCAGAAACAGCCGCTACCGCTGAGCGATCTGCAGATCCGCGATTTTAAGCCCTTCAGGCTTATCAATACGCAGGCGGATAAGCAGGGTTAATCCAGCTTCAGCTCATCAAAGTGGGTAATGATTTTACCCACGATGCCGTAATCGAGCGCTTCAGACGGCGACATCCAGAAGTTACGGTCGGTGTCCTTTTTCACCTTCTCCAGCGGCTGCCCGGTGGCATCGGCAATCAGCTTATTCACGCGCTCCAGCATGCGGATGATCTCCCGCGCTTCGATCTCGATATCCGTTGCCTGCCCACGTACTCCACCCAGCGGCTGGTGGATCATGAAGCGGGTATTGGGCAGGGTATAACGATGCTCTTTTTTAGCGGCGAGGAAGATGGTGATGCCCGCGCTGGCGACCCAGCCGGTGCCAATCACGTGCACTTCCGGGCGGATAAATTTAATGAAGTCGTGGATGGTATCTCCCGCCTCCACGTGGCCGCCCTGGCTGTTGATGTAGATCTTAATCGGATCGTTATTGATGCTTTGCAGCAGGATCAGCTGGCTCACCACTTTCTCGGCCAGCGCCTGGTTGATCTCCCCGGAGATCACGATCGAACGTGACGCCAACATCTTCTGCTGAATCAGCGCGCTGCTGCCGGTTTCGTTCTCTTTGGTCGTCTCATCATGATCTTTATTCTGTGCGTAATACATGGCTCTCTTCCTCGGCTTTTAGCGCTAAAAACTGAGTGTAGCCCGTTTCGTGTCGCATGGCATCAGGCGCTGACGATCCGCACCTCCTGCGCGGCAAACGCAGCGATGACGTCGCTCTCCAGATCCGCCTCCACCACCAGCACGTCGATATCGCTGCATGTCGCCACCACAAAGCGCGCTACGCCCGGAATTTTATCGGTGGTGAGTGCCACCAGGGTTTGATTGCTCTGGGCGATCACCGCTTTTTTAAACGCACAATCCGCAAAATCGAAGCCGGTCAGCCCCATCTCCGGATCCATGGCGCAGCCGCCGATAAAAGCCTGATCGAAGATCATGCCCTGGATTTGCCGCGTGGCGGTGCTGTCCACCGTTCCGCCTGAGGCGCGCTGGATCTGCCCGCCGGTGATAATCACCTCGCACAGGGGGTGGCGCAGCAGTTCGGCGGCAATGGCCGGGGAGTTAGTCACCACGGTCAGGGCCAGATCGGCCGGAAGGGCTCTGGCCAGCGCCAGGTTGGTGGTGCCCGTATCCATAAAGAGGCAGCTTCCCGCCTTCACCAGGGTTGCCGCTTTCTGCGCGATCTGCTCTTTTTTGGCATGATTCTGCTGTTCGCGGCCGATAAACGTGCCCGCGTCGGCCAGCTGTAATACCGCGCCGCCGTAAACCTTTTTACAGATCCCCTCTTTGCTAAGTTCGTGTAAATCCCGGCGAATCGTGTGCTCAGAGACCTTCATTTGCTTCGCCAGCTCGGCGCATACCACCCTGCCCTGTTGTTGCAGGATCTGGCGGATCCGATCTTGTCGTTGTTCCGGAAAAGCTGCATAATCGAGCATAAAGAGCCTTGTTAATTTTTTAAATCGAGCAATAGTGAGCATGATGTTGCATAGAGGCTCACCCTGTCAATCACTGGAGCGTCACCATGAAGCGCGATGATGATTACCGCCAACAAGTGCCCGCCACCAGGCCGCACGATGGCTTCTTGTTTGAACCTGCCGCCCCCGGTGCCCGCGCCGAAGAGCGCGTAGGGCGCGACGCGTCCGGCTCCCCCCTTTTACGTAGCGCCAGCCCGGCCCTCCCCCGACCCAATAAGGATGTTAAATGAGTTTGCAGACCACAGGCCCGGTTCACCGCCTCGCCACCCGGATCGTCTTTTTTATTGCCGGCTACGTCACCGCCACCTGGGCGGTGCTGGTGCCCTATGCCAAAGCCAATACCGGCGTTAACGAAGCCACCCTGGGCTCCCTGCTGCTCTGCCTGGGGATGGGGGCGCTGGTGGCGATGCCGCTTACCGGGATGCTCACCAGCCGTTACGGCTGCCGCAAGGTGATAGTGACCGCGCTGGCTATGGTGATTCTGACCACGCCGCTGCTGGCGATGATCACCAGTCCGCCGCTGCTGGCCGCCGCGCTGCTGCTGTTTGGCGTGGGGGTGGGGGTGACCGACTGCGCGATGAATATTCAGGCCATTATCGTTGAGCGCGACGCGCCTGGCCCGGTGATGTCGGGCTTTCACGGGATGTACAGCGTGGGCGGTATCGCCGGCGCCGGTGCGATGACCCTGCTGCTGACGCTCGGGGCCAGCGCGCCGCTCGCCTGCCTGATCATTATTCTGAGCGTGGCGATCATGCTCGCCGCCAGCCTGAAAGGGTTATTACCCTGGGCTAACCCGGCCTCTGGCCCGGCCTTTGCGATACCGCGTGGCGTGGTGTTACTGATTGGCGCCGTCTGCTTCGCGGTCTTTCTCGCCGAGGGGACGGTGCTCGACTGGAGCGCGGTCTACCTGACGGAGGTGCGTCGCGTACCGGAGTCGCTGGGTGGGCTGGGCTTTACCTGCTTCGCGGTGGCGATGACCCTGCTGCGTTTAACCGGGGATAAGCTCATCGCCCGCATTGGCGCACCGCGTGCGGTGGTGGGCGGCGCCCTCGTCGCGGCCCTCGGCTTCGCGATAGTAACCCTCGTGCCGGTGTGGCAGCTGGCGCTGCTGGGCTACGTGCTGATTGGCGCAGGCTGCGCCAATATTGTGCCGGTGATGTTCTCGGCCGTGGGTCGCCAGAACCGGATGCCGCAGTCGGTGGCAGTGCCAGCCATCACCACCCTGGGTTATCTCGGTGTCCTGGCCGGGCCGGCGGTAATTGGCTATGTTGCCTACGCCACCTCGTTAACTCAGGCCTTTATGATCATTATGGCCCTGATGCTGGTCGTGGCAGGGTTTTCCCTGACGGTCACCTCAGGTCAACACGCGCAACGTGAGGGATAAGATGAAAATTGCACATGTCGCACTCTGGACCCGCAACCTGGAGGCCCAGGTCGCCTTCTGGCAGCAGGTATTTAACGGGCGCAGCAACGACCGCTATCTCAGTAAAAACCGGCCGGGATTTGCCTCGCACTTTATTACTCTGGCCGACGGCCCCACCGTTGAACTGATGACGGTGCCGGATCTGCCGGATGCTCCGCCGCATGCGGAGTTTATCGGCTGGGCGCACATTGCCCTGGACGTGGGCAGCAAAGCCGATGTGGATCGGATGGCGGCGCAGGCGCGTCTTAACGGGACCCTACTCAGCCCTCCGCGAATGACCGGCGACGGATTTTATGAAGCGGTTATCGCCGACCCGGACGGCAACAGAATTGAGCTGGTGGGGGAGTAATTCCCCCTTTTTTACACGCCAAAATTATCTCTTCCCCGACATTCATACGGTTATCATATTGTTAAATGATAATGATAATTAATGTGTTAAAATTAATGCGTTCATAAAACTGCCGCCTGACCAGCATCGATAAAGGCGCGGTTTTCACGCTGTACGAAATCCTCTCATCTTTATCAGGCTGAAACATTGGGGTTATTAATGGAACACATTGTCTACGTCGTCGATGATGATCATGCTGTCCGGCGGTCCGTGGTCGGGCTGCTGGAATCTGCCGGATTGAATGCGATTGCCTTCTCCTCGGCGGAATCTTTTCTGCAACACCCTTTCGAAGATCTCCCCTCCTGCGTGGTGCTGGATATGCAGATGCCCGCCATCAGCGGCTTTGAAGTGGCAGATGCCCTGAAGGCCAGCGGGCGCGAAATTCCGATTATTTATCTTACTGGCCATGGCACCATCCCGATGACCGTGAAGGCGATGAAAGGCGGGGCCTATGAGTTCCTCACCAAGCCGGTGGCATCGAACGACCTGCTGAATACGATTGGCGACGCGCTAAAGCTGGCGCAGGACAACGCGCTCCAGCTACGCGAGCAGTACTCCCTGAAGCAGCGCCATCTCTCCCTTACCCCGCGCGAGCAAGAGGTGCTGCAGCTGGCCATCAGCGGCTTGCTGAACAAGCAGATTGCCGCCGAGCTGGGGGTGAGCGAAATCACGGTCAAAGTCCACCGCCGCCGGGTGATGGATAAGATGCAGGCCCGCTCGCTGGCAGACCTGGTCAGGGCCGCAGAGCGCCTGACCATAAGCCTGCCGTCAGAGTAACGCCTCGCCGCTTGCCAAGGGCAGCGTAAAGGCAAACACGCTGCCGTGGGGATCGCGGTGGCGGGCCGTCAGCTTGCCCCGGTGGCGTTCAATAATGCTGTAGCTGATGGTCAACCCCATCCCCATCCCCTGCGCTTTTGTGGACCAGAATGAGTCGAAAATGCGCTCCATCAGCGCCGGTTCAATACCGGTCCCGCTGTCGGCAATTTCACATCTCACCAGCCCCTCCTCGGGGTTCGAGGTCGAGAGAACCAGAGTGCCCGGCCGCTCCGTGACGTCCGCCATCGCCTCCACGGCGTTCATCACCAGGTTCAGCAGCACCTGCTGGATCTGCACGCTATCGCCCATGATAAAGCTGTTTTCCGCCGCCAGTTCATAGCTGACGTTGATACGGCGCTGCTCCAGTTCGCTGCGCGACAGGGTGATGATATGGCGGATCGCATGGTGCAGATCGAGGCGGGCAAAGGTGGGATCTTGCCGGCGGGTAAGGGATTGCAGGCTGCGGATGATCTCCCCTGCCCGCTCCCCCTCGGAGATGATCTCCTCCAGCCCCATCCGCGCCTTATCCAGCCGGGCCGGATCGCGATTGAGCCAGCGCAGGCTCGCCCCGGCGTTAGAGACGATAGACATCAGCGGCTGGTTGATCTCATGCGCGATAGAGGAGGACAACTGCCCGACGGTGGTGGCACGCGAGACGCGGGCTAAATCGGCCTGCGCCACGCGCATGGCGTCTTCGGCCATACGCTGGCTGGTGATATCGGTGATGATGCCGAAATATTCGTTCACCTCGCTCCCCACGCCCACCGGATCGCCAATCCCCAGAATGGTGCGGGTGGCGCCGTCGGCGCGAATAATTCGGAACTCGGCGCGCATGGTCAGGCCGTCGCGCACACTCTCGGTGACCAGGGTACTGATGCGCGGATAGTCATCCTGATGAACAAAGGTCAGGAACTCCGCCATCGAGATCATCTTCTGCTTTTCAGGCAGGCCGAGGATGCGCGCATACTCTTCGGACATAAACATCAGATCCTGCTGCAGCTCCCAGCGCCAGCTTCCGGTGTGGCTAATCTGCTCGCCGAGCATGAGTGAGGTCTGGCTGGCGCGCAGCTCCTTCTCGACCCGGCGGCGCTGAATGTTCTCCTCCACCAGCTCGGCGTACAGGCGGGCGGTCTCCAGCGAGATGGCCGCATGCGCCCCCAGCAGGCTTACCACGCGGGAGTGTTCAACGGTAAAGACTTCCGGCATCAGGCGGTTTTCCAGGTACAACACCCCCACCAGCCGCGCCTGTTTAAACATCGGCACGCACATCACCGCCGCGCCAGAGGTGACCAGATAAGGATCCTGGCTAAAGGGGTGAAACGCTTCCGGCTTGCCGGTGTGGATCTCCTGGCCGGTGCGGATCACCGCCGCCAGCACAGTGAGTGGCATATCGGAGGCCGTCGGCACGTCTTTCATGATCCGCACCCGCACGCCGTCCGTCGAGGTGATGGCGCTGGCCTCGATCTCCGGAATGGTGTTCTCGCCCACGCGGATCAGCAAGCCGCGCTGGGCGCCAGCACGCTCCAGCAGAATGGTCATCAGGGTTTCGATCAGCCGTTCGAGGTTGATCTCCTCCGACAGCGCGCGCGACGCCTTGATTACGCTTTGCAGATCGCGGATCTCTTCATTGCGCGCAAAGGCCACCGTGTCCCAGGCGTTCGCCTGTCCGGGGGCGAGCAGATAGGGGAAATCCTGCTCCAGCTGACGCATTTTGGATTGCGCCCCGGCCCGCCCCCAGGCCGTTAACGCGCCACGGAAGTGGGCGTCGGCGGCGGTCGGGTAACCGCAGGCGTGAGCAAATCGCCCTGCCAGCTCGTGGGCCATGGCGTTATACGGGCTGAAGCCCGCCTCGCGCGACAGGCGCACCGCCTTCTCATACTGCTCCAGGGCGATGCTGTTCATGCCATCAAGGCGTACGATCTCGGCGTAGATCAGCGCCTCTTTATCGGCAAAGGTGCCCGGATTGATGCGTGCCCAGAGGGCGATCTTGTCATAGTGGAGATGGATCTGGCGGCGAAGATCGGCCGAGAAGGTCTCCGGCGTCAGCTGCTGCGAGAGCGCCAGCGCGCTGTAGAGGTGGTAATCCAGCAGGTGAATATGCCCCGGCGCAGACCAGGCAAACTGCCCGGCCTTTTCGAGGTTTTCCGCCGCCTGCGGGTATTCGCGACAGGCGAAATGGGCCATGCCCCGGTAGAGCCAGAACCAGAACAGCATGGTTGAGGTCTGTTCCGACGCCTGTCCCGGCGCGGCGGGCAGCAAAGATTCCGGCAAGACCTGCGCCGCGCTCCACTGCCCCTCCACCGGAGTGCGCAGATGTTCCACATAGTGGCGCTGAATCAGCAGGGTGGCCTCCACATCCTGGAAATGGGTTTTGCGCACGTAAGCAAGGCCACGCTCAATGCTGGTCAGCACGGCGTCGAGGTGATCGCCCCGGGTCAGGAAGTTGATCACCTGATGGCAGGCGGCAAAGCAGGCCATCGTCATGTCACCGTGGGTCACGGCAGAGGTAAAGCAGGCTTTGGCGCACTCAATGGTGTAAGAGAGCGGCTGCGTCCAGACGCTGAGCTGGTCCAGTGCCAGCAGGGTTTTGGCTTCAAAGGCGTCGTAGCCGTGACGGTTGACCAGCTCCCGCGCCAGGGTACCGTACTGGAACCCGAGGCGATACTCCGCGTAACGTTGGCCAATCAGCACGCCAAACCAGGCCATCGCCGTGGTAGAGGCGCCGGTAATACCGCGATCGAGCGTGAGCGCCATCATCCGGCACAGTAAAAGAAAGTGCAGCCGCGGGTGGGTAAAGCTGGCGAACAGGCTGGCGCTGTTGAGCAGGTTCATCACCGCGTCGGTTTCGTCGTCATCCCTGCGCGCCAGTTCGCGAAAATGGCGATCCGGATTGTCCCCCACGCGGCGGCACAGGCTATGTCAGGCCTCGTCGCACTCGGCGTCATCGGGATAGCGGCTAACGTGAATACCAAAGACCGCCAGCCAGCAGAGCGCCGCCTCCAGCGCCAGCCGGTTGTCGGACTGACGCATATACACTTCCGCCAGCAGGTTGGCCGCCAGCGCTTTTTCCGTTAACCCGCCCGGGGCACCCAGAATGCGATCGCACAGCCTGCGGGTGATATCGAGATTGCCCAGGGCAAACTCGCACCCGGCCTCTTCGAGATCCAGCGCCACATCGCGCACGCTCCCGGCGTTACCCAGCGCGCGGGCGGTCTGAATATAGCTCAGGGCCGACCGGTAATCGCCCGAGCGCCTGGCGCGGCGGGCAGCCAGCAGGCTCAGCTCACGGAACTTCTGCCGCTCGGGGGCGGGCTGAATGCAGTCCAGCGCCGCCGTGACGTGGTGGACGGCACGGAACAGGATCTCGTTGCCTGCCGCCTGGCGTGCCGACTCCGCCAGCACGCAGGCGGTGGTCAGGTGCAGGCGGCTCTTCTCTTCGTTATCCAGCAGCGCAAACGCGGCCTCCTGGACCCGGTCGTGAATAAAGGCATAGTCCCCGTCGCTCAGGGCGATCAGCTGCGCAGTCACTGCCGGGTGCAGGGCATAGCGGATCTCCGCGACAGACATCCCCACCACGCGGCAGACCATCTCCAGCTCGCCGCTGCCGCCCAGGCAGGCGATGCTCCCCAGCAGATGGCGGGTCTCTTCCGGCATCTCTTCCAGCTGCTGTAACACCAGCGTGACCACGTTTTCGGTGTAGTGCCGGGCGCGGATGGCCTCAAGATCGTAGCACCACCGGTCCTGGTACTTATTGTGCGTCACCAGCCCGTCATCAACGATGCGGCGGAAAAACTCATGTACAAACAGCGGATTACCGCCGGTTTTTTCGTGAATCAGCCCCGCCAGATCGGCGGTGCTGGCCGAGCGGGTATGGAAGATATCGGCCAGCCAGCGCGAGACCGCCTTCACCGACAGCGCCTCCGGGCGTAGCTCGACGGTGTTGCGCGATGCGCGCTGCAAGTTGGCCAGCGACAGCTCATGCGCGCTGTCATCCCGATACGCCACCACCATCAGCATGGGGAGGGTACTGCCGCTGGTCAGGAGGTCCTGCAGGATCTGCAGGCTGGCGGGATCTATCCAGTGGATATCATCCAGCAGCAGCACCAGCGGGCAGCCCTGGCTGGCAAAAGCTTTCACCAGCGCCAGCACCATCTGGCTAAAGCGCGCCCGGGCATCGGTCGAAAAGGTATCGCTGGAGAAACGCGGTTTGTTATCCAGCAGCAGGCCCAGCTCCGGCACCAAGCCGACGGCTAAGGTTTCGTAGCCCTCCAGATCGCGCGACAGGCGAACTTTCCACTGGGCCACCTCCTCGGTGGACAAGCCCAGCAGATGCAGCGCCAGGGCGCGAAACGCCGAGGTGAGCGCCGCATAGGGTAGCGCGGGAGAAAACTGATCCACCTTGCCTACTGCCAGCAGCACGTTGCGGTGCTGGAGCGCCTTCAGCCCCGAGGCGATCAGCGACGATTTACCAATCCCCGATGGGCCGCTGATGGTCACCAGCCCGGCCAGGTTATCGCGGCACACCCGATCAAAGGCGTTAAGCAGCTCCGCCGCCTGGGGATGGGCATTGTAGAGGGTATCGGTCAGATAAAAGGCTGGGGAGCGATCCTGCAGGCCGGGGGTAAAGGCCGCGATATCCCCGTCGTCGCTCAGGGTCGCCTGGCAGCGGCGCAGATCGGCTATCAGCCCGTCCACGGTCTGATAGCGGTGCTCGGGTCTTTTCGCCAGCAACTTAAGGACGATAGCCGAGAGCATGGCCGGAATACCGGGCAAGATGGCCCCCGGCGCCCGGGGCTCAGAGGCGATGTGGTAGTGAGCCCACTTGCCCTGATCCTGGCCCCCCAGCTCAAAGGGCAGGCTGCCGGTCAGCAGTTCGTAGAGTACGACGCCGAGGCTATAGAGATCGCTGCGGCTATCCACCGCTCTGTGGGTGCGGGTGGTGTGCTCCGGTGACATATAGGCGGGGGTGCCGCCGGTCACCGACAGCCGCGTCTGGCTGAGATCCTCTGCGCCACCGGACGACAGGCCAAAGCCCCCCAGTCGACAGCGATGTTCGTCATCGATAAAAATATTGCCGGGCTTGATATCCCCGTGCACCAGGTTGCGCAGGGGGAGGCAGATGCGGATCGCCAGATCGAGAAAGTGCTGCATGCCGGCCATCGGCGTGCCGACCCTGCGGGTCAGCAGCACAAAGGCGAAGGGGGCATAAACCAGGGCAAAGCGTCCGTGATATTGCGTGCTGGCCACCGGGCGCACGGCCCAGTCGTCGCTCAGGTACTCACGCAGGGCAAACTCATTGCGCAGCAGGCGCGTTGCGCTGGCCTCTTCCTCATCACTGACGGCGGTCGCGATGATAAACACACCGCCGGAGGCAGGCAGGCGTGCGTTCAGCCAGCAGAGGCTACCCTCCTGCCCCAGCGGCGTAAAAATGACGTCTTCTTTAAGCACAAAAGCCTGCCCCTCAGAGAGATTCTCAGGGGCAGGCAGCGATGGGTTGTTCATCCACGTTCCTTATTTTTCTTCATTAATGGTTCTCGTGGGGGTGCGGTACAGGGTTTTCAGGTCTGCAGGGCGTGCGCGATGTGCGCCAGCAGAACATCAATGTTTATCGGTTTGGGCAGAAACGCCACGGCTCCTGAATGCATAGCGTAGCGCTGCATGTTGTCATCTGCATGACCAGAAATAAGAATGACAGGCGGCGGGACGGAGGCGAGCAGCTGTAGCTTCTCTACCATTTCGATGCCGGTCATGCCCCGCAGCCGGATATCGGCAACCACCAGGGCGATCTCCGCCAGAATGGTAGGATGGCTGAGAAACCCCTCTGCGGAGTCAAAGGTCTCGGTGGCATACCCCTCAGACTGCAGCAGGTTGCTTAACCCACTGCGGACAGAGCGTTCATCATCAATGATAGCTATGTGCTGCGGCATGCTGGCTTTCCTCAAACTGGACGTGATTATCCCTCGCTACCGTCGCCGGGACGCGGAGGAGGCGCAGTGCCGCTAATTTTGGGTACACACTCATGACGAAACCACGTCAACGTCAACTGACGACTCAGCAAACGGCGGCCGATCGGGATCAGCTGTTCACCCACCAGCATGCCAAACAGCCCCATCAGCGCGACAACAGGGGGCGCCGGGGAGTGTACATCAATAGCGGCATAAATCACGCCTGCCAACATTCCACACAGCAGGGAAACAACCCAGGCTTTCATGACGAGGCTCCTGTTGAGAGGGTAACGGGCGCTTTTTGTGCCGTCTCATCGGCATGCAGAAAATGACGGGTCGCCTGCTCACCTGCCAGCATCCCCAGCAGGCCAATCAGCGCCAGCGCGGGCGGCGCGGGAGATCGCACTTTCAGCAGCGCGTAAAGCAGGCCGATAAGCACGCCTGCCGCGAGGGAAATTAACCCAGTACTCATGATGAACTCCAGAGAGGTCAGAAGCAGGCCGGATGAGGGCCCAGCCTGCCGCTGAAAACTTAGCGAACCGGAGCCGGTACTGGCGCCAGGGTTTCGTGCTCGCTCTTCTGGCGAGATGGCGCGTTGTGCACCATGGTGTAGGCGTAGTCCACACCCATGCCGTAGGCGCCGGAGTGCTCACGCACGATATCCATCACCGCGTTGTAGGTCTCTTTACGCGCCCAGTCACGCTGCCACTCCAGCATCACCTGCTGCCAGGTTACCGGGATCACACCGGCCTGGATCATGCGCTGCATCGCGTAGTCGTGCGCCTCTTTAGAGGTGCCGCCCGAGGCGTCCGCCACCATATAAATCTCGTAGTCACCTTCCAGCATGGCGCACAGAGCGAAGGTGTTGTTGCACACTTCGGTCCACAGACCGGATACCACCACCTTCTTCTTGCCGTTAGCTTTCAGGGCATCACGCACTTTCTGGTCATCCCAGGAGTTCATGGAGGTACGCTCAAGGATCTCTTTCCCCGGGAAGACGTCCAGCAGCTCCGGGAAGGTGTTACCCGAGAAGCTTTCGGTTTCAACGGTAGTGATGATGGTCGGGATGTTGAAGACTTTGGCCGACTTAGCCAGCCCTACTACGTTGTTTTTCAGAACCTGACGATCAATAGACTGCACGCCAAACGCCATCTGCGGCTGCTGGTCGATGAAGATCATCTGGCAGTTTGAATCGCCACGGGTTTAACAGACACCTCAGAGTCATTTAAGATGACTTAAAGAGAGGTGCCCATGAGCGGTAAGCGTTATCCCGAAGAGTTTAAAATTGAAGCGGTAAAACAGGTTGTTGATCGCGGCCATTCTGTTTCCAGCGTGGCAACACGTCTCGGTATCACCACCCACAGTCTTTATGCCTGGATAAAGGCATATGGCCCGGATTCCTCAACCAATAAAGTCCAGTCAGACGCTCAGGCTGAGATCCGACGCCTCCAGAAAGAGCTGAAGCGGGTTACCGACGAACGGGACATATTAAAAAAAGCCGCGGCGTACTTCGCAAAGCTGTCCGACTGAGGTACGCCTTTATCCGTGACAACACCTATTGCTGGCCTGTCCGACTGCTTTGTCGGGTGCTGGATGTGCATCCGAGTGGTTTTTACGCCTGGCTTCAGCAGCCGGATTCACGGCGGCATCATGCTGACCTGAGGCTGACGGGGCTGATAAAGCAGTTCTGGCTGGAGTCGGGTTGCGTTTATGGTTATCGCAAGATCCACCTCGACCTGCGGGATACCGGACAACAGTGCGGAGTTAACCGTGTCTGGCGACTGATGAAGCGTGCCGGGATAAGGGCTCAGGTCGGGTACCGTAGCCCACGGGCACGTAAGGGTGAAACCAGCATCGTGACGCCCAACAGGCTCCAGCGGCAGTTCAACCCGGAAGCACCGGATGAGCGTTGGGTAACGGACATCACCTACATCCGGACTCACGAAGGCTGGCTGTATCTGGCTGTGGTTGTTGACCTGTTCTCGCGCAAAGTTATTGGCTGGTCAATGCAGCCCCGGATGACAAAGGATATTGTCCTGAATGCACTTCTGATGGCCGTGTGGCGACGTAATCCTCAAAAGCAGGTGCTGGTTCATTCTGATCAAGGCAGTCAGTACACAAGCTATGAGTGGCAGTCGTTCCTGAAATCACACGGGCTGGAGGGCAGTATGAGCCGTCGCGGTAACTGTCATGACAACGCAGTCGCAGAAAGTTTTTTCCAGCTACTGAAACGTGAACGGATAAAGAAAAAGATCTACGGAACGCGAGAAGAAGCTCGCGGTGATATTTTTGATTACATCGAAATGTTTTATAACAGTAAGCGTCGGCATGGTTCGAGTGATCATATGCCACCAACTGAATACGAAAAACAATATTATCAGCGGCTCGGAAGTGTCTAGATTATCTGTGGCGATTCAAGAAGATGTATAAATTTTTGTTAAGTGGAGGCTAGAAGACCTCCACTTAAATTAGAAAACAACCACCTTATTTAATTATTATATTTTTTACCGTAATCATATGGTGTAATCATTTTGACTCTACTCTCTTCCAAGTAGTTAGCCCACCATTGCACCATCAGCCTACGCTCATCCAAGTGCTCAGAAGTATGAATATAAGCTGCACGCACATTATTACGCTCTGAATGGCTCAACTGCCGTTCTATCGCGTCATCGCTCCATAACCCTGACTCACCGAGCGCACCACGCGCCATCGTCCTGAATCCATGCCCGCAAACCTCAGTTTTCGTGTCATACCCCATCGCACGCAACGCACTATTTACCGTGTTTTCACTCATGACCTTAGTTGCATCGTGATCCCCCGGAAAAAGCAGCTCTTTATCACCACTAATCTGCTTTAACTGGGCTAACAAAATCATCGCCTGCCGACTAAGCGGAACGATATGCTCCTCTTTCATCTTCATGCCACGGTATGAGTAACGCACGCCTTTAATTTCTTCTCGCTTTGCAGGTACACGCCAAAGAGATTTATCGAAATCAAACTCTTCCCAACGAGCAAAGCGTAACTCGCTGGAACGTACAAAAGTTAGCAGAGAAAGCTCAACCGCGATCCGCGTCATTACACGGCCACGATATGCATCAAGACGAGCAAGAAACTCAGGGAACCGGCTAGAGGGTAAAGCAGGATAGTGTCGTGCTTTGGTTGTTGATAAAGCACCAGCCATATCACTGGCCGGGTTAGAGTCGATGTAATCGTTCTTTACGGCATAACGCATAATGGCCGTCACACGCTGCTGAAGACGCTGTGCGACGTCATGTTTGCCACTGGCATCAACTTTTTTAATCGGGGCTAACAGGTGGCTGGTTTTGAGCTGGCGAATGTCGGACGAACCGATATGAGGGAAGATATAAAGCTCAAGATAGCGAAGAACGCGCGATCGATGGTCTTCACTCCAGCGCTTGTTACTGGCATGCCATTCGCGAGCAATGGTTTCGAAAGTATATGCACCCGAATTCTCGGCCTGAGCTTCTTTCTGTTCGGCTTTTGGGTCAATGCCCTGTACTAACAGCTTTTTAGCTTCGTCGCGCTTGGCTCTTGCCTGAGCAAGCGTCACAGTAGGCCAAACACCAAAAGCAAGGCGATCCTCTTTTTTGTCAGAGGGGCGTCTGTATTTCATGCGCCAGTATTTAGACCCCTTAGCCGAAACTTCGAGATACAAACCGCCGCCATCGGCCATTTTGTAGGTTTTGTCTTTGGGCTTTGCGGTCTCTACCTGCCTGGCGTTGAGCTTCATTTTGGGGGCACATTTCTAATCGAAGTTAAGATGCCCCCAATTATGCCCCCAATGACATCCGGATTTCAACGGACAACCTCGGACGACTCAGGACGTAAAAATCGCTGCAAGCATTGATTTTTAAGGGAAAATTGGACTTTCTCGGATGGTCTTGGAAGTACTAATGGTGCCGAAGGCCGGACTCGAACCGGCACGTATTTCTACGGTTGATTTTGAATCAACTGCGTCTACCGATTTCGCCACTTCGGCACTGAAGGGGATGCGGAAACGTTGTGGATTATACCTGTCACGCGCCGCCATGCAAGCGGCGGCGCGCTAAACCTGCGCTAAGTGTTGAAAAAACCAGCGTAACCGCTCTTACAGGTCCGACACCGCATAGCGGATCAGCCCGGCGGCGTTCTTCTCTGGCAGCGTCAGCACGTTGTTCCACAGGTCCTGCACCAGCTCGCAGCTTACCTTCTCTTTGCCCAGCGCCTTGTTCGGCGCCTGCAGCAGTTCGAAGTCCTGGCCGTACTTCTCGGCCAGCTTCTGCACAATCGGCACCACGTCGGTCTCGGCGCGTTTTACCTCTTCCGGGGTCACGGTGTGCTTGTTCGGGCCGAAGGCGGCACGCATCATGGTGGCATCTGCCTCCATGCGGCGCTGCATCAGCTCTTTACTCAGCAGGCGCATCGGGTTCACGCCCCCTTTCACCTCCGGGTACAGGAAGCGGAAGCAGCTATCGTCGCTCACCTTCTGCATGGCGGCGGTCTGCTCCATATTGATCTTCATATACTCCACCACGTTGGCGTCCGGGGCGTTTTGCAGGCGCGCCATCTGCAGATGCAAAATCTGCGGCTGGATGGTGTCGATAATCTGCTGCTCGTTCTTGCCCGCCTTTTGCAGGGCGATCATCTCGTCCTGCACTTTTTTGCGGAACGCCGGGTCTTGCTCTTTAATCACCTGCCACACCGGCATGCTGCCCAGCGCGGTGTCGAGCTGCTGTTCCGTGGTGGGCTGCTGGTCGCGAAAGATCCAGCCCGCTACTACCATGCCCAGCACGACGGCTGCCGCAATACCTAACCCCTTTTTCATTATCCATTGTCCTTATCAATTAAACCGGCACGCCGCTATGAAAGCGGAACTCGCTATCTGCAGACGTGATAAGCGTAGCCTCGACATCGCCAAAGTGCTTAATGCGTGGAGTGATGTCTTCGTCACTCACCTGCTGCGCAAGGTGCAGATAGTCCTGATAATGGCGCGCCTCAGAGCGCAGCAAAGACAGGTAAAACTTCTGCAGGTCGTCGTCGAGGAAGGGGGCCAGCGCGGCAAAGCGCTCGCAGGAGCGCGCCTCGATATAGGCCCCACAGATCAATTTGTCGATCAACGTTAGCGGCTCGTGGGTGCGCACGGCTTTCAGCATCCCTTTGGCGTAGCGGCTGGCGGTGATTTTGACGTACGGGATGTTACGCGTGACCATCGCCTCGCGCACCTGCCAGAAATGGTGCAACTCTTCTTTAATTAACAACACCATGCTGTCGATAAGCGCCTGGCCCCAGGGGTCGTCGGTTTTGGGCATCACGCTTTTGCTTATCTGCTTATGCAGGGCAATAAAGTCGGGTTCCGGCCCGTCGCGAAAGGTGAAGGCTTCGTAGGGCTTAAGCCACGCCAGCAGCGCGTCGGCACCGCTTTCATCGGCGACGTATTTACGTACCAGAAGCAGTGCGGTCTGGGCGGCCTTCAGTTCGCACACCATATGATCGGTAAGCAACAGCGGCAGGTTGGCCGGGTCGCGGGCTTTGTCTATCCACGCTTGCGGGGTGGGGCACGGGAGGAAGTTAAGAACGGGAGCAAGTATCTGCGGGTAATCCATGTTTGAACCTTGAAAGCGGCAGTGTGCACTGCCGCTAATACGCTATTAGTGACGCACGCCGTCGTCATCTTCGTCGACGTAATCTTCGTCGTCGCCTTCTTCACCCTCTTCGCCGTTCGGATCTTCGAAGTAGGTGCCCCAGCCGTCGTACTCCACTTCAAAGCGCTCGGCCAGGTCCATCAGCTGTTCTACCTGCGCGTCGATCAGCTCAGCTTTCAGGGCGCCTTCGCTCAGGATATCGCAGCAAATGACGGTGTCGCCCTCTTCCACTTCCAGCTCTTCCGGCTCGGTCACTTCATAACCCAGACGGAACGCCTCCACCGCCAGCTTCTCCAGCGCTTCAAAATCATCCGCAGAGAAATGGTGCTCAATGGTGTACAGCGCATCCGGATCGCTGCCATCTTCCAGCAGCTCTTCAATAATCAGGCGCGTCTCTTCGCGTTGCTCTTCCAGTAGTTCCGGGTTTGCCATGGCTCAATCCTCTTTAAAGTGCGGCAGTACTTCTATTTTCACACACGGATGTGTTTGCCTCCACCTTTCGACGAAAGATTTGTGAAACAGGGTTGCAAATGAATATTCATATAGATAAATTGAATTTTAATTCAATAGGTGGCCTCTGCCATGTGAGGATAAAATGTCTGAACTGTTTAAAAAACACTTCCTGAAATTGCTCGACTTTACCCCTGCCCAGCTTACCGGGCTGCTCGCCCTGGCGGCGCAGCTGAAGTCCGATAAGAAAAAAGGGACTGAAGTACAAAAGCTTACTGGCAAAAACATCGCGCTCATCTTCGAAAAAGACTCAACCCGTACCCGATGCTCTTTCGAAGTTGCCGCTTTTGACCAGGGCGCTCGCGTCACTTATCTCGGCCCAAGCGGCAGCCAGATTGGGCATAAAGAGTCAATTAAAGACACCGCGCGGGTGCTGGGCCGCATGTATGACGGCATACAATATCGTGGTCATGGCCAGGAAGTGGTCGAAACCCTGGCGCGGTTTGCCGGCGTGCCAGTGTGGAATGGGCTAACCAATGAGTTCCATCCTACGCAGCTGCTGGCGGACCTGCTGACCATGCAGGAGCATCTGCCGGGCAAGGCGTTTAACGAGATGGTGCTGGTCTATACCGGCGATGCCCGTAATAACATGGGTAACTCGATGCTCGAAGCGGCAGCGCTTATGGGGCTGGACCTGCGCCTGGTGGCGCCACAAGCCTGCTGGCCGGAAGCGAGCCTGATAGCCGAGTGCAGCGCCCTGGCCGAGAAGAACGGCGGTAAGATCACCCTCACCGAAGATGTGGCAGCCGGTGTGAAAGGGGCCGACTTTATCTATACCGACGTCTGGGTGTCGATGGGCGAGCCGAAGGAGAAGTGGGCGGAGCGGATTGCTCTGCTGCGCGGTTATCAGGTGAATAGCCAGATGATGGCGCTGACCGGCAACCCGAACGTCAAGTTCCTGCACTGTCTGCCCGCCTTCCACGATGACCAGACCACCCTGGGCCAGCAGATGGCGAAGGAGTTTGATCTGCACGGCGGCATGGAAGTGACCGATGAGGTCTTTGAATCCCCGGCGAGTATCGTGTTTGACCAGGCGGAAAACCGCATGCACACCATTAAGGCGGTGATGGTGGCGACGCTGGGGGAGTGATCTCAGGTTTGTCCTCTGCGGTCTGATGCCCTCACCCCGGCCCTCTCCCACAGGGAGAGGGAGCAAATAATAAAAAGCCAACTTACGTTGGCTTTTGCTTTTACCTTGGCGCCATTCGATTGATTTTTCAGCGAAAAACAGGTACTTTTTTCGCCTGTTTCCAGCGCGAGCGATGCCTGATTATGCCTATTATTCAATCTGTTGAACGTGCCTTACAGATCCTCGACCTCTTTAACGAGCAGGCCACGGAGCTGAAGATCACTGACATCAGCAAACAGATGGGGCTGAGTAAAAGCACGCTTCACTCGCTGCTCAAAACCCTGCAACTGCATGGCTATATCGATCAGAACCCGGAGAACGGTAAATATCGCCCCGGCATGAAGCTGGTCGAGCGCGGTCATTTTGTGGTGAGCACCATCGACATCCGCCAGAAGGCGAAAACCTGGCTGCAGGCGTTGTCCGATCGCACCGGGCAGACCACCCACCTGGGAATCCTGGACGGGCGCGAAGGGGTCTATATCGAGAAGATTGAAGGCAAGCTCGCGGCCATCGCCTATTCGCGCATTGGCCGTCGCCTGCCGGTGCATGCCACCGCCATCGGGAAAGTGTTGATTGCCTGGCTCGGCGAGGCGGAGCTGAATGCCCTGCTGGAAGGGTACGACTACGCCACCTTTACCCCGGCGACCCTTGCCAGCCGCGAGGCACTGCTGGCGGCGCTGGCCGAAACCCGTGCGCAGGGCTACGCCCTGGACAGCGAAGAGAACGAACAGGGAGTGCGCTGCGTGTCGGTGCCGGTGCGCAACCATGAATCACGCGTCATTGCCGCGCTAAGCCTCTCTACCCTCACCTCCCGGGTGGACGACGCGGAGCTGGCCCGCTTCCGCGAGCAGTTGCAGGAGGCCGGACAGCAGCTGTCACGAGCCCTCGGCTGCCCGGCCTGAGGCGTTACGCCTCTTCTGGCGTGTAGCTAAAGTAGTCGAAATCAGCGTGGCAACCGTCACCGCTGATATCCTCGCAGTGCAGCCCGACAAAGGCCCCGGTAAAGAAGCCGCGCCCGCCAATATAGTCATCTGACAACTTCCACGCCTCGAAGGAGATAGGAACGCTGTGCCAGGTTTCACCGTCGAAGGAGTAGCTGTAGTGATACTCAAGACGATCGACCTCCACCCGCAGCCAGATGCTTTGTGCATCGTCCGGCACCGGGATGGGCTGCTCGTGCAGCGGCCAGAGCGGCTGGTTCTGATCGAGCTGAATCACCTTCAGAGTGCGCCCCTGCCCCTCCTCGTAATCGACAAAGCAGTAGCTCCAGTTTTTGCTGTTGTAGTAACAGGTGAGCCCGGCGCTCTGCTGGAAGTGGCGCGGCGAAAATTCCATGCGCGTCTCGGCCGTAAAGGTGAAATGCTGCCAGCGGCGTGCGACGGTAGATTGCACAAAGGTCGAGTTCAGGGAGTCGTTGCCGTACAGCCGCAGCCAGCCAGCGCGGGCGCTCAGGGAGCCGAGCGAGGCATCGAACGGGATGCGCAGGGTCTGCAGCTCCGGGTCGAGGGTCGCGCTGTCAAAGTCATCCCGCCAGGTGGCGGGCGCGGCCACGTTGCTCTCTGCCATCTGCGGCCCCGGCACGCTGAGCTGCGCGTGCTTGCCCCCTTCCACGTACGGCCAGCCGTCGCGCCATGCGATGCGGGCGATGCCCGTCTCGCGCCCCAGCGAGCAGTAGCCGCGCCCGCCGCTTGCCAGCAGCGGGATACCCGGCCTGCGTTGCGGGCGGCTGGTGAGGTAGGCCATAAACCACTCTCCGGTGTGAGTCTGGAGCAGCGAGCCGTGGCCGCTCTTTTGCAGCGGATTCTCCGGCAGGTGCCAGCTGGTCATCATCGAGACCTCCGGGTGCAGTTCGTAGGGCCCCTCCAGCGTGCGGGAACGCAGCACCACCACCGCGTGCTCGTAGCTGGTGCCCCCCTCCGCCACCAGCAGATAGTACCAGCCCTCTTTACGATAAAGGTGCGCCCCCTCGGTGTAGCCCAGCGGCGTGCCGGTGAAGAGCGTTTTACGCTCCGGCGACAGGGTGTGGGTCTCGGGGAAGTACTCCTGCATCACGATGGTGTTATGCGGATTACTGTGGTGGCGCGGCCCCCACGGGCGGTAGAGGTAGTATTTGCGTCCATCGTCGTCATGGAACAGGGACGGATCAAAGCCGCCGTTGCCCATCGGGATCGGCTCGCTCCACGGCCCCTCGACGGAGGGGGCGGTGACGAGGAAGTTGCGCCCGTTTTTCCAGGGTGAATCGACAATTTTAACGTCGGTGTAGAGCAGCCAGAACTGCCCGTCGGCGTAGCTCAGGCACGGCGCCCAGATCCCGCCGGAGTCCGGGTTGCCTTTCATGTCCAGCAGCGACACGCGGTCCAGCGGGGTACTCGCCAGCCGCCAGTTTTTCAAATCCCGGGAGTGGTAAATGCGCATGCCAGGGAACCACTCGAAGGTGGAGGTGGCGATGTAGTAATCCTCGCCCTGCCGGCAGAGCGACGGGTCCGGGTTAAAGCCGGTCAGAATGGGGTTGTTAATGGTGTACATGGTGCCTCCTGCTTAATGCGATGCTGCGGTGGTGGCCGCCGGAAGATCGTCGCCTCTGGCCGCCCGGTGCTTGATCAGCTGCTGACTGATAGCCTCCACGCGCGCGTCCGTGAGCTTGTAAAAAGAGAGCATGATGAACATGCCCACGTAGAGAATGACCGGCACCACGCAGAACAGGATTTTGATGGTGGAGAGCACTTCCACCGGCTGCACGCTGCTGCTGGCGGAGTAGTTCACCCAGGCCAGGATCCAGCCTACCAGCGCGCCGCCAATGGCCAGGCCAATCTTCAGGGCGAAGAGATAGGTCGAGAACACCAGCCCGTCCAAGCGGCGGCCGCTGCGGCTCTCTTCGTAATCCACCACGTCCGAGGCCATCAGCCACTGCAGCGGCGTGGTGGTGTTAAAGACAAACAGGAACAGGATATTCAGGGCAAAGATCAGCGCGATGTGCTCGGCTGGCGTAAAGAAGATCAGCAGGCTAATCAGGGAGTAGGCCACGATGATCCACTTGAAGGCTTTAACGCGATCGAAGCGGCCCAGCAGCCGGGATGAGCAGAGCGAGCCAAACATGGTGGCGATGCTGCCGTACAGCAGAAACTGGGTCGCCATCTCCGGATGGTCCATCACATATTTCACGAAGTAGAGCGTGGCCCCGCCGCGCACCACGTTGGAACAGGTCGCCATCATTTTAAAGGCACACATAATGCGCCACTGGCTGTTGCCCAGCAGCAACTTAAGATCTTTCGAGACCGACGCCCCCGGCTGCACCTCAAAGGTGTAGCGCTCTTTGGTGGTGAAGAAGCAGACGTAGAGCAGCACCACGCCGCAGAGCCCCAGTACGCACATGGCACCGAAGTAGCCGAGCTGTTCGTCACCGCGGCCGATGATCCCCACCAGCGGCAGCGCGATACCGCTGATCGCCAGCGATCCCGCCGCCGCCAGGAAGAAGCGCCACGACTGCAGGGCATGACGCTCTTTCGGATCGGCGGTGATCACCCCCGGCATGGCGCAATAGGGCACGTTAACGAAGGTGTAGACCAGCGTCAGCAGGATGTAGGTAACGCAGGCGTAGATGATTTTGCCATTGGCCGAAAACTCGGGCGTGTAGAAGGTGAGCATGCAGACCAGGCCAAAGGGGATCGCCCCCCACAGCAGAAACGGGCGGAACTGGCCGTGGCGCGTGCGGGTGCGGTCCACCAGTAGCCCCATCAGCGGGTCGGTCACGGCATCCAGCACGCGAGAGACTAAAAACAGCGTGCCCATTATCCCCGCCGAGAGGCCAAACACGTCGGTGTAGAAATAGGCCAGCAGGAACATGGTGGCCTGCCAGACGAAACCACAGGCGGTGTCACCCAGCCCGTAGCCAATTTTATCTTTCATGGTTAACTGCATCTTTACCCCCAACGCAAAGTGGAACGGTACCGACGTCAGGGACCTGAGCCAGGGAAAAAGTGCCCCGGCGCATCGACAGGAATACACCCTTTGGTCATCTGATTAATTACAAACTCGTGTTAATAAAGTGTAATAAGGGGCTTATTTTTCCGGCAATGGTCATTTCTGGTTTATGAATTATGATATTTTGCTTTTGTGATTCCGGTCGTTATCAGCGCACCAGGTAGAATATTTTTATCTTATATTTTAGTAAGTTATTAAATTATTCTTGCGTTAATCTAAATATATTTCAGACAGCAAAAAGCCGTCCGCGAATTTCTATTCGCAGACAGCCTTTTTTATTTCAGAACCTAAAGTCCGAGCGCTTTTTTACCGGCGTTAATAACCTCGATAATTTTATCTACGTCGTAAATACAGCCTTTCCAGGTGCCACCGCTCACCGACTGCAGTGCCGCCCACAGGCGGGTGTCGTCCGGCAGAAAATCGTGGGCGTGCAGTTCCGGATGCGGTGCGCGCAGGGCCAGCACCGCCGCCCCCTGCGCCGGGGTAAGGGGGTCGTCCAGCGTGCCGATAAAGTTCACGCTCCCGGTCAGGCGAAGGCGATCGACCTCGATGGCGATGATGTCGTTATCGCGCAGCTTGCCAATCGGCCCGCCCGCCAGCGCCTCGGGGGCCACGTGGCCGAAACAGGCCCCGGTTGAAACGCCCGAAAAGCGGGCATCGGTGATCAGCGAGACCGTCTTACCCCAGGAGACATGCTTCAGCGCCGAGGTGAGCTGGTAGGTCTCTTCCATCCCGGTGCCGGAGGGGCCGCCGCCTATCACCACCATGATGTCGCCCTCGGCAATTTCGCCGTTTTTAATCGCTTTAATGGCCCGCGCTTCCGAGACAAACACCCGCGCCCATCCGGTATGACGATAAACACCGTCTTCCCCGACCACTGAGGGATCGATGGCCGTGGCTTTGATTACCGAGCCGTCCGGGGCGATGTTGCCCACCGGGAAAGCCACCGTCGAGGTGAGGCCGCGCGCTTTGGCACGCGCCGGGGGCAGGATCACGTCATCCGGATCCACGCCGTCTTCCTCACGCAGGCACTGGCGGAAGCGCGCCCGGCGCTCGGAGGCCTGCCACCAGTCAAGGTTTTCACCCACCGTCTGGCCGGTGACCGTCATCGCATCTTCATGCAGCAGGCCCAGCGCACGCAGGTGGAGCATCACCTCCGGCACGCCCCCGGCAAGAAACGCCCGCACCGTGGGGTGATAATCCGGGCCGTTCGGCAGCACGCTCACCAGCCGCGGGACGTTACGGTTGATGCGCGTCCAGTGTTCCACATCCGGAATGGTGCAGCCCGCCGCGTGGGCGATGGCCGGAATGTGCAGCAGCAGGTTGGTGGAGCCGCCAAAGGCCGCGTGGATCACCATCGCGTTCTCGATGGCTTTATCCGTCAGGATGTCGCGGGTGGTGATGCCGCGGGTATCCAGCTCGCTCACCGCCCTGGCGGACTGGCGCGATATCTCCAGCCAGACGGCCTGGCCAGAGGGAGCCAGCGCCGAATGGGGCAGCGCCAGCCCTAAGGCCTCGGCCACCACCTGCGAGGTGCCTGCGGTGCCAAGAAACTGACAGCCGCCCCCCGGTGACGCGCAGGCGCGGCAGCCCAGCTCGGCGGCCTCCTGCAACGACAGCTCGTGGTTGGCATAGCGCGCGCCGATGGTCTGAACCTTACCGGCATCTTCCCCGTGCGTCGGCGGCAGCGTGGCCCCGCCCGGCACCAGAATGGTGGGCAGATCGTGCATAGAAGCCAGCGCAATCATGGTGGCGGGCAGCCCTTTATCACAGGTGGCGACGCCAATCACCGCCCGGCGCGTGGGCAGCGAGCGGATAAGCCGCCGAAAGACGATAGCGGCATCGTTACGGTATGGCAGGGAGTCGAACATGCCGTGGGTGCCCTGCGAGCGGCCATCGCAGGGGTCGCTGACAAAGGCGGCAAACGGGATGCCACCGTTACGGGTGATCTCTTTCGCCGCCGCCTGCATTTGCAGGCCAATCTCCCAGTGGCCGGTGTGGTAGCCCAGCGCCACCGGGCGTCCGTCGCCCGCACGGATCCCCCCCTGGGTGCCGATGATCAGCACCTCTTTGCCGGTCAGCTTATTGGCATCCCACCCCATCCCGGCGTTTTGCGTCATGCCGAACAGGTTACCGCTGGGTGATTCCATCAGCATTTGCGGGGTCAGCGGCAGCGCCCCCTGCGGCCCGGCGGCGTGGGTTTTCACCGAGTAGAAGGCGTGATCCTGCGGCGTAAAAATCGTTTCAATCGACATCGTGACCGTCCGGCTCAGCAGAGTTTGAGCTGTTGTAGCAGCGATTTCAGCTGCGCTTTGCGCGCCTCATCCAGCGGCCCGGCAGGCGGCAGCACGTAGGTTGATACCGGGCGACCACAGAGGGAGATGGCCTCTTTGATCACGTTCACGAACGGCGTATCCAGCTGATACATCTGCGGAATTTGCAGCATGGTCTGGTGGTACTGCGCCGCCCGGGCCAGATCGTCATCGCGGAATGCCTGCAGCAAGTTGACCGACACCTGCGGGGCAAAGTTACCGCTGGCCGAAATGGCGCCATCGCCCCCAAGCAGCAGGGTATTGAACAGATGGTCATCGTAGCCGCAGAGCACCACAAAGTGCGGATGGGCCGCCTTCACGGTAAGGATCATGCTGCGCAGATGGGCCACGGAGTCGATGGTGTCTTTGATCCCCACGATATTGCTGCGCGAGTCCACCAGGGTTTTCACCAGCGCAGGAGTGAGATCCTGCCCGGTCAGGGCCGGGAAGTTGTAGAGGATCACCGGCAGGGTGACGCTGTCTGCCACCTGCTGGAAGTAGCGAATCAGGTTGGCTTCTGAGACTTTCCAGTAATACGGGTTGATGACCACGATCCCGTCCGCCCCTGCCTGCTGGGCATGCTGACTCAGCTCAAGGGTTTCGCGGGCGTTGGTGCCTCCGGTGCCAATCAGTACCGGTACGCGGCCGTTCACATGCGCAATGGCAAACTCGGCGATCGCTTTGCGCTCGTTGGTATTGAGCTGGGTAAACTCCCCGCCGCTGCCGAGGAAAAACAGGCCATCCACCCCGGCGTTGATCATGTCGTCGACCAGCGCGGCGGTGCCCGCTTTATCGAGCATGCCGTCCGGGGTGAAAAGGGTGGAGACAGGCGGAATAATTCCCGAAAACTGCGCGGTCTGCTGCATGGGATCTCCTTGCTTGATCGTTTTGTTCTGCATTATAGAACAGCGTTCGTTTATTTAACGATCATACTATGACGCAGAAAAAGCGCAGGACAATGGGATGAGATGAGGGAGTGCGGGAAATTTAAGCTGGATCACATTCTAAAGGGTGCGGTCTGGTGCCCTCACCCTAACCCTCTCCCACAGGGAGAGGGAACTTTTACACCTTCTGCTTCAGGGTGAGGGAACTTTTAAACCCTCTCCCCAAAAGGGCGAGGAAGAAAAGACGGCCCGGTACAATCCCCTCTCCCCTCTGGGGAGAGGGTTAGGGTGAGGGGAAGAGAATTACCCCACCAGCATCTTCACAACCACCTTACGCACCTGCCCCGGCGCGCCCACCGCGCAGAGCGGCTTGTGCACTTCACCAGGGTAGAAGACCACAAAATCACCTTCGTTCAGGACTACCGTCTTCTCTTGCTCCCCTTCCGGCAGGAAAGCGATATCTTTGTCCGCCAGCCAGTCAGTATCCGGGGTGCCGTTTGGCAGGGTGCTGAAGGTCATCCCCTCCTGGCCTTTCAGGACAATCTGGATATCCAGATAACGGGCATGATACTCCGCGCGGCGCTCAGCAAAGGGCTGGGTCATATCTTCCGAGACAAGGAAGAAAAGACGGTTGCCGTCGATATCATGTTTACCGGTCGGGGTTGCCCCGTTAACGTGCGTTTTTACGTGCTCAATCGCCTGACGCAGTTCCGCAGGCAGCCAGCTCTGGAGGTTGTGAATATTGCCAACGATCATGGTTGAATCCTCAATATAAAACACCGTTTCATTTTAAACTTTTATACGAGAAATTTGGCTGCCATACCACTACTTTTTGGCCGGGATTTGCCGCAGCGCATAACCATGCAATGCAAACCGTTTGCTTTGCTTAAAGCGTGAATTTATCGCTTGATCCCGCCTTCAGGCTGCGTATAATGCCCCACAATTTGCCGGGAGGAAGCATGGTTCAGTGTGTACGACATAATGTTTTACCGCGTCTCAAAACAGACGCTGGCCTGCCGTTTTTCTTCCCGCAGCTATCCCTATTCCCAGAGCCCCTCATTTGAGGGGCTTTTTTTTGCCCGGCGTCAGGAGATAAACATGAATCCGCTTTATCAAAAACACATCATTTCCATAAACGACCTTAACCGCGAAGAGCTGGAGCTGGTGCTGGAAACCGCGGCAAAACTGAAAGCCAACCCGCAGCCGGAGCTGTTGAAGCACAAGGTCATCGCCAGCTGCTTCTTCGAGGCCTCCACCCGTACGCGCCTGTCGTTCGAGACCTCAATCCACCGCCTGGGCGCCAGCGTAGTGGGCTTCTCCGACAGCAGTAATACTTCGCTGGGCAAAAAGGGCGAAACCCTCGCCGATACCATTTCGGTCATTAGCACCTACGTGGACGCCATCGTGATGCGCCACCCGCAGGAGGGGGCCGCGCGCCTGGCAACCGAGTTTTCTGGCGGTATTCCGGTGCTGAACGCCGGTGACGGGGCTAACCAGCACCCCACCCAGACCCTGCTGGATCTCTTCACCATTCAGGAGACCCAGGGGCGGCTGGAAAATCTGAACATCGCCATGGTCGGCGACCTGAAGTATGGCCGCACCGTCCACTCTCTCACCCAGGCGCTGGCGAAGTTTACCGGCAACCGCTTCTACTTTATCGCCCCGGACGCGCTGGCGATGCCGCAGTACATTCTGGATATGCTCGACGAGAAAGGCATTAAGTGGAGCCTGCACGCCAGCATCGAAGAGGTGATGGGCGAAGTGGATATTCTCTATATGACCCGCGTGCAGAAAGAGCGCCTGGATCCCTCCGAATACGCCAACGTGAAAGCGCAATTCGTTCTGCGCGCCAGCGACCTGGAGGGCGCACGCGCCAACATGAAAGTGCTGCACCCGCTGCCGCGCATTGATGAGATCACCACCGACGTCGATAAAACGCCGCACGCCTGGTACTTCCAGCAGGCCGGCAACGGCATCTTTGCCCGCCAGGCGTTACTGGCACTGGTTCTGAATAGCGATTTAGCTCTGTAAGGGGAGACGACCATGACACACGATAACAAACTCCAGGTTGAAGCCATCAAGCGTGGCACCGTGATTGACCACATCCCCGCGCAGGTGGGCTTTAAGCTGCTGACCCTGTTCAAGCTGACCGAAACCGACCAGCGCATCACCATCGGTTTGAACCTGCCGTCCGGCGAGATGGGGCGTAAGGATTTGATTAAAATCGAGAACACCTTCCTCACCGACGAGCAGGTCAACCAGCTCTCGCTGTATGCGCCAGACGCCACGGTGAACCGTATCGACGACTACGAAGTGGTGGGCAAATCCCGTCCGAGCCTGCCAGAGCGTATCGAGAGCGTACTGGTCTGCCCGAACAGCAACTGCATTAGCCACGCGGAGCCGGTTAACTCCAGCTTTGCGGTAAAAAAACGCGCCAACGATATCGCGCTGAAGTGCAAATATTGCGAAAAAGAGTTTTCCCATACGGTGGTGCTGGCCGGTTAATCCGCAATGACGTGTATAATGGCCGGGAATCCGTTTTTATCACGCTGTTATTCAGGAGAAAACATGACCAAAGTACTCGCGACGGAAAATGCACCAGCCGCTATCGGCCCGTATGTTCAGGGCGTTGATCTGGGCAGCATGATCATCACCTCAGGCCAGATCCCGGTGAACCCGAAAAATGGCGAAGTGCCGGAAGACGTGGCCGCGCAGGCGCGCCAGTCGCTGGAAAACGTGAAAGCGATTGTTGAATCCGCAGGCCTGAAAGTGGGCGATATCGTGAAAACGACCGTTTTCGTTAAAGATCTCAACGATTTCGCTACCGTTAACGCCACCTATGAAGCCTTCTTCACCGAACACAATGCGACCTTCCCGGCGCGCTCTTGTGTGGAAGTGGCCCGTCTGCCGAAAGACGTGAAGATCGAGATCGAAGCGATCGCCGTACGCCGCTAACGCTTGTTTTTTAATATTAAGGCAGCCCAGGCTGCCTTTTTTTATTTCCCCGATACACAGCCGAAAATAGCCTTCAAGTTTTTTCACTATTATTTTTCGTCCCGCCATTCCATGACTTCATTTTTATTCCGCGCAACACTAACTGCACCCAAAAGCATTACTCTCTTTTAATGGAATAATAAATGAAACTGTCTAAAATTGCGTTGGCACTTGCCACACTCACGGTTGCTTCATCGGCTTTAGCTCACGGTTATGTCCAGTCTCCGGCCAGTCGTGCTTATATGTGCAAACTGGGTCAGAACGTTGACTGTGGCACCGTACAATATGAACCGCAGAGTGTGGAACGCACCTCCGGCTTCCCGAACGGCGCCCTGCCGCCTGATGGTCAGCTCGCCAGTGCGGGCATCTCCCAGTACTCTCAGCTGGATCGCCAGAGCCTGAACGCCTGGACCAAAACCCCAATGACCGCCGGCGCGCATACCTTTACCTGGTATCACACCGCCCCGCATAAAACCACCAACTGGCGTTATTACATCACCAAACAAAACTGGGATCCAAATAAGCCACTGACCCGCGCGCAATTTGAATCCACGCCATTCTGTACCGTTAATGGAAATGGCCAGGCGCCAGCCGTTACCCAGAATATGAATTGTAATGTTCCGGAACGTACGGGTTACCAGGTTATTTACGCGGTATGGGAAATTGCCGATACCACAAATAGCTTCTATCAGGCGGTAATGACTCCAACTTATTGATAGTGTTTTATGTTCAGATAATGCCCGATGACTTTGTCATGCAGCTCCACCGATTTTGAGAACGACAGCGACTTCCGTCCCAGCCGTGCCAGGTGCTGCCTCAGATTCAGGTTATGCCGCTCAATTCGCTGCGTATATCGCTTGCTGATTACGTGCAGCTTTCCCTTCAGGCGGGATTCATACAGCGGCCAGCCATCCGTCATCCATATCACCACGTCAAAGGGTGACAGCAGGCTCATAAGACGCCCCAGCGTCGCCATAGTGCGTTCACCGAATACGTGCGCAACAACCGTCTTCCGGAGCCTGTCATACGCGTAAAACAGCCAGCGCTGGAGCGATTTAGCCCCGACATAGCCCCACTGTTCGTCCATTTCCGCGCAGACGATGACGTCACTGCCCGGCTGTATGCGCGAGGTTACCGACTGCGGCCTGAGTTTTTTAAGTGACGTAAAATCGTGTTGAGGCCAACGCCCATAATGCGGGCGGTTGCCCGGCATCCAACGCCATTCATGGCCATATCAATGATTTTCTGGTGCGTACCGGGTTGAGAAGCGGTGTAAGTGAACTGCAGTTGCCATGTTTTACGGCAGTGAGAGCAGAGATAGCGCTGATGTCCGGCGGTGCTTTTGCCGTTACGCACCACCCCGTCAGTAGCTGAACAGGAGGGACAGCTGATAGAAACAGAAGCCACTGGAGCACCTCAAAAACACCATCATACACTAAATCAGTAAGTTGGCAGCATCACCCTATCAGGCTATCGACGTTGATTTCGGAAATGGCGGCAGCCAGACGCCGGACGAAACCCCAGCGGTCGTGTCTGAGTGGGCGAAAACCCTCAACGGCCAAATTTCCGGTAATAACCTGAACGCTGGCGATAAAGTGATTGCGCGCTTCTTCGATGCCAACGGTGAAGTGGTCTCCATGCGCACCGAAATGACCATCTCCTCTGACGCCCAGGGCGATGCTAACCAGTGGTCTTACGACCTGGCGCAGAAAATCAACGCTGAGCAGAACGATGTCCGCGTAGGGATGAAAGATGAAGGCGGCGATGTGAACCCGGTTCACGGCGCAAACAGCGTGTACGTGAGAGAGGGCAGCGCCCTGCGATCCGTAGCCATCTCTTATGAAGAGCAGCAGGCTCAGGTGGACGAAAACATTGCCGTGAGCAATGTCCAGTACAGCAAAATCGTTAACGGCAACGCGACCGTCTCCTTCCACGTTAACACCCAGGGTGATGTGAATCTGGAAGCGCACGTGATGAACCATCAGGGCGCGGAGAAAGGCTATCTGAAGCAGGATATGAACAACGCCAATCAGGATGTCACCATGAACCTGACTAACGTGACAGCTGGCCACCACATGCTGAAATACTACGCGACCAATAAAGACGGCACCCTGTTTGCGCAGGACGTTGTCAACATGATGCTGGAAGAGGATTCAGCCAGCGCCGATACCGGTACTGCGGGCCAGTATGACTACCGCTTCCCGGAAAACCTGAGCAGCTACACTGCGGGCACCGTTGTTCTGCAGCCGAAAAACGGCAAAACCTACCAGTGCAAACCGTTCCCTTATAGCGGCTACTGCGTACAGTACAAGAAAGCGGCTAACCAGTATGAACCGGGTGTCGGTTCACACTGGCAGCAGGCCTGGGTGCTGAAAAAATAACACCCCTTCCCTCTCCCACCCGGGAGAGGGATTTTTTTACTGATTGCGCGTCGCGCGCAGCAGTTTTTCCAGCGGATAGACTACCGCGATCACCACCTCATCCTGAATCTGTGCCGCACCATCCAGTTCGCGCTGAATTGAGGCAATCTCGGCATCATCCAGCGTCCCTTGTCGCGCCACCAGATCGGTGAGCCGCAGGCCAATGGACGACAACTTATCCACCTCCTGAATCACCGGCTTCAGCGCTTTTAACTGATAGTTGCTTTCGCTGAGCGCCAGCGCATCGCTGGTGTTGCTCTGCCAGCGGGTAAAGACATGCCGCAGCGCGTCGGCGCTTTCGTTGTCTTCGGCATCGCTCACCAGACGTTCCGCCCACTTGTTCATCTGACGCACGGTATGACTTTCCGCACTCAGGGCATCCGCGTAGCGGTTCAGCGGCTCGAACTGATGGTAGTTGCCTGCCTGGAACTTCAGGTGCTGGCGCGTGTAATACTGCGCGGGCTCCAGCGCCTGGGCGAGAATTTGCAGCGCCACGGTATCGGTATTATTTGCCAGGCGGATAAACTGCGTCTGCTGCTGGCTATGCTGCTGCAGGCCTGCAGAGACGGTGCTCCAGGTGTCCATCGCCTGCAGGCGGGTGTACATGTTGTCGATGTCCGTCACCTCTTTCGCCGACCATAGCCGCTCCGCCACCGCAAACGCCCGCGGCCAGAGCTTGATATCCAGCACCGGCGCGGCCACGTTCTCGGCCCACAACGCCACTTCGCCACCCAGCAGGTTCGCCTGTTGCGCGGTATCCGGAACGGCGGGCGTGATCCCCTTCGGCACCGCATCCAGGCGGGCACCGGTCACCGGATAGCGTACATTGCCCACCAGGAAGTAGCCGCTGAGCTTATCATCCGTAACGGTGATAACCGGGCGGGTTTCCCCCATCCAGGTATCCACCGTGAAGCTCACCTGATTGTCGGCGCGCCACTCAATGTCGTTTACCGCCCGACGGGATTTACCGTTGAAATCGATAAATCCGCGCCAGCCTTTCTCGCCGGTCATCAGCGTAAAGCTGCCCTCTACCGGCTTGCCTTTCAGACGCGGCATGCTAAATGACCAGCTCTGGGCGCTGTCGTTGTCGGTGATCACATCCACATTATTGAGCCCCTCGGGCACCACTTCGTTGCGGTAGTGATAAGCGGTGCTTTGTGGCTGATCGAGATAAAAACCGGTGGAGAGGATGCCCTTATACCCCTGCTTCGCCACTTCCCCCAGTGCGTCCTGCCCCTGCCAGGACTGGATCAGGATGCTTTTTGGCAGATCCGGGTGGAAGATTTCGTCCCAGCCCACCATCTGGCGCTGATTTTTCTCGAGGATGGTCTCCAGCTTGCGGTTGAAATACGCCTGCAGCGCGTGGCTGTCGGCCAGCTTGTTGTCGCGCATAAACTGCTGGATCCTGGCATTGGCTTTCCACTGGCTGTCGTCCACCTCATCCCCGCCGATGTGCAGATAAGGATCGGGGAAGATCGCCGCCAGTTCGCTGACCATCGCCGCCGCGAAGGTATAAGTCGCCTCTTTGGTCGGATCGAGTACCGGCTTCAGCACGCCCCAGTGACGCTCCATCTCATACGGGCCGGGGGCGCTCATCAGCTCAGGATAGGCCACCGCAATTGCCGAGGCGTGGCCTGGCATGTCTATTTCAGGCACCACGCGGATCCCCCGCGCGGCGGCGTACTTGACCACCTCACGCATCTGCTCCGGGGTATAGAACAGCCCGTCGCTGGCGAGCTGGGTCAGCTTTGGATAACGCTTCGAAGTAAAGCGCCAGCCCTGATCGTCGGTGAGGTGCCAGTGCAGCACGTTAAGTTTCGCCGCCGCCATGCCGTCGATCTGACGTTTGATCGCCTCCAGCGGAATAAAGTGACGGGCAGAGTCGAGCAGCAGGCCACGCCAGGGGAAGCGCGGCTCATCTTCAATCGAGACCCACGGCAGCGCGGTGTTTTCCGGGCCGTTCTGAATCAGTTGCAACAGGGTTTCCATCGCCCGCAGCGCGCCGAAGCGGGTATTTGCGGTAATAGCCACGCCATTCGCGTTGACGGTCAGTTTGTAACTCTCATCGCTGTCCGGCTTTGGCAGCGCGTCCACCTTGCGGGCAACGGTAATGGTGATGGTCGGCTTATCCGGGTTGGCGGGCTGCGGCTGTAACGTCCAGCCGGTTTGCAGCGCAATGCGATCGCGCAGACGGGTCACGGCATCGCTGAGATCGTCTCCGCTGACCTTGACCGCGACCTGATTGGTCAGCACCAGCGCGCCCTGCGTGGCGGGATGCTCTACCTTTGCCGGCCAGGGCATCAGGGGAAGATCGCCCACCGGGGAGGCAAACGCAGACGCGCCGAGCATAAGCCCGGCGGTTAAGAGGCTGTACCGTAACATGAAAGTTCCTTATTTGACGGGCCAAAAAAAGTAAAACATTTTGTTAACATTACCCATATTAGGGGTCAAGCTAACAGGATGACGTAGATCACAGCCTGTCTAATTTAGGAAAAAATAGGGGTCTGTTTGAGGAGTGCTTACCGCAATGTGCTGCGTGGAAAGAGTAAAATGGCAACCGGGGTTGCCATTTATTGTTAAAACGCTTACTGCCAGCCATAACGGCGGCTATAGAACCCTTTAACCATCTGGGTCAACACCATGTACCCGGCCAGGATCGCCACCAGCCACGGGAAGTAGCTCAGCGGCAGCGCCTGTAACTGCAGATAACTCGCCAGCGGCGAGAACGGCAGCGCAATGCCCAGCAGCATCACCAGCCCGGTCATCAGGATCAGCGGCCAGGCCGCACGGCTCTGGATAAACGGGATGCGGCGGGTACGGATCATATGCACAATCAGCGTCTGCGACAGCAGCCCGACCACAAACCAGCCGGACTGGAATAGCGTCTGCGCTTCCGGCACGTTGGCATGGAACACAAACCACATCAGGCAGAAGGTCAGGATGTCGAAGATCGAACTGATCGGGCCAAAGAAGAGCATAAAGCGTCCCAAATCCGCCGGATTCCAGCGCTGGGGTTTGCGGATCTGCTCCTCGTCGACGTTATCGAACGGGATCGCGACCTGCGACACGTCATACATCAGGTTCTGAATCAGCAGGTGCAGCGGCAGCATCGGTAAAAACGGCAGGAAGGCGCTGGCAACCAGCACGCTAAAGACGTTACCGAAGTTGGAGCTTGCGGTCATCTTGATGTATTTCAGCATGTTGGCAAAGGTGCGGCGTCCTTCGATGACCCCCTCTTCCAGCACCATCAGGCTTTTTTCCAGCAGGATAATATCTGCCGCTTCCCGCGCGATATCGACCGCGCCGTCCACGGAGATACCGATGTCGGCCGCCCGTAGCGCCGGGGCGTCGTTAATACCATCCCCCATAAAGCCCACCACGTGCCCTTCGCGCTTCAGCAGGGTAACGATGCGCTCTTTGTGCATAGGCGTCAGGCGCGCAAACAGGGTGGTACGTTTAGCCAGCGCGGCCAGTTCATCGTCTGAAAGCCGTTCGATATCGCTGCCTGTCACCACGTCGCCCGCGTCCAGCCCTACGTCGCGGCACACTTTGGCGGCCACCAGCTCGCTGTCGCCGGTGAGGATTTTTACCGTGATGCCGGAAGCCTTCAGCGCCTTCAGCGCCGGAGCGGTGGTCTCTTTCGGCGGATCGAGGAAGGCGATATAGCCTTCGAGGATCAGATCCGATTCATCGATACGCTGGTAATCCCCCTCGCGCGCAGGCAGCCGTTTTGTCGCCACCGCCACCACCCGCAGCCCCTGACGGTTCAGGGTATCGGTCACCCGGGCGATGCGGCGCAGCATGCTCTCATCCAGCGGCACTACGTTGCCGTTATGACGCACGTGGGTCGAGACCGCGAGGACCTCCTGCAACGCCCCTTTGCAGATAAGCGTATGCACATCCTCCTGCTCGCTGACCACCACCGACATACGACGGCGTTCAAAGTCGAAGGGGATCTCGTCCACTTTTTGCCAGCGGGCAGAGAGCGTCCGCGCGGCGGTTTCGTCCACCCCTTCCAGTACCGCCACGTCGAGCAGGTTTTTCAGCCCGGTCTGGTAGTAACTGTTCAGCCAGGCGCTGTGCAGCACGCGCTCGCTGCTTTTGCCGGAGATATCCGTGTGGTTCTCCAGCACGATTTTATCCTGCGTCAGGGTGCCGGTTTTGTCGGTGCAGAGGATATCCATGGCGCCAAAGTTCTGAATGGCGTCGAGGTGTTTAACAATCACTTTTTGCTTTGAAAGCTTCACCGCCCCGCGCGCCAGCGTGGAGGTGACAATCATCGGCAGCATCTCCGGGGTTAAGCCCACGGCCACTGACAGAGCAAACAGCGCCGCCTCCCACCAGTCGCCTTTGGTGTAACCGTTGATCACCAGCACGATGGGGGTCATCACCAGCATAAAGCGGATCAGCAGCATGCTGACGCGGCCAATCCCCTGCTGGAAGGCATTGGGTTCACTCTGCTGCTCGCTGACGCGCCCGGCAAGCTGGCCGAACCAGGTATTGCCGCCGGTGGCGATCACCATCGCTTGTGCTGTACCGCTTACCACCGTGGTGCCCATAAAGCAGAGGGTATCGCACTCCAGCGGATGGGTTTGCTGCGGGTTGCGGCTGCAGGCAACCTTCTCTACCGGCAGCGATTCCCCGGTGAGCGAAGCCTGGGCCACGAACAGATCCCTTGCCTGCAACAGGCGTAAATCCGCCGGGATCATATCCCCGGCGGCCAGCTTCACAATATCCCCGGCCACCAGCTGATCGACGGGCAACTCACACCACGCGTTCTCGCCTTTATCATTAATGACGCGCAACACCGTGGCGGTATTGCTGACCATCGCTTTCAGGGCATCGGCGGCTTTGGTCGAGCGCGCCTCCTGCACAAAGTTCAACAGCGTGGCGATGGCCACCATCAGGGCGATCACCCCGGCGGCAAAGAGATCTTCCGTGGCGTAGGAGATGACCCCCAGCAGCGTGAGCAGCAGATTGAACGGATTGCGGTAGCAGGACCAGAGGTGCCGCCACCAGGGGGCCGGCTGTTGCGCCGGAATTTGGTTGTCGCCATGGGCTTCGCGCACGGCGGCCACCTCGGCAGGATTCAGCCCTTCCGGGTGGCTGCCAAAGGTGTGCCACAGCGTCTCTTCGTCCATCGCCGCCACGCGCAGGCAGTGGGCAGAAAGGCTATCTGGCAGGGTGGCATCGGCCAGCTGTTTGCCAGTCATCATCGGGTCGCGCTGTACCAGACGACGCGGCAGGTGGCGGCTCAGTTGGCTGAACAGCAGTTGGGTTAAATTTTTGAACATAGTCAGTCCCCCGCACCCGCAACAGCGGGTGCAGAATATCCTTCAGACGTGACAAGGCCGCGCCTGAGAGGCGATCTGTTTTATGCAGGGACGTTTTTAGACGTCACTGCCTTACGCATCCGGTAAGGCAGTGAAAACAGGCTTACCGGCGTGAAGGGGCTCTCCGTCGGGGGAGAGGGGTGGGATCGGGATCCATAAAGCCTCCGGTAAGAAAAAAAGTAAGCCGACGCGCAGTATAGGGTTTTAACCATACCGTGAGTGACATTTCGGGCGGTATGATAATTGCCGGGGACTAAACCAAACGTAAACCAGACTTTGCCCATTGCGGATCCCCCTGCCCGAATTAGAACCTATTCCACAGGGCCGACTTATTACGGCCAGTCTGGAGACGCACAACGCGGCCCGGACCCAAACAGGCCATTAAACGAGCCCAATGGGGTAGACTGTTAGGCTTATTGATCACTTCATTGTCGTATTACAGGGAACAGAGCATGCAGAACCGCCTGACCATCAAAGACATCGCGCGCTTAAGCGGCGTGGGCAAATCGACCGTTTCACGCGTGCTGAATAACGAAAGCGGTGTCAGCCAGCGTACCCGTGAACGCGTCGAGGCGGTGATGGAACAGCATGGCTTCTCCCCTTCTCGTTCCGCGCGTGCCATGCGTGGGCAGAGCGATAAAGTGGTGGCGATCATCGTCACGCGTCTCGACTCTCTCTCGGAAAACCTGGCGGTGCAGACTATGCTGCCGGCCTTTTATGAGCAGGGTTACGACCCCATCATGATGGAGAGTAAGTTTTCGCCACAGATGGTGGAAGAGCACCTCGGCATGCTGCAGCGCCGCAATATCGACGGCGTGGTGCTGTTTGGTTTTTCCGGCATAGAAGAGCAGATGCTCGCGCCGTGGCAATCCTCGCTGGTGCTGATGGCGCGCGATGCCGCCGGGTTTGCCTCGGTCTGCTATGACGACGAAGGGGCGATCCTGACGCTGATGCAGCGCCTGTATGAGGGCGGCCATCGCCACATTAGCTATCTGGGGGTGCCGCACAGCGATATCACCACCGGCCAGCGCCGGTATGACGCTTATCTCTCCTTCTGTAAAAAACGGGCGTTGCCTGCCGTGGCCTCGCTGCCGGGGCTGAGCATGAAGCAGGGCTATGAACAGGTGGCCGCCGTGCTTACGCCGCAAACCACCGCCCTGGTCTGCGCCACTGATACCCTGGCGCTGGGAGCAAGTAAGTACTTACAAGAGCAGCGCATCGATAACCTACAGCTGGCCAGCGTGGGCAACACCCCCTTGATGAAGTTCCTGCACCCGGAGATCATCACCGTCGATCCCGGCTACGCCGAATCGGGTCGTCAGGCCGCCTTACAGCTGATCGAGCAGATCACCGGCCGCAGCGAACCCCGACGAATTACCATTCCCGCCACCCTCTCCTGATCCCTTCCGTTACGGTTTATTGTGATCTTCGCCGGGTTTCGGGAACGTTCCCGTTTTCGCGCGTCTGCTTAAAGAGTAGCCTTGCGTGCAGTTCCTTCCCTACACCTGTGTCATGAGGCTTCATGATGAGTAAAGTAAAACAAGACGATATTGATCAGCTGATCGTACTGGTTGGTGGACGTGAAAACATCGCCACCGTCAGCCACTGTATTACCCGCCTGCGCTTCGTGCTGAACGATCCGGCCAAAGCCAACCCGAAGGCCATTGAAGAGTTGTCGATGGTGAAAGGGTGCTTCACTAACGCCGGGCAGTTCCAGGTCGTGATTGGTACCGAGGTGGGCGATTACTACAAAGCCCTGCTCGCCACGACCGGCCACGCGTCAGCGGATAAAGAGCAGGCCAAAAAAGCGGCGCGACAGAATATGAAGTGGCATGAACAGCTCATTTCACATTTCGCCGAAATCTTCTTCCCGCTGCTGCCTGCGTTGATCAGCGGCGGCTTGATTCTGGGCTTCCGCAACGTGATTGGCGATGTGCCGATGAGCGACGGCAAGACCCTGGTGCAGCTCTACCCGACGCTGCAAAGCATCAATGACTTTCTGTGGCTGATCGGCGAAGCCATCTTCTTCTATCTGCCGGTGGGCATCTGCTGGTCGGCGGTGCGCAAGATGGGGGGGACGCCCATTCTGGGGATTGTGCTGGGTATCACGCTGGTCTCTCCGCAGTTAATGAACGCTTACTTACTGGGTCAGCAGGTGCCGGAAGTCTGGAACTTCGGCCTATTCACCATCGCCAAAGTAGGCTATCAGGCGCAGGTGATCCCGGCACTGCTGGCTGGTCTGGCGCTGGGCATGATTGAAGCCCGTTTAAAACGCATGGTGCCCGATTACCTCTATCTGGTGGTGGTGCCGGTCACGTCGTTGATTCTGGCGGTCTTCCTCGCGCATGCCTTTATCGGCCCGTTTGGCCGGATGATCGGCGACGGCGTCGCCTGGGCGATGCGTCACCTGATGATCGGCAGCTTCGCCCCGGTGGGCGCCGCGCTGTTTGGCTTCTTGTATGCGCCGCTGGTTATTACCGGCGTGCACCAGACCACCCTCGCTATTGATATGCAGATGATTCAAAGCATGGGCGGTACCCCGATGTGGCCGCTGATTGCCCTGTCGAACATCGCACAGGCTTCGGCAGTGACCGGCATTATTCTGGTGAGCCGCAAACATAACGAACGCGAAATCTCGGTTCCGGCGGCCATCTCTGCCTATCTGGGGGTCACTGAACCGGCGATGTACGGCATCAACCTCAAGTACCGCTTCCCAATGCTGTGCGCCATGATCGGCTCAGGTCTGGCGGCGCTGCTGTGCGGCCTGAACGGCGTGATGGCGAACGGCATCGGCGTGGGCGGGCTGCCGGGTATCCTCTCCATTCAGCCAGACTTCTGGCAGGTGTTCGCGCTGGCGATGGCGGTGGCCATTATCGTGCCAATGGCGTTAACCACCGTGATGTATCAGCGCAAGTTCCGCCAGGGCACGCTGCAGATTATTTAACTCTTTTCGGGGCGCCCTTGCGCCCCTTCGCATTTGCATTTGCAGGAACGTATTATGACTACCCTTCCCCACTGGTGGCAAAACGGCGTTATCTACCAGATCTATCCAAAAAGTTTCCAGGACACCACCGGCTCCGGCACCGGCGACCTGCGCGGGGTGACGCAGCGTCTCGACTATCTGCAAACGCTGGGCGTTGATGCCATCTGGCTCACCCCGTTTTATATCTCCCCGCAGGTGGATAACGGCTACGACGTGGCGAACTATACCGCCATCGACCCGACTTACGGCACGCTGGATGATTTTGATGAGCTGGTCGCCGGCGCCCACGCCCGCGGCATTCGCATCGTGCTGGATATGGTCTTCAATCATACCTCCACGCAGCACGCCTGGTTTCGCGAGTCGCTCAACAAAGCGAGTCCGTACCGACAGTTTTATATCTGGCGCGACGGCACCCCGGATCAGCTCCCCAATAACTGGCGCTCTAAATTTGGCGGCAATGCCTGGCGCTGGCATACGGAGAGCGAGCAGTACTACCTGCATCTGTTTGCCCCTGAGCAGGCCGATCTCAACTGGGAAAATCCGGCGGTGCGTAACGAGCTAAAAAAAGTCTGCGCGTTCTGGGCCGATCGCGGCGTGGACGGGCTGCGCCTCGACGTCATTAACCTGGTGTCGAAGGACCAGGCCTTCCCGGACGACGAGCTGGGCGATGGGCGTCGTTTCTATACCGACGGGCCGCGCATTCATGATTACTTGCAGGAGATGAGCCGCGACGTCTTTACGCCGCGTAACCTGATGACGGTGGGTGAGATGTCCTCCACCACGCTAGAGCACTGCCAGCAGTATGCCGCGCTGGACGGGCGCGAACTGTCCATGACCTTTAATTTCCACCACCTGAAAGTGGATTATCCCAACGGCGAGAAATGGACCCTGGCACAACCCGATTACGTGGCGCTCAAAGCCCTCTTCCGCTACTGGCAGCAGGGGATGCACAACCGGGCGTGGAATGCGCTGTTCTGGTGTAACCACGATCAGCCGCGCATCGTCTCCCGCTTTGGCGACGAGGGCGAGTATCGCGTCCCGGCGGCGAAGATGCTGGCGATGGTGCTGCACGGTATGCAGGGCACGCCATACATTTACCAGGGTGAAGAGATTGGGATGACCAACCCGCACTTTACCCGCATTACCGACTATCGCGACGTAGAGAGCCACAATATGTTTGCCGGACTGCGCACCGCCGGACACGATGCGGACGCGCTGCTGGCGATTCTGGCGAGCAAATCCCGCGACAATAGCCGAACCCCGATGCAGTGGGATGCCAGCCTCAATGGGGGCTTTACCGGGGGCGAACCCTGGATTGCCCTGTGCGATAACACCCGCGACATCAACGTGCAGGCGGCGCTTAACGATCCCGATTCGGTGTTTTATACCTACCAGCGGCTTATCGCCCTGCGCAAAGCGATGCCAGTGTTGACCTGGGGCGATTATCAGGACCTGCTGCCCGAACATCCCTCCCTCTGGTGTTATCGCCGTCAGTGGCAGGGACAAACATTGATGGTGGTCGCCAACATGAGCCGGACATGCCAGTCCTGGCAGCCCGAGGCCGCAGAGGGGGAATGGCAGACGGTGATAAGCAACTATAGCGAAACGGCCAGCCATCCTGCTGCCATGACGCTGCGCCCGTTTGAAGCGGTATGGTGGCTGCAGTCATAAACCAGAAGGCCGGGCGTAATAATTACCCCGGCTTATTATGCTGTTTTTGTTGAATATTTAATCAGCTTTATTCTCTGCATATTTACAATCGTCCTAACGCCCGCCATTTGTACGCTCGTCTTTTTGCTTTGTCCTGAATCAAATAAATCGCAAACATGTTTGATGCAAATCACTATATGTAGCACTTAAAATGCACGCCAACCCAACATCTTGTATTAGGCGTCTACGCTTTCAACAACAAGATGACAAGAAATTGTGGATAACAACTGTGGGTAACGCGGGAAGTCGCTGGGCCCTGTGCCATTGCGCCCAGTGCATACTTCTCCACCTCTGTGGATAACCGGTAGTTATAAATAGATAAAATGGAGTGATCATGACACCGCATGTGATGAAACGTGATGGCTGTAAAGTGCCGTTCAAATCAGAGCGCATTCAGGAAGCTATTCTGCGTGCAGCTAAAGCAGCGGGAGTCGATGACGCAGATTATTGCGCCACCGTCGCAGACGTCGTTTGTAACCAGATGAACGGCCGCAGCCAGGTCGATATCAATGAGATTCAGACGGCGGTGGAAAACCAGCTGATGTCCGGCCCCTATAAGCAGCTGGCGCGCGCTTACATCGAGTATCGCCATGACCGTGATATCCAGCGCGAGAAGCGTGGCCGCCTGAACCAGGAGATCCGTGGCCTGGTGGAGCAGACCAACCCGGCCCTGCTGAACGAAAACGCCAACAAAGACAGCAAAGTGATCCCCACTCAGCGCGATCTGCTGGCCGGGATCGTGGCCAAACACTATGCCCGTCAGCACCTGCTGCCGCGTGACGTGGTGCAGGCGCATGAGCGCGGCGAGATCCACTATCACGATCTCGATTACTCTCCCTTCTTCCCGATGTTCAACTGCATGTTGATCGATCTGAAAGGGATGCTGACCCAGGGCTTCAAGATGGGCAATGCCGAGATTGAGCCGCCAAAATCCATCTCTACCGCCACCGCTGTCACCGCACAGATCATCGCCCAGGTGGCCAGCCATATTTACGGCGGTACCACCATCAACCGCATTGACGAAGTGCTGGCCCCGTTCGTAACGGCAAGCTTTGAGAAGCACCGCAAAGTCGCCCATGAGTGGCAGATCCCGGATGCAGAGGGCTACGCGCACTCCCGCACCGAGAAAGAGTGCTATGACGCCTTCCAGTCGCTGGAATATGAGGTGAACACCCTGCACACCGCTAACGGTCAGACGCCGTTTGTCACCTTCGGATTTGGTCTGGGCACCAGCTGGGAGTCGCGTCTGATCCAGCAGTCTATTCTGCGCAACCGCATCTCGGGCCTCGGTAAAAATCGCAAAACGGCGGTGTTTCCGAAGCTGGTCTTCGCCATTCGCGACGGCCTGAACCATAAGTTTGGCGATCCCAACTACGATATCAAACAGCTGGCGCTGGAGTGCGCGAGTAAGCGCATGTACCCGGACATCCTCAACTATGACCAGGTGGTTAAGGTTACCGGCTCGTTCAAAACGCCAATGGGCTGCCGCAGCTTCCTTGGCGTGTACGAAGATGAAAACGGCGAGCAGATCCACGACGGGCGTAACAACCTGGGCGTGATTAGCCTTAATCTGCCGCGCATCGCGCTGGAGGCGAAGGGTAATGAATCGGCGTTCTGGTCGTTGCTGGAGAGCCGTCTGACTTTGGCGCGTAAGGCCCTGATGACCCGTATCGCCCGTCTGGAAGGGGTCAAAGCCCGTGTCGCCCCCATTCTGTATATGGAAGGGGCGTGCGGCGTGCGCCTGAAAGCGGATGACGACGTCGCGGAGATCTTTAAAAACGGCCGTGCCTCTATTTCGCTGGGCTATATCGGCATTCACGAAACCATTAACGCGCTGTTTGGCGACAAGCACATGTATGACAGCGCGGCCCTGCGCGCCAAAGGGGTCGCGATTGTGCAGCGTCTGCACGACGCGGTTGACCAGTGGAAAGACGAAACCGGCTACGGCTTTAGCCTCTACAGCACCCCAAGCGAAAACCTCTGCGACCGCTTCTGCCGCCTGGATACCGCGGAGTTTGGCGTGGTAGACGGCGTAACTGATAAAGGTTATTACACCAACAGCTTCCACCTTGACGTGGAGAAGAAGGTGAACCCGTACGACAAGATCGACTTCGAAGCGGCCTACCCGCCCATCGCCAACGGCGGCTTCATCTGCTACGGCGAGTACCCGAACATTCAGCACAACCTGAAGGCGCTGGAAGACGTGTGGGATTACAGCTATCAGCATGTGCCCTATTACGGTACTAACACGCCAATCGACGAGTGCTATGAGTGCGGCTTCACCGGTGAGTTTGAGTGCACCAGCAAAGGCTTCACCTGCCCGAAATGCGGTAACCACGATGCCGCCCGGGTGTCCGTCACCCGCCGTGTGTGTGGCTATCTTGGCAGCCCGGATGCGCGTCCGTTCAACGCCGGGAAGCAGGAAGAGGTGAAGCGCCGCGTGAAGCATTTGGGGAATGGGCAGCTCGGTTGAGTTTTTACCGAATTATTTCCCCTCACCCTAACCCTCTCCCCATAGGGGAGAGGGGACTGTCGGTGCGGTCTCTCTCCCCCTGTGAGGAGAGGGGACTGTCGGTGCGGTCTTTCTCCCCCTGTGAGGAGAGGGGACTGTACGGTGCGGTCTTTCTCCCTCTCCCCTATGGGGAGAGGGCGGGGTGAGGGGTAAGAGCATCAGGTTAAACCTATGAATTATCATCAGTACTACCCCGTCGACATCGTCAACGGCCCCGGCACCCGCTGCACGCTCTTTGTGGCAGGCTGCGTTCACGAATGCCCCGGCTGTTACAACAAAAGCACCTGGCGCCTGAACTCAGGCATGCCATTTACGGCAGAGATGGAAGATCAGATCATCAAGGATCTGAACGACACGCGCATTCACCGCCAGGGGATCTCCCTCTCCGGCGGTGACCCCCTTCACCCGCAGAACGTGCCAGAGATCCTGAAGCTGGTGAAGCGAATCCGCCGCGAGTGCAGCGGCAAAGACATCTGGGTCTGGACGGGCTATAAGCTGGATGAGCTGAACGACGCCCAGCGGGAAGTGGTGGATCTAATTAACGTGCTGGTGGACGGCAAATTTGTGCAGGATTTAAAAGACCCGGCGCTGATCTGGCGCGGCAGCAGCAACCAGGTCGTTCATCATCTGCGTTAAAAGCGGCTCAGGCACTCCACCGCCACCGTTTTAAATGCCGCAAAATCACCGCAGCCGCACAGCCGCGCCATCGCCCGCTCGCGTAAAAAGGTGACGAAAATATCGTAGATCGCCATCGCCTCTTCGTACTCGCTTTTGCTAATGGCCAGCAGGAAGATAACGTGCGCGGTTTCATCCCCCCACTGGATCCCCTTCGGGGCCAGCACCGTATAGACCACGGTCTTTTGCGCCAGCAGACCCAGCGAGTGCGGCAGCGCTATGCCATCGCCCAGCATGGTGCTGACGATGGCTTCACGTTCAATCACCGAGTCGAGAAATTCTCTGTTAACAAAGCCTTCTGACTGAAGCTGTTCACACAGCTGGCGGAACAGCGTCTGCTGGTCGATGGGCTGGTCAATAATGCGGAAATGAGCGGCGTCGAAATACTTCTCCAGCATCCACGGGCGGGTGCGGTCCACCAGCACCAGCTTGCCAATCTGCTCCAGTTGATAATCGGTCGGAAAGGGGGCGATCTGCACCACCGGCTTGGCCTTTTCGCTGATACGCGCGGTAGAGATAACAAAGTCTTCGGCGATGGCCTCACTCTGCTCGTACTCGCGCAGCGTCACGGTGCGGGTTACCTCCACCTGCGGGTATTTGCGCTGCAGCACCGCTTCGATCATTCGCACCATCGCGTTACCGGCATCACACACCAGCAGCACCCGCGGCTGGCGCTGGTAGCCGATATTGTAGTGACGCTCCAGCCCCACGCCGATATGCAGCACCAGAAAACCAATTTCGTTTTCGCTGATGACATATGGAGTATATTTGCCCCAGCTCGACACGGCGGCCAGGGTCATATCCCATGCCATCGGGTAGTGCTGTTTGATGTTATCCAGCAGCGGGTTGGGGATCATGATCTGATAACGCACCCGGGTGATCATGGTCTTGATGTGCGTGAGCAGATCCGCATGCAGCTGGGCATCGCTGAGCAGGTTGTAGTTATAGTGGGTGTTGATATAACCCAGAATATAGTTAACTAGCGCTTCGTCGTCGTCAGCATTGATGGCGCTGGGGGCGATATCCTGGATCTGGCGCGCCGCAAGGTGCACGCAGAGCCAGTTCTCTTCGGAGGGGGCCAGCGCTTTATCCGCCAGAAGCGCTATCGCCGCGGCAATATCCTTTGCGGCATCCCGCACGTTCTCTTCCACATCTTCCGCGCTGAACTCCGGCAGCGGGTAGCCTTCGCTGATGCGACGTACCGACACCGCGCAGTAGAGGCGGACAAACAGCTCCCCCTCATCGGTAAGGCGGATGTGATGGCGGGTCAGAGTATCGTGGAGTACGGCCACCAGCTGTTCCGGAACGCCCGCGTTCAACGCCACCTCGGTGACCAGCGGATTCAGGCCGTCCTGCTGCGCCAGTTCCCACAGCAAATCGGTCAGGCAGGCGCGAATGGACATCTCGCTGCCAAACAGCTTCATACCGTGGCGCGGACGCGTCTCCAGCGTCAGGTTATAGCGGGTAAACCATTCCCGAACTTCAACCATGTCACTTTGCAGGGTGGCACGGCTGATAAACCACTCGTCAGCCAAATCTTCCAGCTTGAGGGAAAAAGCCGAGGTAAGAAAACGCACCACCAGGTAGTGCACCCGCTCCGGCCCGGTTCGCGGAATACGCAGCGCGCGCGGGTGGGATGACTGCAGCTGCTGATAGCGCTCGGCGTCGTCAATTTTGAGTTGATAGCCATTGCCACGGCTCAGAATAAACTGCGCGCCGTGGCTCGCCAGCAGCGCGTTCAGGGCGGTGATATCAGCACGGACGGTTCGCGTGGAGACCGACAGCCGCTGCGCCAGTTCGTCCTGCGGCAGCGTCTCGTTTTGCAACAGATCGAAAAGTTGCGCTAAACGTTGGTTCGGGAATCGCACGGGGATGTCCTCTTACAGCTTAAGGTGAAATGACCATCTGGGATGGGCTGCCGACCGGGGTATAGTCCGGCTCGAAGCGGAGCTTGCCGTCCTGCGCCACGCGGAAACGGGTAATGTTATCGCTGCGCTGATTCATGACGTACAGCCAGCGTCCCTGCTTATCAAGCGTGAGGGTGCGCGGATAATCACCCCGCGTCCAGACGTCGTCCTGATGCGTCAGCGTGCCATCGGCTGTTACGGTAAAGTGCCCGATGCTGTTATGCAATCGGTTAGCCACGTAGAGCTGCTTTCCATCAGCACTTAATGCCAGCCCGGCGGCAAAACTGGTGCCTTTGTAACCTTCCGGCAGGGCGGAGAGGGTTTTGCCCTCTCTGAGCTGGCCGTTGCTGTTCAGCGCATAATGGGTCAGCGTCGAGGCCTCTTCGTTAATCAGCCACAGGGCATCACCTTTTGGCGTGAAGACGAAGTGGCGCGGCCCGGCCCCTTTCGAGGAGGCATTGATAAACGGCGGATCGTTGGGCGTCAGCTTGCCGGTTTGCTCGTCAAAACGATACTGGTAGATCCGATCCAGCCCCAGATCGGTAGAGAACACGAACTTCCCGCTCGGATCGGCGGCGATCATGTGCGCATGGGGACCATTGTGATCGCTAATGGCGAAGCTGCCTTCCACTGCCGCCTCGGGTTTAGCCGCGCCGGGTTCCCCGCTATCCTGGTGGGTATCCGTGGCCTCACCCAGGCTGCCGTCTGCCTTCACCGGTAAAACGGCGATTGACCCGCTCACGTAGTTCGCCACCAGCAGATGCTGACCGTTCGGCGTCAGGGAGAGATAGACCGGCCCCGCGCCGCCGGAAGCCACCTGATTTAACTCGCTCAGATCGCCCTTATCACCGATGCGCAGCGCCTGCACTACGCCCTGCTCCACCTCGCTTGCCAGATAGAGCGTTTTGCCGTCGTGCGAGACGGTCAGCTGCGCGGCGTTCGGCAGTTTGCTCACCAGCGTTTTGTTCGCGAGCGCGCCGGTTTGCGGGTCGAGGGTAAAGCGGTACAGCCCTTCACCGTTCGGGTTGTAGGTTCCCACCCAGGCGTACTGCGTCTGGGCGACGGCGGTAGTAGCGAGTAACGAGAGTGAAGCGACGAGCAGGTTGCGGGTGTGCATGGTGGCTCCTTTGGGGTTGTGCGGTTTGTGCCCCTCACCCTAACCCTCTCCCCAAAGGGGAGAGGGGACGATGACACCCTCTCCCCTTTGGGGAGAGGGCCGGGGTGAGGGGTAAAGACTACTTAACCAGCTTCTTCGTCATCTCCAGCAGCGTGCGCACATCTTCCGGGCGCGTATCGCCGCTGGCTTTATCGATAATCGAACTGTAAATATGCGGAATGATCTTGCTCACGCCCGCGTCCAGAGCAATCTGCAGGATCGCCTCAAAGTTTTCCAGATCAATGCCGCCGGTCGGCTCGAGCCAGAAGTCGTGACGGGCGCAGGCTTCCGCTACCGCCTGGTACTCGTCGCGGCACTTCAGACCGCCCATCGGGAAGTATTTGATGGAGCTGCCGCCGAAATCTTTCAGCAGGGCAATGGCGGTTTCAACCGGGACGATCCCATCCGGTGCCGCGCTGCTCAGCGGGCCGGTGGAGATCTTGACCATGCCGACGGTGCCGGTTGGCGAGACCAGGCCGTTCACCACGGACTCGCTCTGCCCCAGCAGCGCACGGCTGGTGGCGACGCCGGTAAAGACCTGATTAACGTGCTGCGGCTGCACCTGACGGGAGATTTCGCTCACCATTGCAGACTGGTTCGGATCGCCCGCCCCTAGCCCCACGGAAAGGGCGTTATCGATAAGCGCGGCATACTCGCGCATGTTGGCGACCGCGCTGTCTACGTCCGGATAATTTTTGGAGAGCACGCCCACCAGAACGTGGCCTTTCGCCGCCTCGTAGATGGCGCTGGCGTTGGCTTTGGAGCCTGCCAGCACGTTCAGGCAGACGCGGTCACGGTAAAAATTGGGGGTCAGTTTCATGCGTTTTTCTCCTGTCCTACTACTTCGCTAATGCGGCGGTACACAATATTCAGCTGGTCAGCATTCACGCTGCGCACGTCCGCCTCGATAATCCCTTCGTTGGCCTTGTAACCACGGAAGTAGATGGCGTATTCGCCCTGCTTCAGGGCGTGCACAAGGTCACCGGTGCCGACGCCAGTAATGGCTTCGTCAAACTTAATTTCTGCGCGGGCGATATCACGTCCGGCACTGTCCCAGACTACGCGCGCCGTGACGCCGTTCAGGGTGTTAAGGGCATCGATAAACGGCGTCATCTTCGCCACCATCTCCGCCCCGCTCTCTTTCGTCGCCGTCAGGTAGTGTTCGATGGCGCAGGTCAGGCCGAGGATCCCCTCTTTACCCACCTTCATGGCGCGGCCAATGCCCGCCGTCTGGCGTTTCACCCACTCGACGTACTGGGTTTTGCCGATCACCAGGCCGCTGGTCGGGCCTTCGATTGCCTTCGCGCCGCTGTAGATCACCAGGTCCGCGCCGGAGCGGTAATAGACATGCAGATCTTCTTCCGCGGCGGCATCAACGATCAGCGGCAGATCGTGTTTACGGGCGACCACCGCCGCCTGCTCGACGCTGAGCATGCTTTTCTGCACGCAGTGGTGAGATTTAATATAGAGGATCGCCGCCGTACGCGGGGTGATCGCCGCTGCCAGCTGATCGGCGGAGCACTCGTTCGCGTAGCCGGCTTCCACCAGCTTGCCGCCGCCCAGCGCCACCATGGTGCCGACCGGCGCGCCGAAGTTGACGTTGTGCCCTTTCGGCAGGACGATCTCATTGTTCTCAATCGGGGTGATGTGCAGGTTTTCCAGCAGCCAGTCGCTCTCTTTGACCAGCACCGCCGCCACGGATTGCGCGATACCCGCAGACGCACACGAAACCACCGTCGCCCCTTCCACGTCCAGCAGCTTCGCGATGTACTCCCCGGTTTTGTTCACCAGGTCTTTCATTTCGAAGTACTGATTCATGCCGTCCATCGCCGCCTGCACCACTTCCGGGCGCGGCGTGGAGACACCCAGCGCCGTCATGCGGCCAGAGGTGTTGATAACCTGCTTTAAATTGTACTTCTCATAAATCGAAGGCATGTTCCGTGCTCCCTTGTTCGGTCATGTAGCCCTTGCCCGCGCGGATGGCGGCAAGCGGCACCAGAATATGTTCAGCCTGCAGGCTGTCGTTTTCAGCATCGGTCAACAGCGTCGGCTGACGTTTAACGGTGAAGAGCGTCAGGTCGGCATCGAGACCCGGCTGAATGCGCCCTTTGCGCGTCAGGCGCAGGCCGTCGGCGGCGTTTTCGGTCACGCAGGCGATCACCTGCGGCAGCGACATGCCGATGGCGAGGAATTTCGACATCACGCTCGCCAGTGAGCCGACCGGGCCGTTGATGCGGTTGCGGCAGTAGATATCCGAGCTGATGGTGTGCGGCAGAATGCCCATCGCGATGGCGCGTTTCGCCACTTCAAAGCTAAAGCTCGCCGTGCCGTGGCCGACGTCGAGTCGCACGCCGCGCTTCAGGGCGGCGGTGATAGACGCGCGCAGCTCGCCAGAGGGGGTCAGAATGCGGTTCGGCTTGCCGTTGTAGCAGTGGGTGATGATATCGCCGCTGCTCAGCAGTTCGGCAATTTCATCGAGGTTCGGCGGGTTGTTGCCGATGTGCACCATCAGCGGCAGATCGCCGTTCTCTTTCTGAATGGCTTTCGCGCGCTCCAGCGGCGTAATGCCGTTGTCGCCCACCACGCTGCTGCTCATGCGCGCCTTCAGGCCAACGATAAAATCGGGGTGGCGTGTTACCGCCTGCTTCACTGCCCCGGCGTCGATATTCGCCATATTGGCGAGTTCATTCTGGGCGATCAGCCCAACGCGGGAGATGTTCAGCAGGGCAAAGACCTCGGTTGTGGCCTTGCGGGTAATCGCGTAGAAATCGTCAACGTCGTCGGCCCCGGTACTGCCTGCGTCTACCACCGAGGTGACGCCGGTGGCGATGCCGACGCTGTCCGGCTCGTCGTGGTAAATGGGAGAGTTCGGGTAGCAGTGAACGTGAGAATCGATCCAGCCGGCGCTGACAAACACATCGCCGTTCAGCTCGACCATTTTACGTGCGGGAGCGTCAATTTCGCCCAGCGCCGCGATTTTCCCGTCCTGAATGGCGATATCGGTCAGGGTATCGTCGGTAAGGCGCGCACGGCGCAGGAGTAAATCAAACATGCGTATCTCCTGAAGGAGCGGGCGCCGAAGCGCCCGCGGGTATTAAAGGGCGACCGGGAACAGCCAGCCCAACAGCATCGCACCGAGGATGGCGCCGCCGGTAATCGGCTTCTGCCAGATGTAAAACAGCAGTGCGCCCAGCAGAGAACCCACGCCAATCGGAATGGAGGCGGTCATGGCGCTGAGGATAATCAATGGACCAAGGAAGCGGCCGGAGGCGTTACCCGCGCCCATCATCACGTCTGCGCCGTAGGTGGAGTTGCTCTGGTTGATGGTGAACTTACGCGCCAGAATGATGACGTAGCCAATCGCCAGGCCAATCACCAGACCGGTTATCAGGGCGGCAATAAAGTTGGTCACCGGGAACATAATCCCCGCGCCCAGCAGCAGCGCCGGTACACCCAGGCCTACGCCGGTCTGGATCGCCCCGCCGATATCCAGGATACCGACCAGCGACCCTTCAATGATGCGCGCGAACAGGAAGCTGGCGCCAAACGCGGCGACCGCGCCGTACACGCCGGTATCCATGCCCGCTTTCAGCATCGCCACGAAGGCCACTTCGTTAAAGGCGCCGATGCCGTACAGGTAGTACATGTGCGTCCCGGCGAAGACGCCGGAGGAGAGCAGGCCAACAAAGATCGGGAACGACCAGTCGGCATACCAAAAACCTTTATTTTGTTCCATTTAGAGGCTCCTGTTATTTACCGCTGAGCGAGTTGTGGATCATGTCGAGCCAGTTCGGCACGGTCAGATGGAAGGATTCGATCATCTTCATGTCGAAGCCGCGGAAGAAGCCGCTCAGTACGAACAGCAGAACGATAGCCACCATCATCACCTTGGTGACGTGGTTCCAGCCGCTCTCTTCAACGCCTTTACCAATCAGGATACCCAGCACCAGACCCGGTACGGCGTTACCCATGATCAGCTGCGCCGCGCCGCCAAACACGGTGGCCCAGAAGCCGGATTTTTTACCCGCGTCGATGGCCGCCAGCCAGAAGATCACCGGCATCACGGTATTCACCAGCAGGTTGGCCGCAGGGACCAGCACCTTCACGGCGGTGACCTGAAGCGCGGCGGGAACGGAAGAGGCGGTAAGGTTAAGGAAGGTCACGACGAGCATGCCGATCACGCCGCAGGCAATCGCCATTTTGCGTGGGTCGTGCAGCGTCTCGCCGACGTTACGGTTTTTGATCATCAGCGCAGCCGCGCCCCAGTTCGGGATGATGCGATGGTCAACGTCCTGCGTGAAGGAGCCTGCTGCGACGGAAGAGGCCCAGGCGTTAAAGAAGAAGCCTAACCCAAAGGAGAAGTGAGACGCCGGATCTCCTTCACAGGAGTTCAGTTCCCCCAACGTACGAAACGCGCCCATACCCTGTGTGGTAGGCGCATGAAACATGCGTGCAGCCCCGGCGCCTACGCCGACGCCAACCAGGCCGCCGATGATGAGCGATTTTATTAAAATTATCAGGAACATTAGTCTGCCCTATTAGTAAGAATCAGCGTTGCGTGACAAAGTCCACCTGGTCCAGATTGATGGCAGTCACGTTGACGGTCACATCCAGCTCCACGCTGTAGGTGCGTCTTTCCCGGCGCAGAAAGAAGAACAGAAACGCCTCTTTCCGCACCGCTTCTTGCGCCTGAACAACCTGCACGTCCTGTGGCTCAATACGCAGTAAGATATGCGGCGATGCTTTCATCACCGCGGCCTGAACGTGGTTCAGCGCGTCGGCAAAGGCGCGCGCTTTGGCCTCGCCCTTGCCTTTCACTCTCACCGTGGTGGTGAATTGCTCTTTCATGTTTATGCGCCGTGCTTCTTCTGCCACGCCTGAACCAGACGCTCGCCCAGCTCTTCTTTATCCATAAAGCCAAAGCCCAGTACGTTGCAGCCTTCGTTGATGGCGGTCACGCCCTCTTCCACGGAACGCATGCCGTATTTCGCTTTGTAGCCATATTTGGTCTGCGCGGTGATGGCACCCGCGCCGCCGCTGCCGCAGAAAGAGATCCCGAAGGTCGCGTTTTCCGCTTTCATGACGTCGCCCAGCTTCATATCCGCCGCAACGCCCGGCACAACCACTGCACGACCGCCCGCTTTCTCTACACCTGCCGCCACTTTCTGGCCTTTACCCAGACGATCGCCAATAACCACAGTAATTTGTTCCATTGTGTTGCTCCTTAAAGGTTGTCTTTCGCGACTTCGAAGTGAACGGAGAGCAGCCAGGCCTCTTCATCAGGAAGGTTGCCAAACTGCGCTACCACTTCACGGGCAAGCCGCATTGAATCAGGTGAAATTTCATCAAACAGGTCCGCTTCGACCTCCGGTAAAGGTTCGCCGGTCACTGACCGGTGCGCCATGGCGCGAACGTGGGAGGTCAGCATCTGCTTTTGCACGTCATTGGGGATGATGGTGTGGCGGCCAAGCAGGGCAAAAACCTGCTCTAGCATGGTGTCAGCGAGCTGTTCAGTTTTCGCTGCCTGGTCCTCAACGTCGTTCATTACCGCTCCGTTTATCACTCGTCTTACCCCGTTAATGGCTCTGGAATAAAACTAACGTTGCAGGTGGAGAGTTTGTAGCGAGTTGTTTTCCACTTCGAAGTGGAAAGGCGGGCGGCACCAGTGATCTGTGCCACAGAAATGGGTGAAATGGAGATAAAACCCGGGGTTTACGTGATGCGCATCACGCTATTCAACGGGAGATAACGGAAAGCGAAGTGGAAAAGTTTACGAGCAGCCTCGTAGAAATGTGACGCAGATAAGGTTTTCTTATGGGGATGGGATAGAGTGGCTGCGGGTGCTTGAGACTGACCGTCTCAGGCAAGAGACGGAAAGTGGAAAGCCCCGCCTGACATAAAATCAGGGCGGGGGCCCGAAACATTACGTCTCACCACGTGACGTTTGCTACCTCGCCCGCATAAAAGCAAGGAGGCATCCATGAAACGCAGAGACCCCATTATCAGGGCTCTGATGATTATTTCTTTGACAATAATCATCTTAACACTGGCAACGAGGAAAACACTGTGCGAGATCGGTTTTCGTAACGGATCTTTCGAAGTGGTAGCGCGACTGGATTGTCGCTCCGGTAAGTAAGGAGCAAACATGCGGAGGCGTTTCGCGCGCCTCCGCACACGGGGAGAAGACGTACAGCTCAGGCACCCATTTAACGGAATTTTTTGTGGTTCTCATTGCGGGTGGCGGCAAACGCATCCGCAGCGGCCCGGGCCTCTTTCACTTTGCCTTCGTTAGCCAGTTTCAGTGCACCATCGATCTGACCGACCAGCGTCTCAAGACCCTGACGGTAATCTTTCATCTCTGCGCTATCGGGAGCTTTGTCTTCCAGCTTTGGCGGTGTCGCTTTCTGCGAATCGACCGCGGCGGCGCGCATCTTCGTTAATGCGGCTTTCATTTCATCCGCATTATCGGTTTTTTGCACCACTTTCAGATTTTCAGCGAGGGTATCCATGTTGTCTTCCAGATCGGCTGCGAAGACAGATGAACTCAACACCAGCGATGATGCCGCCAGGATAGCTAACAGGTTTTTACGCATTGCTCACTTCCTTTTTTTTGTTATTAAAAAAGCGCGCCGGGCGCGCTTGTTTTACTCACCAGCAATTTTCATCTCTGGTAACAGTACTGAACCACACTGAATATTGCTGCGTGTTTCGATATCGTTTCCGATCGTGACCATATTGCGCCACATATCTTTTAGATTTCCGGCGATGGTAATTTCGCTCACCGGGAACTGAATCTCGCCATTTTCTACCCAGAAACCGGCCGCGCCACGGGAGTAATCACCGGTAATACCGCTGACGCCCTGCCCCATCAGCTCGGTGACCACCAGCCCGGTGCCCATCTCTTTCAGCATCTGCTCGAAGCTCAGCCCCTGCCCTTCTATGCGCCAGTTATGAATGCCGCCCGCATGGCCGGTGCTTTTCAGCCCGAGTTTACGTGCCGAGTAGCTGGTGAGCAGCCACTGGGTGAGAATCCCCTCTTTGATGATATCGCGGCGTTCTGTGCGTACCCCTTCACTGTCGAACGGCGTTGAGGCCAGTCCTTTCAGCAGGTGTGGATGCTCTTCAATGGTGAGCCACTCCGGCAGGATCTGTTTGCCCAGCGAATCGAGGAGGAAAGTGGATTTGCGGTAGACCGCACCGCCGGCGATCGCCCCCACCAGGTGACCAAACAGACCGGTAGCGACTTCGTTGGCGAAGATCACCGGCGCTTTCATAGTAGAAAGTTTACGCGGCGCCAGGCGAGACAGCGTGCGGCGTGCGCACTCTTCACCCACCCATTCCGGCGTCTGTAAATCGCCGAAAGCCCGGCCAATGGTGTAGGCGTAATCGCGCTCCATGTCGCCGTTCTCTTCGGCAATCACGCAGCTCGACAGGGAGTGACGCGTCGAGCTATAGCCCTGCATCATGCCGTGGCTGTTGCCGAAAACTTTAATGCCGTAGTGGCTGTTAAAGCTGCCGCCTTCAGTATTGGTGATGCGTTTATCGGCTTTCAGCGAGGCCTGTTCGGCGCGGGCTGCCAGTTCGATCGCTTCGTCCGGCGAGATTTCTGCCGGGTGGAAGAGATCGAGATCCGGTGCATCAAAGGCCAGTAACTCTTTATCCGCGACGCCGGCGAAAGGATCCGGCGATGTGTAACGGGCAATATCCAGCGCTGCCTGAACAGTACGGGCGATGGCGTCCGGACTCAGGTCAGTAGAGGAGGCGCTGCCTTTGCGGTTTTGATGATAAACGGTGATGCCCAGCGCACCATCGCTATTAAATTCAACGTTTTCCACTTCACCATAGCGGGTGCTTACGCTGATGCCGGTGGTTTTGCTGACGGCGACTTCTGCCCCGTCGGATTTCCCTGAAGCCAGCTCCAGCGCCGTGGATACTGCGTCTTCCAGTGCTTTACGCTGCGCTGCAACTTGTGAGATCACTTTCATCGTAAATGCCATAATGTAAGGTGTAGTTAGCTGAAGTCTAACAGAGAACCGTTTCTCAGTACGCGTCTTAACTGGTAACATTAGCCTCTTTTTTTAAGGAGCCTGACATGACTAAGCAGCCCGACGACTGGCTCGACGACGTTCCCGGTGATGACATCGAAGACGAAGATGATGAGATCATCTGGGTCAGTAAAAGTGAAATTAAACGCGACGCCGAAGAGTTAAAACAGCTTGGCGCAGAAATGGTTGATCTGGGTAAGAACGCGCTGGATAAGATCCCGCTCGACCCGGACCTGCGTGCCGCCATTGAACTGGCACAAAAAATCAAAAAAGAAGGCCGTCGCCGCCAGCTGCAGCTGATTGGCAAAATGTTGCGCCAGCGCGACGTTGATCCTATCCGCCAGGCTCTTGATAAGCTGAAAAATCGCCACAACCAGCAGGTTGCCCTGTTCCATAAACTGGAGCAGATCCGCGATCGTTTGATTGAACAAGGTGATGACGCGGTACCGGAAGTTCTGAATCTGTGGCCGGAGGCGGATCGCCAGCAGTTGCGCTCGCTGATCCGTAACGCGAAGAAAGAGAAAGAAGGGAATAAGCCGCCGAAGTCTGCGCGTCTGATTTTCCAGTATCTGCGCGAGCTGGCCGAAAACGAAGAGTGATAAGCATTAAAGCGGTGCAGGCGTTTCCTGTACCGCTTTATTCACTGACTTAATTCACCTTTGCAATAAGACGATACAACCGAATAATTCAGAAATCACATCGACCATTTTTCAGTAAACAGTCACTATCAGTGCTGGCGAGCAATTAACCCCTGACCATACATTAAGAGACCCAGGCAATTTTTTTCATATAATCTTTTATAGCTGGGAAATTAACTTAAGGATGAGAATAACAAGGCACCGATTATTACTTCTTATTCTGAGATGTAAAATAATATTAGTGTGCTTTACCATCCAATAAATGCACTCTGTAGACCATTATAAATATAAGAACTGCTGATATAAAGCCTCTATCTCCACACTTCATATTCATATTTCATACGTGAAATAAAATCACACTCCTTCTCATCACTTCCATTCGTTGCTAACATTTTTTCGGCAAATTACGGGGTTTATTAAAATACGCGCTGTAATTTGTGTTTCACTCAGGATGAAATCAATTATCAATGGAGATAAATAATGCGTGAACTTAACATCATGGAAATGCAGGTCGTTAGCGCCGCCGCAGGTGAATTAACCGCTGACCAGCGTTTCGAAGGGGCTGTCTGGGGGTTTTTTGATGGCATTTCCACTGGCGTGGCCGTAGGCGGGAAGGTCAGCGGTGCGGGTGGATTAGTCATAGGCGGTATCAACCAGGCCGTCAGTGCAGTCATTGGTGTCGTTTGCGGCGCACTGTTTGGTGCTGTCGGTGGATTTATGGTGGGTCGCGAAGCTATCGCTGAGACCTGCCATGACTATCGCGCGACCTTTGGTCCTGCAAGTCAGGCATTTGGTACTATTTAAGCGCGTCTCGTGTTTCAGTGCACGGGGTCATCCCCGTGCATCTGGTTATCGTTGTAAATACATCCCATTAAATAAATATAAAATCCCCCAATTCATACTCATATTTCATATATGAAGCAACACGCACTCTCTTCTCATTCAATGTATTAGTTGCTAATCTTTTTTCCGCAAATTACTGGGCCAACTAAAAATGCTTTGTGATTTGTTTTTCACTCAGGAATAAATCAATTATCAATGGAGATAGAAAATGCGTGAAATTAATATTATCGAAATGCAGGTTGTTAGCGCCGCCGCAGGTGAATTAACCGCTGAACAGCGTTTCGAAGGGGCTGTCTGGGGTATTTTTGACGGCATTTCCACTGGCGTGGCCGTTGGTGGGAAAGTCAGTGGTGCCGGTGGATTACTTGTGGGGGGCATCAACCAGGCGGTAACCGCGGTCATTGGTGTCGTCTGCGGCGCACTGTTTGGCGCTGTAGGTGGATTTATGATGGGCCGTGAAGTCATTGCCGATACGCTGCATGACTATCGCGCAACCTTTGGTCCGGCGGGTCAGGCATTTGGCTCAATTTAAGTCATTTATGATGACCCTGCCTGAGGCAGGGTCATTTTTACCGTGACTTACTCTGCGGACGCCTTCTTCGCCAGCCCGTCCAGCAGCTTCTGATGGATCCCGCCGAACCCGCCGTTGCTCATCACCAGAATGTGATCGCCCGGCTGCGCGGTTTTCACCACCATCTCTGCCAGGGTATCCACATCCGCGCTCCAGTGCGCCGGCTGAATGCAGGCCTCGGCCACTTCCGCGACCTGCCACGGAATATGCTGCGGCTGCAACAGGAACACCTCATCGGCGCGGCCTAACGACGGCGCGAGATCGTCTTTGCAGATCCCCATTTTCATGGTGTTAGAGCGAGGCTCCAGCACCGCCAGAATACGCGCGGTACCGCCAACCTTGCCGCGCAGGGCTGCCAGCGTCGCCAGGATCGCGGTTGGGTGATGCGCGAAATCGTCATAGACCGTCACGCCATTGGCTTCGCCGCGCAATTCAAGGCGACGACGGGCATTCACGAAGGAACCCAGCGCGTTCGCCGCATCCGCAGGCAGCACACCCACGTGGCGGGCGGCGGCAATCGCCATCAGGCCATTGTGCATGTTGTGTTCGCCAACCAGGCCCCACTTCACTGCGCCCACTTTTTCACCGTCGAGCAGCACTTCCCACTCCGAGGCGTCGGTGGTCAGCTTTTTCGCCTGCCATTTGCCCTGCTCGCCAACCAGCTCTTGCTCGCTCCAGCAGCCCATCGCCAGCGTCTGCTTCAGGTTGATATCGCTCTCCGGCGAGATGATACGTCCCTGGCCAGGCACGATGCGCACCAGATGGTGGAACTGCTTCTGTATCGCTTTCAGGTCGTCGAAAATATCCGCGTGATCAAACTCAAGGTTATTGAGGATCAGGGTACGCGGGCAGTAGTGAACAAACTTGGAGCGCTTATCAAAGAACGCGCAGTCATATTCATCCGCTTCGATCACAAAGAATGGGCTCTCGCCCAGGCGGGCAGAAACGTCGAAATTACCCGGCACACCGCCGATCACAAAGCCCGGCTTGTAGCCGCAGGCTTCCAGAATCCAGGTAGCCATCCCGGCGGTGGTGGTTTTGCCATGTGTACCGGCAACGGCCACTACCCAGCGATCGCGCAGCACGAAGTCGTGCAGCCATTGCGGCCCTGACATGTAAGGAATGTTGCGTTCCAGCACGGCTTCAACGCAGGGGTTACCGCGCGTCATGGCATTACCAATGATCACCAGATCCGGCTGCGGATCGAGCTGGCTGGCATCATAGCCCTGAATGAGATCAATGCCCTGGTTCTCCAGAAGCGTGCTCATCGGCGGATACACATTGGCGTCCGAACCCGTCACTTCATGGCCAAGCGAGCGCGCCAGCATGGCCAGTCCGCCCATGAAAGTGCCACAAATCCCCAATATATGAATGCGCATACGTCACTATCCTTCTTCAATGTGGCGCACATTTTACTCATATGTCTAACAGGTGAGAAACGCATTTCAGGTAAATCTGTAATTTGCTGGCGCGATTCACCTCTGCGCTACTATTTGAATATTTGTTAAGATTGTTGGAGTTTTACCGCTTTATCATCATCCGATCGCTTTACTCAACATATGATGCAGGGAAAGTGTTATGAAAACGTTAGGTGAATTTATTGTCGAAAAGCAGCACGAGTTCTCTCATGCTACTGGTGAGCTCACTGCTTTGTTGTCGGCAATAAAGCTGGGCGCCAAGATCATCCATCGCGATATCAACAAGGCCGGTCTGGTCGATATCCTGGGTGCCAGCGGTGCTGAAAACGTTCAGGGCGAGGTTCAACAGAAACTTGATCTGTTCGCGAACGAAAAACTGAAAGCTGCACTGCGCGCGCGCGACATCGTGGCGGGTATCGCCTCTGAAGAAGAAGACGAGATCGTGGTCTTCGAAGGGTGTGAACACGCAAAATATGTCGTGCTGATGGATCCGCTGGATGGTTCCTCCAACATCGACGTTAACGTCTCCGTCGGGACGATCTTCTCTATTTATCGTCGCGTGACCCCGGTAGGCACTCCGGTCACCGAAGAGGATTTCCTGCAGCCGGGCAATCGCCAAGTGGCCGCAGGCTATGTGGTTTACGGCTCCTCCACCATGCTGGTCTACACCACCGGCTGCGGTGTGCACGCCTTTACCTACGACCCGTCTTTGGGCGTATTCTGTCTCTGCCAGGAGCGTATGCGCTTCCCGCAGAAAGGTAGCACCTACTCTATCAACGAAGGGAACTACATTAAATTCCCGAACGGCGTGAAGAAGTACATTAAGTTCTGCCAGGAAGAGGATAAAGCGACGCAGCGTCCTTATACCTCGCGCTATATCGGTTCTCTGGTGGCGGATTTCCACCGCAACCTGCTGAAGGGCGGGATTTACCTCTACCCAAGCACCGCCAGCCATCCGGAAGGGAAACTGCGTCTGCTGTATGAGTGCAACCCGATGGCCTTCCTTGCAGAGCAGGCGGGCGGTAAGGCCAGCGATGGCAAAGAGCGAATTCTGGACATTCAGCCCGAGAGCCTGCACCAGCGTCGCTCGTTCTTCGTCGGTAATGACCATATGGTTGACGATGTTGAACGCTTTATTCGGGAATTCCCGGATGCGTAACGCAGAATGTTAAAAGGGGCGACAGCCCCTTTATTTGTCAGCACCCCGCGCGATTTCTTTCGCACGCATTAAACAGATACTTCTTTGATTACCCTGCAAAAAGAAACACAACGCGCTTTGCGTTGAGTGAATTCTTCACGCTGATTTATATTTTAACGAGTATAAATACATATAAAAATCTCGCTATTATTACGGGTAACTTCCCCGCATTATTGCCCCGGTAAATACGCTTTGTTGGAACCGGCTGCTAATGAAAAATCTCTCACGCTCATCGACGGGTATCGATCTGAATTTAATTCCTGTTTTTATCGAAGTGGTTCGCTGCGGCAGCATGGCGAAGGCCTCATTACGGTTAAAAATGTCCCGCCCTGCGGTAAGCCTGGCATTAAAACGGTTTGGCTTGCTGTTTAGCGAGCCGCTGTTCACGCGCAAAGGGCTGTTTCTGGAACCGACCGCGGAAGCGCTGCGCCTGACCAACGAACTGGAGAAATTGCTGAGCCTGATTCATCAGAATCTGGCGGGGGAAGTGGCAACTGTAGAGGGCGTTCCGCCGCCTGTCGCGGCGGAACGCCTGCGTACTATGCCTGCTGCATCGACAGTTTAAAGGATGACATCGCTTCGATAAGTTCGCGGGACTGCTCTTCCAGCGAGCGCGTCGCCGCAGAGGATTGCTGCACCAGCGCCGCATTTTGTTGTGCGGTTTCATCCATCTGGCTAACGGCAATATTGACCTGCTCAATGCCCCGGCTCTGCTCCTGCGAAGCACTGGCGATTTCGCGCATCAGCTTTGTCATTCGCATCACTTCGTTGGCAATCTCATCCATGGTCTCGCCCGCCTGCTGCGCCAGCTCGCTGCCCTCGTTCACGTGTGACTGAGAATCACTAATAAGCAAGCGGATCTCTTTGGCGGCATCGGCGCTACGGCTCGCCAGATTGCGTACTTCCCCCGCCACGACCGCAAAGCCCCGGCCCTGCTCACCCGCACGAGCCGCTTCCACCGAGGCGTTCAGCGCCAGGATATTGGTCTGGAATGCGATACCGTCAATAACGCTAAGAATATCGGCAATACGGTCAGAACTGCCGGCGATATCGCGCATCTTCTCTATTACATAACAGACCATCTCGCTACCGCGGTCAGCGGTATCGGAGACGGTCTGCGCCAGCTGGTGGGCCTGATCGGCATTATCGGCGTTTTGCCGCACCGTAGCGGTGATCTCTTCCATACTGGCCGCCGTCTGCTCGAGCGAGGTCGCGGTCGATTCGGTCCGCTGGGCCAGGTGGTTGTTGCCCGCAGTCAGTTCGCGGCTGCCGGTATCAATCTGCGCACTGGCATCGCGCACCCGCAGCACCGACTCCATCAGGGACTGACGCATTATTTCGATGGCAGCATTCAGGCGGTTAATCTCCTGGCTGGCCGGGGCATTCAGGGCGTGGGTCAGATCGCCTGCCGCCACATGCTCTAACTGGGCAATCGAGCTTGAGAGGGGTTTCAGCAGCATATGGCGCAATGCCAGCCAGGCCAGCACGATAATACCCGCAGTCAGCAGCGCGGCTACGATGATGAGGATCATCACCCGATTTTTACTGGCCTGCACCGCCGCCACTTCAGCTTTGCCGCGGGTTTCGCTCCAGGCCTGAAAAGCCTGCATGTCGTTATTAAACTGACGCGCCACCGGTACCAGACTGTTTTCCAGCAGATCGTAGTAAGCATCGGCGCTCTGCTCATTCAGCGCAGCCTGCATCGGGGCGATCCCCTTCTCTTTATAGGCAGCAAAGCTCACTGCAACGCGCTTTAATAGCGCGTCACCCTGCGGATCGGTCACGCCACCGTCGATCACGGCTTTTAATGTTTTCTGTGCCTGGGCGAATTCAGCGTTGATGTTTTTCACCGATTTGGCGGCATCATCCAGTAACCCCACCTCCATCATGCGAACCGCCTGACCCGCTTCGTTGCGCGCGCGCAGGATCAGGGTGTAGCCCGCGTTCAGCTGGACTAGCTGTTCACCCTGTAGGTGGTTGATGCGCTGCAAAGAGGAGGAACTCTGTGTGAGGGCATAAATGCCAATACCGCTGACAAGCAGCAGCAGAAGGGTCATAACGGCCAGTAACGAAAGCAAGCCGGTACGAATCGATAGCGTTTTAAGCATGATGTTATTTCCGGTAGCGAGATATATCTGGACAGAAAGAAAGGTTATCGGCCGCTACCGGAAAAAGTTTATACTTTTGCGCAAATTCAGCAGGTTACTGCCTGGCTCCTGGGGTGCCCACCCGGGTGACCGGTGAGCTCTGGCGGTTCTCCCAGAGTACGGTCAGGCCACGCTGCAGAGCGATAAAGACAAACAGCAGAATGCCAATCGCAATCTTGGTCCACCACGAACTCAGGGTGCCGTCGAAGTTGATATAGGTCTGGATCAGCCCCTGGATTGCCACACCAAACAACGTCCCCAGTACCGTCCCGACACCGCCGCTCAACAGCGTACCGCCGATAACGACAGAGGCAATGGCGTCCAGTTCCACCCCAACCCCCGCCAGCGCGTAGCCCGCCTGGGTATAAATGGAGAAGACGATCCCCGCCAGCGTCGCCAGCCCGGTAGAGAGCATATAGATACGAATGGTGGTGCTACGGGTGGAGATCCCCATCAGGTTGGCTGAGGTCGCGCTACCGCCAATGGCATAAACTTCGTTACCAAAGCGGGTCCGGTGCGCGAGGAAGATCCCGATCACCACCACCCCCAGCATCACCAGGCCCAGAATGCTGAGCCGTCCGCCGCCGGGGATTTTCCACGCCAGGCTGGAGAGGGTGTCATAGATCGGGTGGTTAATGGGAATCGACTCTTCAGAGACCAGATAACTGACGCCGCGCAGGAAGAACATCCCCGCCAGGGTGATGATAAAGGCCGGGATCTTCAGGGCGTCGATCAGCAGCCCCATAAAAGCGCCGAAGGCACAGCCCATGATCAGCACCAGCGGGAACGCCAGCAGCGGTGAGATCCCCCAGAAGCCGATCGCCTTAGCGAGAAAAACGCCGGTGAAGGCGATCACCGAGCCGACCGAAAGATCAATCCCGCCGGAGAGGATCACAAAGGTCATCCCCACCGCAATAATGCCAAGAAACGCATTATCCGTCAGGATGTTGCAAATGACCCGCGTAGAGGCAAAGCCGGGGAATTGCGTCAGGCAGTAGAGATACCCCAGCACAAAGACGCCGAGGGTGATCATTAGCGGTAAGTTACGTTTTATCATGACCACGCATCCCCTTAATTATACTGATAAAGCGCGGTGACTGGACGATCAGCACACAGAGCACGACCACCGCTTTCACCACCTGATTGAGCTCCGGCGGGAATCCCGACAGCAGGATCCCGGTGTTCATCCCCTGAATAATCAGTGCACCAATTACCGACAGCAGCAGGTTAAAGCGCCCGCCCATCAGCGAGCCGCCGCCAATGACCACCGCCAGAATGGCGTCCAGCTCCAGCCAGAGGCCGGCGTTATTCGCATCGGCACCGCGTATATCTGCCGCGACAATCACCCCGGCAATGGCTGCACAGACGCCGCTCAGCACGTACGTCAGCATCACCATCAGGCGGGTACTGACTCCGGCGTTTTTTGCCGCGCGAATGTTAATCCCCACCGCTTCGATAAACATGCCGAGGGCCGTTTTGCGGGTGAAGAGCCAGAAGGCGATCAGCGTGACCACCACAATGATCACCGGAGTCGGGAAGAAGAGCAGCGAGCCGCTGCCGATCCAGGCCAGGTTCGGCGCATTAAAGGTGACGATCTGCCCAGAGGTGATCAACTGCGCCACTCCGCGTCCAGCCACCATCAAGATTAAGGTTGCCACGAAGGGCTGGATTTTGAGGATCGCCACCAGCACACCGTTCCATAGTCCTGCCAGCACGCCGGTGCCCAGCGTCACCAGCAGCACCACCGGCAGGCTATGCCCGGCCACGGTCATTGAGGCGGCGGTCGCGCCCGCGATCGCCATCACCGCCCCGACCGACAGGTCAATGCCGCCGGTGGCGATCACCAGCGTCATCCCGATGGCCAGCAGCGCCACCGGCGCGGCGCGGTTTAAAATATCAATCGGGCTGCCGAACAGACGGCCATCCTGCAACACAATCTGAAAGAAATGCGGCGCCACAAGGCTATCGACCACCAATACCAGCAGGAGCGCGATAATTTGCGGCATGCCGGTGGGCCAGGAAAAACGGCGTTTGGGCTGCCCGGTTTGGGGGACTGTACGAGACATCACGCTGGTCTCCTTATGCCGCGATGGCATTCATAATTGCCGGAACGGAAAGCGCATCCAGCGGGATCTCTGCCACCTGCTTGCGATCGCGCATAATGATGACGCGATCGGCGTAACCCACCAGCTCCTCCAGCTCGGACGAGATGACCAGCAGCGCCAGCCCGTCGGCACACAGGGTTTCGATCAGGCGAATGATCTCCGCATGCGCCCCCACGTCGATGCCACGCGTGGGCTCATCAAGGATCAGGAATTGCGGTTTGGTGAGAAGCCAGCGGGAGAGCAGCACTTTTTGCTGATTACCGCCGGAGAGGAATTCAATGGGCTGCTCGGCGCTGGGGGTGCGGATCCCTAGCTGGCGGATAAAGCGCTCAGCAATGGCGTTCTGCTCTTTACGTGGGATCGGGCGCAGCCAGCCGCGCTGGGCCTGCAGCGCCAGTATGATATTTTCCCGTACCGAGGCAGCGGCAATAATGCCGTCGGTTTTACGATCTTCCGGGCAGAAGCCAATCCCCAGACAGGAGGCGTGATGGGGAGATCGCAAGGTCTGCGGCTTGCCCTTGATCAGGGCCGTACCGCTATCGGCAGGCTTAATGCCAAAAATCACTTCAGCGGTTTCGGTGCGTCCGGAGCCTAACAGCCCCGCCAGGCCGACGATCTCACCGGGACGAACCTCCAGATCGAACGGCGCAATGGTCCCTTTTTTACCGTAGTCCTTAAATGCCGCCACGGGTTTATCGCTTAACAGCGTGCGGCCCGCGCGTTGCAACGCATGGGTGTCGAGTTCGCGCCCCAGCATCATTTTCACCAGCTCGATCTGCGGCAGTTCGCGGGTTTCGCGGCAACCGACAAAGCTTCCGTTACGCAGCACGGTAATGCGGTCGCTCACCGCATATACCTGATCGAGGAAGTGGGTGACGAAAATCAGGCTTACCCCCTGATCACGCAGCTGGCGCATCAGGGTGAAGAGCATTTCGACCTCCTGGGTATCGAGGCTGGCGGTGGGCTCGTCGAGGATCAGTACCTTCGCCGAGAGGTCGATAGCACGGCAGATGGCGACGATTTGCTGCATCGCCACGGAAAAGCGGTTGAGCGGCTCGCGCACGTCGAGCGAGAAGCCATAAGATTCCATCAGCCGGGTGGCGCGCGCCTCCATCTCTTTGCGGCGTAGCAGGCCAAAGCGTCTTGGTTCCCGACCAATAAACAGATTATCAGCCACCGACATGTTCGGCAGCAGATTCACCTCCTGGTAGACCGTGCCAATCCCCAGCTGCTGGGCATGGGCCGTATTTTTCGGAGAGATGGCGTTCCCTTCCAGCCAGATGGTACCCCGGTCGGCATGATAGACCCCGGTCAGCGCCTTGATGAGGGTCGATTTGCCGGCGCCGTTTTCACCCAGCAGCGCCATGATCTCCCCGCGACGCAGACTAAAGTCGACACCATCCAGCGCTTTGACGCCGGGGAAGTATTTACAGAGCCCCTCAGTGCGAAGGATTTCCTGATGTTGGTCAGTTGTCATAGTGTTCTCTCACCCTCTCCCCAACGGGGGAGAGGGAAGTAAAGACTCAGTAGCCCATATTTTTCTTTTTCTCTAACTCTTCTTTTGCAGTATCAGGCAGATAGAGAGTGGACTTGGTGATGGTGACTTTCTCTGGCAGGGTGCCGTCTTTCTTGAATTTTTCCAGCGCGTCGAAGGCCGGGCCCGCCATGTTCGGCGTCAGCTCGACGCTGGCATTGGCTTCACCGTCGATCATCGCTTTATAGATATCCGGTACGCCGTCGATGGAGCCGGTGAGGATATCTTTACCTGGCTTCAGACCCGCCTCTTTGATGGCCTGAATAGCCCCGATCACCATGTCATCGTTATGGGCGTAAACCATGCAGATGTTCTTGCCGTTGTTTTCCGCTTTGATAAAGCTCTCCATGACCTCTTTACCTTTACTGCGGGTAAAGTCGCCGGACTGAGAGCGGATGATTTTAATGTTTGGCGCTTTGGCGATGGCCTCGGCGAAGCCCTTCTTACGATCGATGGCGACGCTGGCGCCCACGGTCCCCTGCAGCTCCACTACGTTACAGGGCTTGCCGTTGACCTCTTTGATCAGCCATTCGCCTATTAATTGTCCTTCCAGAACGTTGTTGGCGGTGACGGTGGTCATATAGAGAGATTTGTCTTTGACGTCCACTGATCGGTCGAGCAAGAAGACCGGAATTTCAGCGTCTTTTGCCTCTTTCAAAACCGGTTCCCAGCCGGTCGCCACCACCGGCGCGATGAAGATGGCGTCAACGCCCTGCGCAATAAACGAACGCACAGCTTTGATCTGGTTTTCCTGCTTTTGCTGGCCGTCGGCAACCTTCAGCGTAATGCCGCGTTTCTCCGCCTCGCTTTTGGCGACGCTGGTCTCAGCGGCGCGCCAGCCGGACTCAGAGCCGACCTGCGAGAATCCTACGGTTAAAGGGGCGGCCATTGCCATAGACGACATGGCTGCCGAAACTGCTGTGACGAGAAGTAAGCGCTTCCACATAAGAACGTCCTCGTAGGGTAGTTTATTGTTGGGTAAAAGGTGTTCTGCGAACAAACTATAGCCAATGGCAGGTGTTACAGATTGCGTTACATCACACTTCGGAAAAGTGAATAAAACGTTAATCACAAGTTTGTAATCGCTTTCATCGAACCATTAAAAATGCGGCTGAGTTTATGGACATTCCTGTCATGAGAAGAGGCTGAAAAGGGCCCTGAGCAGGCAGAAGAGACGAAAACAGGCAAAGACATTCAGCGTGAGTTGGCTATAATACTCGCCACTTGTTTGCCAATCATTTTAAAGGACACAGACATGAGCTTACTCAACGTCCCTGCGGGTAAAGAACTGCCAGAAGACATCTATGTAGTTATCGAAATCCCGGCTAACGCCGATCCGATCAAATACGAAATCGACAAAGACACCGGCGCACTGTTTGTTGACCGTTTCATGTCTACCGCGATGTTCTATCCGTGCAACTACGGCTACATCAATAACACCCTGTCTCTGGATGGTGACCCGGTTGACGTTCTGGTCCCTACGCCGTACCCACTGCAGCCAGGCTCAGTGATTCGCTGCCGTCCGGTTGGCGTGCTGAAAATGACTGACGAAGCGGGCGAAGATGCGAAGCTGGTTGCTGTACCGCACACCAAACTGAGCAAAGAGTACGATCACATTAAAGATGTGAACGACCTGCCAGAGCTGCTGAAAGCGCAGATCTCCCACTTCTTCGAGCACTACAAAGATCTCGAGAAAGGCAAATGGGTTAAAGTTGACGGCTGGGACAACGCAGAAGCGGCGAAAGCTGAGATCGTTGCCTCCTTCGAGCGCGCAGCGAAGAAGTAATGCTTTCCTGATTATAAGACCCCGATACGTCGGGGTTTTTTTTTGCCTGTATACCTGAGCCTCGCCTCCGCCCCCCGCCAAAGTGAAATGTCACGAAATTGTCACAAAGCACTTTTCCCTATCAGTATTAATTAGATAACGCTTTCCCCCTGCCCTAATGCCGGGTTACTGCCATAAAGTCTGCCTGATGCGGGTCGATATCTTCGGGACGTGATCGCGATCGCTTTATTACCTACAGGGAATCCCCGCTACAGATGAAACTCAACACACTCACCATCGGCCAACGACTGGGGCTGCTGGCCTCGCTGCTCCTGCTTGCGACGTTATTTATCGGTTTGCGTGGGTTGGCGATAAACAGCAACAGCCTGACGCAGAATGAACAGATTATGACGATGGAACAGACCATTACCGAGAGCATTGATACCGCGCGTAATGCGCAGGTGCAGTTCAAGATCCAGGTTCAGGAGTGGAAGAACACCCTGCTGCGCGGGGCTCAGGGGCAGGCGGCGTTCGATAAATATAAAGCGGCCTTTATTCGCGAGAGCCAGAACACCCAGGCGCTCTTAACGCACCTGAGCGAACTGCTGCCGAAAATCGGGATGGATAATCAGCAGGTGCTGGCGACACGGGCGATCCACGCCGGGCTGCAGCAGCAGTATCTGTCGGCGCTGAACGCCTATCGGGTGGGTGATGTGACCAGCGCACAGGAGGTGGATAAACAGGTGACCGGCATTGACCGCGAGCCGACAAAAAGGATCGACGAGGTGGTTGCCCAAACGCTGGCCCACGCAAAAGCGCTCCACCAGCACACCATTGCCCAGAACCAGGCGCGCTTTCAGGAGACGCGCTGGATGCTCCTGCTGGCCATGGCGTTGACGCTCGCGGCAGGACTGCTGGTAACCTGGTGGCTGATTCGCAGTATTACCCGCCCGCTGGCACAGGCAGTGAGCATTGCCCGCACCGTGGCGGCCGGCGATTTGCAGTCACGCTTTACCATTGCCGGTCGCGATGAGACCGCCGAACTGATGCGCGCACTGCAGGAGATGAACGTCAATCTGACGCGCATTGTCTCTGGCGTGCGTAGCGGCACCGAGACCATCGCCACCGCCTCAGCACAAATTGCCAGCGGTAGCCATGAGCTCTCTTCGCGAAATGAAGCCCAGGCCAGCGCGCTGGAGCAGACAGCCGCCTCGATGGAGGAGTTGACGTCGGTGGTGAAGAGCAACGCAGAGAATTCGCAGACTGCCAGCGATCTCGCCCGTAGCGCCCATCAGGTAGCCCGGCAGGGTGAGCAAGCGGTGGAACGCGCGGTACAGACCATGAACGAGATTCATAACTTCTCCAGCGAAATCAACACCATTATTAGCATGATCGACAGTATCGCCTTCCAGACCAATATTCTGGCGCTGAACGCCGCCGTCGAAGCCGCCCGTGCCGGTAGCGAAGGGCGAGGCTTTGCGGTGGTGGCGGCGGAAGTGCGTGCCCTGGCGCAACGCTCCGCGGCTGCGGCGAAAGAGATTCGGGTGTTGATCGACCGCTCGGTCAGTCGCATCGACGAAGGGAACGGCCAGGTGAAAGAGGCCGGCGCGGCAATGGCAGATATCCTGCACAGCGTGAGTAAAGTGAGCGAGCTGATCGAGGCGATTTCTCATGCCAGCCATGAACAGAGCAACGGGATCGACCAGGTCAACGTGGCAGTCACCCATATGGACACCGCCACGCAGCAGAATGCGACGCTCTCGCAGGAGTCCTCAGCCGCGGCCAGGGCCATGCACCGCCAGGCGGAGCAGCTGCTGGACACGGTGCAGATCTTTAAGCTGCGCCAGGAAGGGAATTAAAAAAACAACGCCACCCGAGGGTGGCATTTACCTGAGTCAGTCGATAATGGCCTGCAGACGCAGCAGGGCATCCTCTACGACCTCATCCGTTGCGATGGCGATCTTTTTCGCCTGCCGGGCATGCAGATCCATCATCCGGAGCTGATTAACCAGCACGGCCCCCTGCACATCCCCCTCTTCGCAGCTTACAGGCACGGCAAACCCGGCGTAGCGGGCATAACTACCGCCCTGCGTAATGGGGGCCACCAGCACCATACCGGTCTGATTAAACGTACTGAGGGAAAGCACCAGCGCTGGCCGACCAGCGCCTTGCTGTTCATGGCCGTTTGCAGGAGAAAAGTTGACCAGCACGATATCGCCCCGATCGTACGTCAACGCCCTCACCATACTTCATTGCCCATCGGCCCTGCATTGCCCCACAGTTCATCTTCCGTGGCGGGCGCCGCGTTCGGATCGCACTGCGCCAGCAGTTCTTCAAGGGTGTAACGCTTACTGAGAGGTTTAAGTACCACCTGATTATCAACGACCTGAGCTTCCATACTCTGTCCCACCTGCATGTTAAGTTCTTTCATGATGGCGCCGGGGATGATGACCCCAGCGCTATTTCCCCATTTCTTAATCGTAATACGCATAACCCCTCCAGATTATACAAAGTATAACTCCTGAGAAGATATTATCCGTTTTACGCGAGGTTTTTTGTGCGCGCCAGCAGAAAAAGTGTCTTGTTCAACATTCGGGAAAGCGTTACGCAAGAATTTACAATGAGGTGAGCCGTTTCCCGGCCAATCGCGAGTGCCATCGCAAAAAACAACGCCACCCGAGGGTGGCGTTGTTCATTTCAATCTTCAAGCGGGGTCAGTACTGGTCTCTGTCTAACCAATTGCCGCTTTCAATCAGCGTTAAGCCTTCGACCGGACGTTGGTACACGTACATCCATGCACTCCCGTATGGCGTCTGGATCAACTGGCGTGCATATTCACCGCCCCTGGTGCGCAAGGCATCAAGTTCGGCTAGCGTGGCATTATCAATGCGGTAGACCTCACCTTGTACCGTTCCGTTTCCCGGAACCGCGCCTGGATAGTGGCCCAGACTGTACAACTGGTAGTTCTCGACATTGTAATTACCCAGCAACTGGGCGTTGGTCATCCAGTGGCTGTTGCCTTGCTTGGTTCGTAAACTGCCGTAGACAAATATTCGCATTGCTAAAACTCAAACTGATAGAGCAGATCGAGTGCCTGGTCTACGCCAGACACCGCTTCCAGATATAGCTTAGGCATCAGGCGATAGCGTAACGTGAGAGTCGCTAAGGAGTCAAAGATCCCCACACCGTATTTTACCTGCAGACCCGGCAGAACATAGCCGCTGACCACCACCTGCGAGGAGTCACCGCCCCCCTGGGTGTCCAGCGCCAGATTGCTTACGCCAAACGTCTCGCCGATTTTACCCACAACCTGCCCACTTTGTGCAACCCCCAGGCCAACTAACATTGAGGTCATAGCAGCACTGTCGCTCTGGTTGCTGTCCAGCCCCTGGCCGCGCAGCAGGTAAGAGAGCGCTTCCTGTTGCGACATCGCCGGGTCAGAGAAGATCTCCGCTTTCGGTTCGTCGGCGGTGCCGGTTACCCGCACTCCGGCAATCACGTCATTTTCTGTCGACTCCGGATTACGGATCGCTTCAATATTCAGCAGCGGCTGGTCCGGCGGGCCAGAGAAGAGCAGCTCGCCTTTACGCACAAGCAGATCCTGGCCGTAGGCATGGAAGCGCCCTTCCGGAATATTGATCTGTCCGTTAAGCCCCAGCCCCTGCTTATCCTGGGCTACCTTCAGGTCGCCGGTAAGGCGGGCCTTCAGGCCAAAGGCATCCAGACGCACGTTGTTGCCTACGTGGACTATCAGGTTGCTGTTAATCGGGATGCCCGCGCTCTGCGCCTCTTTGGGCTGCAGATTGTTATCAAGCATCACCTCGTCGCTGGAGACGCCCACCGCGCTCTCTGGCAGGTCGTGCACCACGATTCGCGCCCAGGGCACATCCACACGACCATCGAGGGTGAAGAGGCTCGGCGTCGCTTCAAATACCACGTCCGGCGAGACATCCAGCCGCACCATTGGCGGCACCGTGATACGCACCTTGCTGCCCTTCGCGGCCACCCGCGCGCGCCAGTTATCAAGCTGGCTCCAGTCCGCATCGCCGCTCAGGTTGATCTGCCTCTGCTGCGTGCGCACGACCCCGGCAAGCGTCGAACTCATGCCGTTGAAGTTCATCGCGAGCTGGCTTGGCTGCATATCAAACGGCATAAAGTTACCGTCGATGTCCACGCCGTTCAGCTGCATCTGGCCAAACAGCTGCGGGCTCTGCGCATTCCCCGCCAGGCGCAGGTTGGCATTCAGCATCCCCGCCGCCTTTTCGCCGCGTGAGAAGATGGTGTTGACCATCGCCAGGTTGAGGTTGCGAATATTGACGTTGCCGCCCAGATTACGCTGCCCCTGTGGATCGCTTATCTGCACCTGACCATCGAGTTGGCCGTTGTTGACCAGACGAATTAACCACTCCAGCTGGGCGCGGTTGTTGTGCAGATCGGCACGCAGGTTGAGCGTACTGAAGTCCAGCGGCAGCGGTGCACCATTGACCTCCTGCGACACCTTCACGTTTCGTCCGGCAAGCGTCACGCTGCCCTGTGGCAGGCCCGGTTTGGTGGTATCCCACGCCACATCCGCTTTACCGCTGAATACGCCGCTCGCCTGCGTCGTCTCGGGCATAAAGGGTTTCAGCATCGCCAGGTCGAAGCGGTTCAGATTCACGACCGCGCGACCTTCGGCACCGGCATCAACGGCCTGAGGGAGACACAGCTCGGCGTTCGGGTTGGTCCAGCAGTGCGGGCCAATGCTGATTTTTTGTTCCGCGTTGCGGTAATCCAGCGCGACAGAGCGGGAGAGCGCCACCGGCCCCACCGGGGTGGTGAAGCGGGTGTTATCCAGCGTGCCTTTCCAGCGCTGCGCCTGACGGTCAAAGCTGCCGGTCAGATGCAGCTGGCCGGCAACCGGCTCACCCTGCACCCGCAGCTGGAGATCGTGCTGCTTCTCGCTGCCTTTGGCCTGCAGGGTCACCAGACTCAGATTGACGCTCGGCTGAGCAATGCGCTCAACGCGCAGGTTCAGGTTACCGGCAATCTGATCGGTGGATTTTACGTCGCCCTCTACGCGCACGCGGGCCACGGAGAGTTCTTGCCAGCGCAGGTTATTGGCGGTGATATCCGCCAGCAGCTGCGGCGCCTCTACCGTACCGCGCACTTTCACCAGTCCTTTGGCCGTACCGCCTAGCCCTGGCAGGGCGTTATCCAGATTGGGCGCATCAATAGTGGCGTCGAGGTTGAGGTCTTTTACCCCTAGCTCGCCTTTGATATCCGCGTTATTACGTCCCAGCGCCACGTGCAGCCCCGGGATAGTCCACTGGAGATAGCTGTTGCCCTTCAGGGAACCATCAACTTTGACCTTGTTCTGTTTCACGTTGCCGGCCAGCTTGATCTCCGGCACGTCCATTTGCCAGGTCCCGCCGTACAGACTGCCGCGCGTTTTGATCAGCCCGTCGAGCTTCGATGGCCACTCCGGGAACTCTTTTGCCGTATTAATACCTGCCAGCTTCAGCTCACCACGCCAGCTGATAGCCTGCTGCCAGTCGAGGAGTGCCGTCAGTTCGGTTTTGCCTTCCAGCGCCGCCACGGTGAGCTTATCGAGGTTAACCTGCTGCTCATTGCCCTTTGCATCAAGGGTAATGGTCTCGGGCGGTAAACCTTCGCCCTTCACCGCCGTGCGGAACGACAGGGTGTAATCGGTCATTTTGCCGCTGAGCTTCAGCTTCAGATCATCGGCCTGGTACTGCTTCTCACCGGTGAATGGCCAGTAGAGTTGCTCGCTTACCAGCTCCAGATTGAGCGGCAGGCCGGCTTCGGCAAGGCGGGTCTGGCCGCGCAGCACCATATCCACCGGGCCAGAGAGATTAACGCCAAATTCCAGCTGGTCGCGCAGGGCACCGCCTACCTTCAGCTTCACCTTCTCGCCTTTGAGCGGATCGATATTGAGGGCGCTATTAAGGGTGATATTTACCGGCCAGTTATCACGCAGCAGCGCATTGCCGGTCGCATTCACGCTCCCCTGGTTGGTATCGATATCCAGCGCATTGAGCTTCATGTTGCCGTCAATGCTGCTGACTTTAAGCAGCATGTTAAAGACGGTCAGGTCGGTGTCACCGGTCAGGCGCAGCTGCTCGCCCTTAAATTCTTCGATATTAAGATTGAGCGGCAGATGAACGTCGGTCATCTCCGGCAGAACCGGTTTTGAGAAGAGATCCTTCAGCGTCTCGCCAAGCGGTTTTTCCTCCGGCTGCGGCTTCTGAATTTTTGGATCGACAATCTCTTCCTGCGCCACGTCGGCCACTTTTGGCAGGGCAATCAAGAGCCCCTGTAACGAGGTCGGGGTCAGGGTCAGGTTTTTCTCCTGCCAGCGCAGGCCGGACGTGAAGTCCATCACCGAGACCGTGGTATCGTCGATTTTGACGTTAACGTTGTTCAACGCCACCCGATAAAGGGCGATTTCATACGGCGTAGAGAGGTTCAGCGGGCCGCTGTCCTCCTCTTCTGGCGGCGCCGATTTCGGCATTTTGCTTGAATCAATCGCCACGTTGACGTCTTTAAGCGAGAGGTCATTGACGCAAAGTTTGCTGTCGCGCAAACAGCCCAGCTTCACCGCAAGGTGAAAATCGCCCGCATTTACAGCCACGCCCGGCTGGGTATAACGCACGTTCCTCAAATGCAGATCGCGCCAGCCGCCGGTCACCTGGCCAATTTCCAGCCCCGGTACCCAGCGGTTCGCCGCCTTAAACAGTACATGCAGGCCGCTGGTGGTGCCCACCAGGAAGGCCACCGTCCCCAGCAGCAGCAGAATAAAAATCAGTACGCCGAGGCTTATCTTCTTCCATAAACTCATAATTCTGGCCCCAGACCGATATAAAACTGCAGATCGTGGTTGTCTTTGTCACCTATCGGCACGGCAAAGTCGAGCTTGATCGGCCCCACCGGCGATTCCCAGCGCACGCCAACCCCGGCGCCGGTTTTAAAATCGCTACGGCGAATGTCACTCACCGCTTCGCCGCTGTCGATGAAGGTCGCCCCCCACCACTTACCTGTCACGTTATATTGATACTCCAGCGAGCCGGTGGCCAGCTTCGAGGCCCCGATCAGCTTGCCTTCGTTATCTTCCGGCGCGATGGATTTGTATTTATAGCCGCGAATACTGCGGTCACCACCGGCGAAGAAACGCAGGTCGGGCGGCACCTTGTCGAAATCGCCGGTTTCGATCCAGCCCAGATTACCGCGGACCACAAAGCGGTGGCGATCGTAGAGGGTGCGAATCCAGGCGTTCTGGGCCTGCACGACCACAAAGTCCACGTCGGAGCCCCAGGCGCTATTGGAGTAATCCACCGAGTAACGCTGAGAATCCCCCCACGTCGGCATCAGGCCGCCGCGGGAGCGTGTACGGCTAATCATGACCCCCGGGTAGAGCAGCATCGTGGTGTTAGTCACGTTCGCCTGGGTAAAGTGATCGAGACTCCAGCGCAGGTTAATCGCCCGCAGCCAGCCGCTGGAGAGATCCCAGTAGCGCGATATGGCAAGGGTGGTGGAGTCTGCCTCGGTGTCGTTCAGATCGGTACGCTTGAATCCGCCCTGCAGCAGGTAATATTGCTCCAGCGGGTTTTTCAGCAGCGGCATTTTATAGCTGAAATCGAGTTGCTGCTCCGGGGCCGAGATGCTGGCGCTGGTGGTTAGGCTGTGGCCGTAGGAGTTCATCCACGGTTTTTTCCAGGTCGCTTTAACGCGCGGCCCGACGTCCGTGGAGTAACCTACCCCGGTTTCAATGGTGTTTTCGGTGCGGGGTGAGACCACGCCGTGCAGCGGTAATACCTTGCTCTGACGAGCTTTGTCGAACTCGGGTGCCACCACTACTGAGTTAAACCAGCCGGTAGCGGAAAGACGCCGGTTCAGTTCGGCCAGGTCTTTTGACTCATAGAAATCCCCCTCTTTAAAGGGGATTAAGTTTTGCAGGTATTCGTCGCGGATTTGCGACCCTTCAAAGGTGACATCGCCAAAACGGTAGCGTTGGCCGCTGTCGTAGTCGATATCCCAGAAAGCCTGATGCCGGTCCAGGGCGATGCCTAACTGGCTCTTATTAAACTGGCTGTCGAAGTAACCTTTGCGCAAGGCGACACGGGTGAGATTTTTTTTGAAACCTTCGTAGTCGGAATGGTTCAGCACCGTGCCGATAGCCGGACGATCGTGCAATAACTTAATGTAATCCTGATCGTCACGCGCTCCACCGCGCAGCACCACGTCGGTGCCGCCAATTTTTACCGGCTCGCCCGGCGAGACGCGGGCAATCAGCACCTGGCGCCCTTTAGCCGGCGGCGGGCGAAGATCAAATTCGATGGTGGGTTCGTAATAACCCAACGCTTTTAACCCTTCGCGGATGGCATCGTCCACGCGTGCGCGAAAGCGCCTGTCTGGCGTGACTTCATCACTTTCGATGGTCGAAAGCTGCGCTCGCACGTTTTTTTGCAGCGCACCGGTTAACCCTTCAACCTGCAAACGGACATTCGCCGCGCTGGCGACTCCGCTTGTCAGCAATAAACTGACCAAACATAACTGGCGGATCTTTGGCACGTTTTCTCCTGAATATCCTTGTTTCCACCCTGGAAGCATTTGAAGTGCCGCTCCGCGGCGTATCACGGCATAGAGCCCAAAACCCGTTTAGTGGGTTGAAAAATGGCTGAGCACCCTAATATTTCTTATGTTTAAATCTAGACTCATTCAGCGTAATTATTGTGTTCAATTAAACGCGTCGTGACAACCTTAACCCCAACACCTTTACCCCGGAGGCCACACCGTGAGTATATTTGATAAAAAGCACCTTGTTGCTCAGGCGGATGCATTACCGGGACGTAACACCCCAATGCCTGTCGCCACCCTGCACGCCGTTAACGGCCACTCCATGACTAACGTCCCGGACGGCATGGAGATCGCGATCTTCGCCATGGGCTGCTTCTGGGGCGTTGAGCGCCTCTTCTGGCAGTTGCCCGGCGTCTACAGTACCGCAGCAGGCTACAGCGGTGGCTATACCCCTAATCCGACCTACCGCGAAGTCTGCTCCGGCCAGACCGGGCACGCTGAAGCGGTGCGCGTAGTGTACGATCCTGCAGTGATCAGCTACGAACAACTGCTGCAGGTTTTCTGGGAGAATCACGATCCCGCTCAGGGCATGCGCCAGGGTAATGACCACGGTACGCAGTACCGCTCGGCGATCTACCCGCTGACTCCGGAGCAGGATGCCGCGGCACGTGACAGCCTGGCACGCTTCCAGCAAGCGATGATCGATGCCCATGATACCCGTCATGTCACCACCGAAATCGCGACGGCCACGCCGTTCTACTACGCGGAAGATGACCATCAGCAGTACCTGCACAAAAATCCGTACGGCTACTGCGGTATCGGCGGTATTGGTGTCTGCCTGCCTCCTCAGCTGGCCTAACCGTTCTGCCTTGACCCGACCTTGCCTGCCTGCTGCAAGGTTGGGTCAAAAAGTGATCTCTGGCGGGTTTACAGTGCTTTACGCTATACTAGCCGCTGAAACAACCGGCCTACCGCTTCGGACCGGTTTTCACTATCTCTTCAAACGAAACTTAACTTCCCTTCCGAGGATCTGGCGAAAAGCCGGATAAGATATGTTAAACAGTATTTTAGTAATACTTTGTCTGATTGCCGTGAGTGCATTTTTCTCAGTTTCAGAAATTTCACTGGCCGCATCCCGTAAAATCAAACTTAAACTGCTTGCCGATGACGGTAACATCAATGCACATCGCGTTTTAAAAATGCAGGAAAACCCCGGTATGTTCTTTACCGTGGTGCAAATTGGCCTTAACGCGGTAGCAATTCTGGGCGGTATCGTCGGCGATGCAGCCTTCTCCCCGGTCTTTTACACTCTCTTCTCAAAGTACTTCTCGCCTGAACTCTCAGAGCAGTTGAGCTTTATTCTCTCGTTCTCGCTGGTGACGGGTCTGTTCATTCTCTTCGCTGACCTGACACCGAAACGCATCGGTATGATTGCGCCTGAAGCCGTGGCTTTGCGTATCATCAACCCGATGCGCTTCTGTCTGTATGTGTTCCGTCCGCTGGTGTGGTTCTTTAACGGCCTGGCGAATATGATTTTCCGCATCTTTAAACTGCCGATGGTGCGCAAAGACGACATCACCTCCGACGATATTTACGCGGTGGTCGAAGCGGGTGCGCTGGCTGGCGTGTTGCGTAAACAGGAGCACGAGCTGATTGAGAACGTGTTCGAACTGGAATCCCGTACCGTGCCGTCCTCTATGACCGGACGTGAAAGCGTGATTTGGTTCGATCTGCATGAAGACGAGCAGAGCCTGAAACAAAAAGTAGCGGAACATCCGCACTCTAAGTTCCTGGTCTGTAATGAAGATATCGACCACATCATCGGCTACGTGGACTCTAAAGACCTGCTGAACCGCGTACTGGCGAACCAGAGCCTGGCGCTGAACAGTGGCGTGCAGATCCGTAATACGCTGATCGTTCCCGATACCCTGACCCTTTCTGAAGCGCTGGAAAGTTTCAAAACCGCGGGCGAAGACTTCGCGGTCATCATGAACGAATATGCGCTGGTGGTGGGGATTATCACGCTGAACGACGTGATGACCACGCTGATGGGCGACCTGGTGGGCCAGGGGCTGGAAGAGCAGATTGTTCAGCGTGACGAGAACTCATGGCTGATCGATGGCGGCACGCCGATTGAAGATGTAATGCGTGTTCTGGACATTGATGAGTTCCCGCAGTCCGGTAACTACGAGACCATCGGCGGCTTTATGATGTTTATGCTGCGTAAGATCCCGAAACGTACCGACTCGGTGAAGTTCTCAGGCTTTAAATTCGAAGTGGTGGATATCGACAACTACCGTATCGATCAGCTGCTGGTAACCCGCATCGATAACAAACCGACCGTGCTGGTACCGAAGCTGCCGGATGCACAAGAGAAAGTGTCGGAATAACGCTGTCCCAGAAACATCAACGGCTCCCATCGGGAGCCGTTTCTTTATTACTGCATAGCACGTTGGTTAAGCCATCTCAGTCTGCAGACGCATAACCTGACGGTTGACTTCGGACATCACAGAATAGTGCTGTTTGTCCTTCACTTTTGGGATAAGGATCTTGCCCTTATCGAACTCAAAAGCGCCAACATCCTTGATATACAACCGTCCACGGAACAGGATTTTTACGTATTTCGCTACCTGAAGCGGATTGTAGCGTTGGAAAATTTTCATTTTAATTTCTCCTGCGAATCATACGCCCTTGCGGTGCCACATTCAGCCCGACTTTCCAGAGCGCAAATTTTGATGCCCAATGACTATAGACCAGAAAATCAGTGATACCCAGTGTGCATAAGTTTATTTACCTTTTGATGACAGTTATTCAGAATTTTCTTTGCAAAGCTTACCTACAGGCAGTATAAGCCGTCGTTTTTGTCCAGTTATGTGCGTTCCACCGCAATCTGGCACCGAGATTGCGGGTAAACAGAGACGATCGCACATATCATTAAAAACGTATGACCAAGTGGTCGGATCACCTGCAATTTATAAAAAAGGAAAAACCATGACCCTACGTAACGTTCTGGCAGTCGCCTGCCTGATGCTTCCGCTGATGGCCAGTGCACATAATTTTGAAAAGGGGCAACGTGTGCCGCCGGTGGGCGTTGCCGACCGGGGAGAATTGATCCTCGACAATAATAAGTTTAGCTATAAAAGCTGGAATAGCGCGCAGCTCGCAGGAAAAGTGAGAGTTGTCATGCATATTGCCGGTCGCACCTCCGCAAAAGAGAAAAATGCCACACTTATTGAAGCGATCAAGACCGCAAATTTGCCACATGACCGCTATCAAACGACCACCATTGTCAACACCGATGATGCCATTCCCGGCTCCGGCATGTTTGTGCGCAGCAGCCTGGAGAGCAATAAAAAGCTCTACCCCTGGTCACAGTTCATCGTGGACAGCAACGGCGTGGTACGCGGAGCGTGGCAGTTAGAGGAGGAGGGCTCGGCGGTTGTGGTGCTGGATAAAGCGGGACGCATCCAGTGGGCAAAAGACGGAGGCTTAAGCCAGGATGAGGTGCAGCAGGTCACTGCCCTGCTGCACAAGTTGCTCGATCAATAGAGCGACACCCGGAACCCCGGGTTAAGGAACGATTCACGCGGGGTATAGTCGAGAGGCTTACCCTGCCAGTCGTGAACATGCGCGCCGGCGGCGGCGGCCACCGCATGGCCTGCGGCAGTATCCCAGATGTTGGTTGGCCCGAAGCGGGGATAGAGCTGTGCCTGCCCTTCTGCCACCAGACAGAACTTCAGCGACGAGCCAATGGACGTGGTCTGATGCTCACCCAGCTGTTGCAAGTACTCCTGCAGTTCGTTGTCGCTGTGCGAACGGCTGATCACCACCAGCGGCGGCCTGGCATCCCGCACCTGAATCTGCTTGCGCACGCCGCACTCTTCTTTCCACGCCTTGCCTTCAGCCGCGCTGTACATCACCTTCAGCACCGGCGCATATACCACGCCGAGCACCGCTTTACCCTTTTCAATCAGGGCGATATTGACGGTGAACTCACCATTACGCTTGATGAACTCTTTCGTCCCATCCAGCGGATCCACCAGCCAGTAGCGTTGCCAGTGCTGGCGTTCTTCCCAGCTTTGCGGTGCCTCTTCAGAGAGTACCGGGATTTCCGGCGTCAGCGCCTGCAGGCCTTGTAGAATCACGCTATGCGCCGCAATATCCGCCGCCGTCACCGGCGAGTCATCCACTTTGCTCACGACATCGAGCGGCACCTTGCCATCATAGACCTGCATGATGGCATCCCCCGCCTCCCGTGCGAGCTGACAAATTTTATCTAACATTCTCCACCTCTTTGTTATCACAGTGGGTATAACTCTTTGTTTTATTTATATCGTATTGTGAATAAATCCGCTATCTGTGAAGCAATTCCGGTTTCGCGGTCCTTTTTTCTGGCAGGATTCACAATTCTGTAAGCAAAAAAATATACATACATATTCTTTTGTGGCCTGGATCGAAAAAAGGACCCCTCAATGATTAAGTTTAGTGCAACGCTCCTGGCGACGCTGATTGCCGCGAGTGTACAGGCAGCGACGGTAGATCTACGTATTCTGGAAACCACCGATCTGCACAGTAACATGATGGACTTCGATTACTACAAAGATGCCCCGACAGAGAAATTTGGCTTGGTACGTACCGCAAGCCTGATCAACGCCGCCCGTGGCGAAGTGAAAAATAGCGTACTGGTCGACAACGGAGACTTAATTCAGGGTAGTCCGCTCGGTGATTACATGGCGGCAAAAGGGCTGAAAAAAGGGGATATTCACCCGGTCTATAAGGCCCTGAACACCCTTGATTACGCCGTAGGCAACCTCGGGAATCATGAGTTCAACTACGGGCTGGACTACCTGCATATGGCCCTCGCTGGCGCCAAATTCCCGTACGTTAATGCCAATATCATCGACGTTAAGACCCAAAAGCCGCTGTTTACCCCCTACCTGATTAAAGAGACTGAGGTGGTCGATCAGGATGGCAAAAAGCAGACCCTGAAGATTGGCTATATTGGTTTTGTCCCACCGCAGATCATGACCTGGGATAAAGCCAACCTGAGCGGCAAAGTTACGGTGAATGACATCACCGAAACCGCGCGCAAATATGTGCCGGAGATGCGCGAAAAAGGCGCTGACCTGGTGGTGGTAGTCGCCCACTCCGGGCTGTCAGCCGACCCGTACCAGGCGATGGCAGAGAACTCGGTTTACTACCTGAGCGAAGTGCCGGGCGTCGACACCATCCTGTTTGGTCACGCGCACGCGGTCTTCCCGGGGAAAGATTTCGCCAGTATTAAAGGGGCGGACATCGCCAAAGGGACGTTGAACGGCATTCCGGCCGTCATGCCGGGGATGTGGGGCGATCACCTGGGGGTGGTGGATTTGGTGCTGAATAACGACAGCGGTAAATGGCAGGTCACCACCTCGAAAGCGGAAGCGCGCCCCATCTACGATGCCGCCGCGAAAAAGGCGCTGGTAGGCGAAGATAAGGATCTGGTGCAGGTACTGAAGCACGATCACGACGCGACCCGCGAGTTCGTTAGCAAGCCGGTGGGGAAATCCTCCGACAATATGTACAGCTTCCTGGCACTGGTGCAGGACGACCCCACCGTGCAGGTGGTGAACATGGCGCAAAAAGCTTATACCGAGCGCTTTATTCAGGGCGACCCGGACCTCGCGAAGCTGCCGGTGCTCTCTGCCGCCGCGCCGTTTAAAGTGGGCGGGCGTAAAAACGACCCGGCCAGTTACGTTGAGGTGGAAAAAGGCCAGCTCACCTTCCGCAATGCCGCCGATCTCTATCTCTATCCCAACACCCTTGTGGTGGTAAAAGCCACCGGCAAAGAGGTGAAGGAGTGGCTGGAGTGCTCTGCCGGGCAGTTTAACCAGATTGACCCGACCAGCACAAAACCGCAGTCTCTGATTAACTGGGACGGTTTCCGCACCTATAACTTCGACGTGATCGATGGGGTGGATTACCAGATTGATGTGACTCAGCCAGCGAAATATGACGGCGAATGCCAGACCATTAACCCGCAGGCAGAGCGTATTACGCATCTGACCTTCAACGGCAAGCCAATCGATCCCAATGCCACTTTCCTGGTCGCCACCAATAACTATCGTGCCTACGGCGGGAAATTTGCCGGAACGGGCGATAGCCATATCGCCTTTGCTTCACCGGATGAGAACCGCTCGGTACTGGCGGCGTGGATTGGCGAACAGTCGAAGCAGTCGGGTGCAATCCATCCGGCCGCCGACAACAACTGGCGCCTGGCTCCGATTCACAGCGATGTGAAGCTGGATATTCGCTTTGAAACCTCACCGTCGGAGAAAGCGGCGGCATTCATCAAAGAGAAAGCCCAGTATCCGATGCATAAAGTCGGCAATGACGAGATCGGCTTTGCCCTCTATCAGCTGGATTTAGGTAAGTAATGCCCTGTCCCGGCAGCATTATGCTGCCGGGGTTCAGGCTGCGCGCCCTTCCCGGTTTCCGATCACCTCCGGGGTATGCAGCTCAATCCAGTCGGCCAGTGCGGCCACCTTCTCACTCACCTCACTCCCCAGCGGGGTCAGGCTGTACTCCACATGCGGAGGCACTACCGGAAACGACACCCGATTGAGAAAGCCGTCCTGCTCCAGCGCCTGCAGTGACTGCGCGAGCATCTTTTCGCTGACGCCCCCCATTTTGCGTCGTAGATCGCTAAAACGGTGGGTCCCTTCACGCAGCGCCACCAGAATCAAAACACCCCAGCGGCTGGTAACGTGCTTAAGCACCTCCCGCGACGGACACTGTTCGGCAAACAGATTGCCATCACGCATTTGCTCGGTGAGCGTTTGTTGACCCATTTGATACTTACCTTTTTGTACGTACTTACTAAAAGTTAGCGTTGGTGCTAGTGTGCCATAACACTCTCCTGAAACGAAGGATCTTCATCATGATCGCAATTACCGGTGCTACCGGCCAGCTTGGCCACCATGTTATCGAGCAGCTGTTGAAAACCGTTCCAGCCAGTCAAATTGTGGCGATTGTGCGTAATCCGGCGAAAGCCGGGGCCCTGAGCCAGCAAGGCCTTGACGTGCGACAGGCGGATTACGCCGACCAGGCGGCGTTCACCTCCGCGCTGCAGGGCGTAGAGAAGCTGCTGCTGATCTCCTCCAGCGAAGTGGGCCAGCGCGCATCACAACACCAGAACGTCATTAACGCCGCCAAAGCGGCGGGCGTAAAATTTATTGCCTATACCAGTCTGCTGCATGCTGACACCTCCCCACTGGGCCTGCACGTTGAGCACGTCGCCACCGAAAAAGCGCTGGCCGAATCGGGTATTCCGTTCACCCTGCTGCGTAACGGCTGGTATACCGAAAACTATCTTGCCAGCGCGCCGCCTGCCCTGGAGCATGGCGTGTTTATTGGCTCAGCGGGGGATGGCAAAATCGCCTCTGCCACCCGTGCAGATTACGCAGCGGCCGCAGCCAAAGTGATCGCCGAAGAGGGCCATGCCGGAAAAGTCTACGAACTGGCGGGTGATAACGCCTGGACCCTGAGCGAACTGGCGGCCGAACTGAGCAAACAGAGCGGGAAGAGCGTGAAGTACCAGAATCTTAGCGAAGCCGATTTTTCTGCCGCGCTGAAGAGCGTGGGTCTTCCGGCCGGGCTGGCGGAGATGCTGGCAGACTCTGACACAGGCGCTTCAAAAGGGGGCCTATTTGACGACAGCCATACCCTGAGTGCGCTGATTGGCCGCCCGACCACGCCGCTGGCGGAGAGCGTCAAAGCGATTCTGTAATTGTTAAAGACAGGTTATTTTTTGTAGCATCCCCACGGGTCATCTCTGATAATGAAAGAATGACCCGTGAGGAGTGTGGCTGTGCAAGGCGTACCTGAACAGTTTATTGATGAGAGAGACAGCGCCCGCTTTCGCCATCTGGCGCAGCTACCTGGCGTGGAGCTTTACCATGCCCATATCTCCCGCTATGCCTTTGAACCCCATACCCATGAAGCCTTTGGTATCGGCACTATCGAAACCGGTGCCGAGCGCTTTCGTTATCGCGGCTCCCACTACCTCGCCCCTGAGAAATCTGTCGTCACCATGAACCCGGATGAGATCCATACCGGCGAGTCCGCGACCGATGGCGGCTGGCGTTACCGTATGGTTTATCTTGAACCCGACCTGCTGGAAGAGGTAACCGGCGTACGTCACTGGTGGTTTAGCGATGTTACCCGTTACGATCCGCTACGCTCCCGGCAAATCGGCCAGCTTATCTACGCCCTGTGGCATACCGACGATCCGCTGGCTCAGAAAGGGTTTCTGCTGGATCTGATTGAGACTTTCCAGCCGCTGGCACGCCATGCACCGCAGATTCAGGAGGGGGCGCACCGATTTGAGCGAGTGCGTGAATATCTGCACGACAACTATATGCACGCCCTGACCCTGGACGAACTGGCGCAGGTGGTGGCGCTCAGCCCGTATCATTTCCAGCGCCAGTTTAAGGCCCATTTTCACGTCACCCCGCACCAGATGCTGATGGCCATTCGCCTGTGGCGCGCCAAGGCTTTTCTTACCCACGGCATGCCCGCCGCTGAAGTGGCCGCCGCCACCGGTTTAACCGATCAATCGCACCTGACCCGGGCCTTTACCCGCCGTTATGGCATCACCCCGGTTCGCTATCAGAAGCAGGTGGCGAGGCGCTAATGCGCAACCTCGTACAATACTCTCCGCGCCTCCCTTTCTACACTTACCGCAGGTTTCTAAGATGTGGATAACAAAATGATTAGCGGTGTGTTGTATGCCTTGCTTGCAGGCTTGATGTGGGGGCTGATTTTTGTCGGCCCGTTAATCGTACCCGAATACCCGGCGATGCTGCAGTCGATGGGGCGTTACCTGGCGCTGGGGTTAATCGCCCTACCGCTCGCCTGGTTGGGACGCGCCCGCCTGCGCCAACTTACCCGCCGGGACTGGCTCACCGCCCTCGCCCTCACCATGATGGGCAACCTGATCTATTACCTCTGCCTGGCAAGCGCCATTCAGCGCACCGGGGCGCCGGTCTCGACCATGATCATTGGCACCTTGCCGGTGGTGATCCCGGTCTTCGCCAATCTTCTATATAGCCAGCGCGATGGCAAACTGGCATGGTCAAAAATGGTGCCAGCGCTGATCTGTATTGCGCTGGGACTGGTGTGTGTCAACGTCGCCGAGCTGGGACATGGTCTGGTAAACGCCAGCGGTTGGCGTTACGTCTCTGGCATCATTCTGGCGTTTTTGTCGGTGGTCTGTTGGGCGTGGTATGCCCTGCGCAATGCCCGCTGGCTGCGGGAGAACCCGGATAAACATCCGATGATGTGGGCCACTGCGCAGGCGCTGGTGACGCTACCGGTCTCATTGCTGGGCTATATCGCGGCTTGCCTGTGGCTGAATGTCGAACTGCCGGCGTTTGACCTGCCGTTTGGACCCCGGCCGGGGCTGTTTGTAGGGCTAATGGTGGCGATTGCGGTGCTTTGTTCCTGGGTCGGTGCGCTGTGCTGGAACGTCGCCAGCCAGAAGTTGCCGACGGTGATCCTCGGCCCGTTAATCGTTTTTGAAACGCTGGCGGGGTTACTCTATACCTTCCTGATGCGCCAGAGTTTGCCGCCATTATTGACGCTGGGCGGGATCGCGTTGCTGGTAGTGGGCGTGGTGGTTGCGGTAAGCGCGAAACCGGAAAAACCAACGGTCGTTCCGGTTTCGCAAGGCTAATTAGCGATTAAAAGGTTTCCCAGTTCGCTTCAGAAACCGTAGCAACCGGTTTTGCCTTCGGCGTAGCGGCTTTGGTGGCTGGGGTTTTCAGCGTCTGAACACGGGCGATTTTAAATACCGCCACGGCTTCGTTCAGGCGTGCGGCCTGTTCTTCCAGCGCGGCGGCGGCGGCGGCAGACTCCTCTACCAGCGAGGCGTTCTGCTGAGTCACGCGATCCATTTCGGCAACCGCCTGACCTACCTGGTCAATGCCACGGCTCTGCTCATCAGACGCCGAGGCGATTTCGCCCATAATGTCGGTGACGCGCGTCACGGCATTGACGATCTCCGCCATGGTCGTGCCGGCTTCATTGACTAACGCCGAGCCTGCGCTGACGCGCTCGCCAGAGTCATCGATCAGGGCTTTGATCTCTTTTGCTGCCTGAGCGCTACGGCTTGCCAGCGTACGTACTTCCCCGGCGACAACCGCAAAACCGCGACCCTGCTCACCTGCACGGGCGGCTTCTACCGCGGCGTTCAGGGCCAGGATATTGGTCTGGAACGCGATGCCGTCAATCACGTTGGTGATCTGCGCAATTTTGCTGGAGCTGGTGGCAATCTCATCCATGGTGCGCACCACGCCTTCCACCACGCTGCCGCCTTTTTTCGCGGTAGAGGAGGCGTCCAGTGCCAGTCGGGAAGCCTGACGAGCGTTGTCGGCGTTCTGCTTCACCGTTGCGGTCAGCTGTTCCATGCTGGCGGCGGTCTCTTCCAGAGAGGCAGCCTGCTGCTCAGTACGGGAAGAGAGATCGTTACTGCCCGCGGAGATTTCGCCCGCACCGGTATAGATGGTATCGGCACCTTCACGTACCACACCAACGGTGCGAGAGAGCGAGGTCTGCATCTCGTGTACATTGCGCGCCAGCACCGCCATCTCGTTTTTACCTGACGGATCGATAGACTGGGTCAAATCTCCCGCCGCAATGGCACGGATATGATCAATCACGTCCTGCAGCGGCAGCAACAGCACGCGGCGCATCGCAATCCAGCTGGAGATAATCGTCGCGATGACCAGCGCCATCATTGTAGAGAGGATCCACAGGATGCGCTTATAGTCGCTCTCGTTATCCTTAATTCCCTTGTCGGTAAGCGCGGCCTGCGCCTCACGCCATTCACGGTAGACTTTCTGCATCGCGGTTTGCTTCTGCTCCGCGTTTTGTTTGAACATCTCTTCCAGGTTGCCCTGCGCCAGCAGAACGTTCATCTGCGCCAGAGTCGCGGAGTAGATGCGGTACTGCTCTTCCAGCTGGCTGGACAGCTTGTCATCCAGACCCGGCGTTTCCGGCAACGCATAGTATTTGTCGTAATGGGCCTGGGCATCTGCCAGCAGATTTTTCGCTGTGCTGACCAGCTCATTCAGCTGCCCGCCGTTGATCTGCGTCGCTACGCTGCTTTGCAGACGGAGCATGCCGCGGTTCAGCGTCACGCGTGCCTGGTTGAGGCTGATCCACGCGTCAGTAAACTCTGCCACGTTCTGGCTGGAGACCTGAGAAACCGTGAAGTTTTCTTTATCGTTGTTCAGGGCATTGATAAAAATGCCCGCAGAGATCAGCTGTATGATCCCGAGTGCCAGCAGCACTGAAATCAGCAGGGTAATGACTTTTATTCGTTTAAACATGCGTAGCCTTTATATTTGCAGGTATTGTCTGGGAGGGTATATCGGCAACCTCCGCCGCTTATTTACGCTCTCCACGCCTTTAAAAAGTTTCTAAACTGGTTTCCTGCATTCATTCAAGGAGTTAAAACCGGTATTTTTTTGTGATCTAACTCTCTTTTTTACCCCTTCCTCTAAAGGGTTATAGCCTGCGATAAAAGATGTATTTAAAATGCACCTTATATTCCTGATGACGAGGTAACTTCCATGGCCTTCCGCGACCAACCTTTAGGTGAGCTTGCGCTCTCTATCCCACGCGCCTCGGCGCTGTTCCGTAAATATGATATGGATTACTGCTGTGGCGGTAAGCAAACGCTGGCGCGTGCCGCCTCCCGTAAGGCGCTGGACGTGGAGGTTATCGAGAGCGAGCTGGCGGAACTGGCCGAGCAGCCTGTCGATAAAAACTGGCGCAGCGCCCCGCTGGCAGAGATCATCGACCATATCATCGTGCGGTATCATGACCGCCATCGTGAACAGCTGCCGGAGTTGATTCTACAGGCGACCAAAGTAGAACGCGTGCATGCGGACAAAGCCTCTGTACCGCGCGGGCTGGCCAAATACCTGACCATGCTGCACCAGGAACTCTCCAGCCATATGATGAAAGAAGAGCAGATCCTCTTTCCGATGATTAAACAAGGGATGGGCAGCCAGGCGATGGGGCCAATCAGCGTGATGGAGAGCGAACACGATGAAGCCGGCGAGCTGCTGGAAGTGATCAAACACGCCACCAATAACGTTACGCCGCCTGCTGATGCCTGTACAACCTGGCGCGCCATGTACAACGGTATTAACGAAATGATTGACGATCTGATGGAGCACATCAGTCTGGAAAACAACGTCTTGTTCCCGCGTGCCCTCGCAGGCGAATAAAAAAGGCGCCTGAGAGCGCCTTGATAGAGTGTTTAGTTTGGCCACCCGCAGGTGGCCTTTTTTTAACGCACGCCTGCCATGCGTTTCTTGCCGATGAAAATCCAGCCCAGCCCCAGAACAATGAACCAAAGCGGCGTAACAATCAGCGCCTGGCGGGTATCATCTTCCAGCGTCAGCAATACCAGCACGAAGACAAAGAACGCCATACAGACCCAGCACATCAGTTTGCCCAGCGGCATCTTGTATTTGGAAGCGGCATGCAGCTCTGGACGCTGTTTGCGGTACACCAGGTACGAGCAGAGAATGATCGTCCAGACGAACATAAACAGAATCGCCGACACGGTGGTGATCATGGTGAAGGCGCCGATAACGCTTGGGTTCACATACAGCATGACCACGCCGCCCAGCAGGCAGATGCAGGAGAAGGTCAAGCCTTTCGCCGGCACAGCGCGTTTAGAGAGCTTAGCGAAGGCGCTCGGGGCCACCCCCTCCTGCGCCAGGCCGAACAGCATACGGCTGGTGGAGAAGACGCCGCTGTTCGCGGATGAGGCCGCAGAGGTCAGGACCACGAAGTTAATCAGGCTCGCCGCCGCCGGCAGACCCACCAGCACGAACAGTTCGACGAACGGGCTCTTGGTTGGCACCACTGAGCTCCACGGGGTGACCGACATAATCACGATCAGCGCGAATACGTAGAACATAATGATACGGATCGGAATAGAGTTGATCGCGCGCGGCAGGGATTTCTCCGGGTCTTTGGTCTCTGCGGCGGTGGTACCCACCAGCTCAATGCCCACAAAGGCGAAGACCGCTATCTGGAACCCTGCGAAGAAGCCGCTAATCCCTTTCGGGAACCAGCCGCCGTCATTCCACAGATGCGCGAAGGAGGCTTCAACGCCGGTTGGTGACTGGAAGTGCGTCAGCACCATCACCAGCCCGACCACGATCAGCGCCACGATGGCGACAATCTTGATCATCGCAAACCAGAACTCCATCTCACCGAACATCTTCACGGTCGCGAGGTTCAGCCCCAGCAGCAGCACAATCACCGCCAGCGAGGCGACCCAGTCCGACAGGCCGGGGAACCAGAACTGCGCATAGGCCGTGATGGCGACCACATCTGCCATGCCGGTAACAACCCAGCAGAACCAGTAAGTCCAACCGGTAAAATAGCCCGCCCACGGCCCTAACAGGTCGGAAGCGAAGTCACTAAAAGATTTGTACTCAAGGTTCGAGAGCAGCAATTCGCCCATCGCACGCATCACAAAAAACAGCATGAAACCGATGATCATATAGACAAAGATGATCGACGGCCCGGCAAGACTGATGGTTTTACCGGAGCCCATAAACAGCCCGGTACCAATAGCACCACCAATGGCAATAAGCTGTATATGACGGTTTGTAAGATTTCGCCGAAGCGATTGTTCAGTCGATGCCTCTTCTGTAGCAATGACTTTTGCCTGATCTACCATGTAATTTTCCTGTATTGCCTGTCTGTGTTGTTTAGGCTCTTCTGGCCTTTTATTGCGTCAAAATGCGACGACCCCTTGTTAAGGACTCATCGATATTAGGTAAGATTCGGCGGGATGAATACTATGATTTAGATATTATGTTAATAATATGTTGAAAGTGAGTGTCATATCACTCATACAGCGCGAAACAGCTCACAAAAATACACTCAAAATTCGCGTTTGCAACATTAAATGTTGATTAAGTTCTAACTATAGGTTTTTACGCTATTTTCCCCTCCCGCGGAGGGAGAGGAAAAACGCATGACGATTACAGGATTTCCAGTAACTCGACTTCGAAGACCAGGGTGCTGAATGGCGGAATAGACGCGCCTGCGCCACGCTCACCATAGGCCAGGTTCTGCGGAATAGTCAGTTCCCATTTAGAACCTACCGGCATCAGGGTCAGCGCTTCAATCCAGCCTGGGATCACGCCGTTAACCGGGAATTCAGCCGGTTCACCACGAGCAACGGAGCTGTCGAAAACGGTGCCGTCGATCAGTTTACCGGTGTAGTGAACGCGAACGTGGTTAGTACGTGCCGGGATAGCGCCTTCGCCCTGGGTGATAACACGGAACTGCAGGCCGGATTCGGTGCTGTTCACGCCTTCACGCTGGCTGTTCTCTTGCAGGTACTTCTCGCCTTCTGCCGCCATCTCTTCGAAACGTGCACGACGTACGGCATCAGCACGCTCGTGGATTTCGCGCAGCGCACGGTGCACCACATCTACCGGCACGGCAGGCTGCTTGCCTTCCAGCGCGTCGGCAATACCCGCCACCAGCGCTTCAGGTAACAGTCCTTCCAGACCAGATTCGCTCAACTGCTGGCCTACCTGCAAACCGATACCGTAGCTCGCCTGCGCTTCGATTGTGTCAAAAGTCGGGGTGGTCATGGGTTTTCCTTCCATCACATTTAAAGTAGCAGGCAGCATAGCAGCCACGCTCCGACGGGTAAAACTTTGTCTTAAGTAAAGATGACAAATCGCGGCGAAACAGAAACAATAGCGTGAATCAGGATTATTCCCGAATGTGTGTCACGGAAGCCCACTTTGCTACGCCCTTCAGGCAGTTAGCAAACTATACTTCCCGGAACAGGATTAAAGACGCGGAGCAGGAGGAGAGCCATGCCCGGGCGATTTGAACTGAAACCTACCCTGGCGAGGATCTGGCATGCGCCGGACGATCTTCGCCTCATGGACCCGCTGCCGCCGATGCACCGTCGGGGCATCATACTCGGCCTGCTGCTGATGATTATCGGGTTCCTGCTGCCCTCCGGTGACAATGGCGATACAACGCCGGTGAGCCGGGACGCACAGCTTGATATGCAGTCGCAATCGCAACCTCAGTCGGAGAGCCAGCCGATGCAAACTCAGCTGGTGACGCCGTCGAACGATCCGGGGCTGGTCGCACCGGCAGAGCCCGAGCCGATTCAGGAAGAACAGCCGCAGGAGCAGGCGGCAGCGCCGGCGACCTCTCAGCCGCAGCAGGCGACCGGCATTGATCAGCAGTGGCGCAGCTACCGGATAGAGCCGGGTAAAACCCTGGCGCAGCTATTCCGCGACCATAATTTACCGCCAACCGATGTCTATTCCATGGCACAGGTAGAGGGGGCAGGTAAGCCGCTGAGTAACCTGCAGAATGGTCAGATGGTACAGATTCGTCAGAACGCCAGCGGCGTGGTGACAGGGCTGACGATTGACGCAGGGAATGGCCAGCAAGTGCTGTTTACCCGCCAGCCGGACGGCTCGTTTTTACGTGTGAAATAACGCCTCAGGCCGGGCGCAATTCGCCGCCCGGCCGCCAGCGCCTTATGCGCTACGCTTGTTGACCCACCAGATCCCCGAACAGACCAGCACCAGCGCCACGGCGTATTTGATCTCCAGGATATTCTCTCCAAGGAACAGAGCTGAGAGCAACGTCCCGGCCACCGGCACCACAAAGTTAAAGGGGGCGATCATACTGACGCGGTTCACCTTCAGCAGCACGCTCCAGAGCGCAAAGGCGACCGAGGAGAGCAAGGTTAAATATCCCAGAATCGCCAGCGCACTGAAGCTGTGTAACTCCAGCGTACCGCCCGTCGCATACCCTCCCGCTAACAAAACCGCGCCGCCGATCGCCAGCTGCCAGCCAGTCATTACCGTCGGATCCACGGTTTGTGAGATGCGTTTGCCATACAGCGTGGCGGCGGAGAGGATAAAGGCGGCCAGCACGACAAAACCATCACCGTGCCAGACGAAGCTAAAATCCTGCAGGCCGCTACTGAAGTTCACCAGCATCACCCCGGCAAAACCCAGGATACAGCCGAGCGTCTTGTTATAGCTGAGTTTATCGTTGTGGTAGATAAAGTGCGCCAGCAGCACGCTAAAGAAAGTGCCGGTGGCGTTCATGATCGAGCCTTTAACACCGGTGGTGAACGCCAGCCCTACGTAAAAGAAGATGTACTGAATGGTGGTCTGCGTCAGGCCAAGCAGAGAGAGCTGTCCAAACTGGCGTGGGCTCAGGCGGGCGATCGGTTTGCGCTGCGCCAGCGCAAAGAGCAACAGCAGCAGGCCAGCAAAGAGAAAACGATAGCCAGCGAACACCACCTTAGAGGGGATATCGTCGGTCGCAATCTGGAAGAGTTCATAGCCGCTTTTAATGGCCGGGTAGGAGCTTCCCCACAGCAGACAGCAGAGGGTCGCGCAGGCATAGGCAACATTTTTGCGGGCAAAGACGGGCGTGGGCAGAGGGGTATTCATGACAGATCTCATAAATAAAATGGCGTTTCATTTTATTATCTGAGAATGCGCAGAGAATAGCGACCCTTAAAGCGCTAAAGCGTGGTACGTGACGCTAAAAAGCAAAACGCCGGCACAAGGCCGGCGCTTCGACGTGAGCAGAGTAAAAAATTACTCAGCTACTACGTTAACAACCAGTTTAGCGAATACTTCGCTGTGAACCTGGAAGTCAACTTCGTGCTCACCAGTGGTACGCAGAACGCCGTTCGGCAGACGAACTTCGCTCTTAGCCACTTTAACGCCTGCTGCAGAAACTGCATCAGCGATATCGCGGGTACCGATGGAACCGAACAGTTTACCTTCGTCGCCAGCTTTAGACGCGATGGTAACGGTGCCCAGTGCGTTGATTTCTTCAGCGCGAGCGTTAGCAGCCGCCAGAACGTCAGCCAGTTTGGCTTCCAGTTCAGCACGACGTGCTTCGAAAAACTCTACGTTTTTCTTGGTAGCTGGAACAGCTTTACCCTGTGGAACCAGGAAGTTACGAGCGTAGCCCGCTTTAACATTTACCTGATCACCCAGGCTGCCCAGGTTTGCTACTTTATCAAGCAGAATAACTTGCATTACCTTATCCTCTTAAAGTCGTATTAATGGACCGTGCCCGATTACTGATGACGATCAGTGTACGGCAGCAGGGACAGGTAGCGAGCGCGTTTGATAGCGCGAGCCAGCTGGCGCTGGTATTTTGCACGAGTACCGGTGATACGGCTTGGGACAATCTTACCGCTTTCGGTGATGTAGTTTTTCAGCGTTGCGATATCTTTATAGTCGATCTCTTGAACGCCTTCCGCGGTGAAACGGCAGAACTTGCGACGACGGAAATAACGTGCCATATGGCTAGTCTCCAGAATCTATCAAATCAATCTGCTCGGCATGCAGAACCATCTTGCTCAGGCCGTTCTTTGCCTTGTGGCAAGAGATGAACCCCTGAACGGTTACTGCGCTACCGACCGTTATACTGTGAGTAATGGCCTGGTTTTCGTGTCCGCTAATAATAACGGGCATTTGGCACCACGCCTGCCGGTGAAAACCGGCTTCCTCCTGCACTGAACGATGCTCAAGCACGAACTGGCAGTGAGGAATTCCTGATGGGCTGACCTTACGAAGGGGGGTCCTGCACACGGTACCGGACAACACCAGACGGTTGGTCATCAGAAATTACTCTTCAGAATCCCCAGCATCAGAATCATCTGCGGTTTCGTTTGCGAAATCATCGCGACGCTCACGGCGCTCGTCTTTCGCTTTAACCATCGGAGATGCTTCGGTCACTGCGTTTTTGGTACGCATAACCATGCTGCGGATAACGGCATCGTTGAAGCGGAAGTTAGTTTCCAGCTCATCGATCGCTTCCTGCGGAGCTTCAACGTTCAGCAGAACGTAGTGAGCTTTGTGCAGTTTGTTGATCGGATAAGCCAGCTGACGGCGGCCCCAGTCTTCCAGACGGTGGATCTTGCCTTCTGCTGCAGTGATTGCACCAGTGTAGCGTTCGATCATACCCGGAACCTGTTCGCTCTGGTCAGGATGGACCATAAAAACGATTTCGTAATGACGCATCGAATTGCTCCTTACGGATTATTCAGCCTCCTGTCTGGGTCAGCCGAGGCCCGGGGAGGCAAGGAACGTGTTAAAGGTCGGCTGAAAAATTGACGCGTCATAATACTTGCGACCCCCGCTAAACACAAGGTGATTGCACAAATAATTCGCACAAAGGGCAAAGCGGGTCTAAGTGGGTGATTTAACATTGAACAGCCTCGATTGCGGTGTTTTTTTGAACAACAGCATCAGAAATGGTCGTCAATGCCCCCCGCAGAAGAGATTACACTTTAATCAAACCTCAACCGAGGATCAGAAGGAGAGAGAAACAACCGATTCACAGCATGTCGTCGTGGAGCGCATATCATGAAAAAGATCACTGTAGCGGTTCTGGCTGCGCTTTTGCTGAGTGCAAACGCCATGGCAGCCATTCAGATCGACGGCCGACAGGCCAGAAACATGGATGATGTGCAGAGCTTAGGCGTGATTTATATCAACCATAACTTCGCCACTGAAAGTGAAGCAGATCAAGCCCTTAATCAAGAGGCCGATGTGCAGAATGCCCGCTATTATCACGTCATACTTACCCGGGAGCCGGGCAGCAACGGGAATATGCACGCCAGCGCAGACATCTATCAGTAATGCATTAACGCTAGCACCAGGAAAGCCAACAACGAGAATAACGTCATCCTTTCATTCGCCCCCGGTTCGGGGGCTTTTTTTATTTTTATCCTTGATACGTATTCAGGCCGTGCTTACTGCTTCGTCAGACTCAGAGGTGCGTTTCAAAGAACCTGACGGTGGCATCCAGCGCCGTGGGCGTGATGCGATGACGGACACCTGCCTCCCACAGGCAGGTGAGGTTGCCATCCAGTCCATCGCGCTGTAAGGCTTGCTGTAAACGAAACGTCTCCGTCGCCGGCACGACATCGTCCGCCTCGCCGTGCCACAGCAGCAGTGGGCGGTCTGCCAGCCGGGGCAGCGCCCGGGTCACTTCCCAGTGGGCTAATGGCGCCAGCACGGCCTCCCGAGTCTGTTCATCCTGCGGTGGAAAGAGCGAGTGGGCAAGCGTGGTGAAGTACCCCGATCCCATCAGGCTGGCCACGCATTTCACCTCCGGATGGCGGGTCATAATGCCCAGCGCCGTCATCCCGCCCATCGACGCTCCCGCCACGGCCAGACGGTCGCCAGCGACCCACCCGGTCTGACAGATCGTGTCACGTAACCCGCTGAACTCGGTAAGACTGCCGTGCAAAATGGACCAGAACTTCCCTAACCGCGCCTGCTCATCGCCGTTAAACCGTGCGCCATGCTCCGGGGCATCAGGCATCACTACGCGAAACCCTGCCTGCGCCAGTGCCACGGCAAAGTAGCTGTACACCAGCTTAGAGGAGGTAAAACCATGATAAAAAATGATCGTCGGCAAAGGCTGTTCACCTAACCCTGCCGGAAAAGCCTGTAAAATTTCATAATCTCCAGGCTGTTCTGTTTTAACTTCAATCATTGAGGATCCTTTACTCGGGGGGTGATTCATAATGTTGAGAAGTGGATTACGCTTTCACACCATTTTCATTCGAAATTTACGTTACAGATAACAGTTTGGGAACATTCCCCCAAAATGAAATTACCGGGCATCTACACTATGGCTATCAGGAAACTAGATAGGGTTATGCGAAAGTTTGTCGCTTTATTGCTGGTGTTGCTGTCATGCGGCTGTAGCGTGTTACAAGGCACGCCCCAACCCGCTCCGCCAGTGGCTGACCACCCCCAGGAAATTCGCCGTAATCAAACGGAAGGATTACAGCGTATGGGAACCATCACCGCCCTTGAGCGCGGTTCGCCGATGGATGTGGAAAATGCAATTAAAGCCCAGGCCGCCGCAGCGAAAGCAGATTATTACGTCATCATCCTCGTCGATGAAACCGTTATTACGGGACAATGGTATTCGCAGGCCATTTTGTATCGTAAATAACTGAAGGTATTTAAACGACATTTACACTGCTTTGCGTCCATAGACGTTTTCCTGTCCACAATAAACTCCGTGACTGTGACAATGGAAGTGAGTTTATTTGCGAAGGATTGCCCGGCGGATACCGGGGACACGTAGAATGGAGCTAACGATGAAACGAACTCTTGCTTTATCCTCACTGTTGCTCTCAGCAGGGCTGTTGAGCACGACGGCACAGTCGGCGGATTTTGCCAGCGCAGATTGTGTGACAGGACTGAATGAAATTGGGTTGATCTCCGTGAATGATATTTCCGGAAGCCAGCAGGACGTCGAACGTGTCATCGCCCTGAAAGCCGATGAGCAAGGCGCGTCCTGGTATCGAATCATCCGGATGCAGGAAGATGTTCATGTTGATCGCTGGCGGGTACAAGCCATTCTGTACGCGTGATAAAGTCTTTGAAAAGCCACTAAAAATTAGTGCCTTTTCAATATTTACAAATCAGTTATCCTTGTCGTTACTACATTGAGACGTTTCCGTAACATGCTGTTACATCTTCCCCGTAAATGTTAGCCCTGCCCTGCCGTTGAAGAGCCATACCTTTTCAATGCTGAGCAATTTATGATCACTTTTTTTCGCCGTGCAGGCCTTGGCACAAAGCTATCGCTGCTTACCGGCCTGAGTGTTGCCACACTCTTTTTGCTGTTCACTTTTCTCCTGAGTTACAACACCAGTAAAAAACTCGAAATCTTAGCTGTTGAAGATCTGCATAACCAGGCCACGGGCGTGGTGGATATGGTGCAGATGTTTAATACCAGCCTCACTGAAGAGGTGGAGAGCTATACCCGCCTGTTCACAACTTTTCTGCCCCAGCCGCTGAACATTGATGCCAGCCAGAGCCGCACCATTAACGGCCTGAACGTGCCGCTGCTAAAGGGTGGTGAGTCCGAGCTGCATGAAAACAACGCGACGCCGGATGATTTCCTTGCGCGCACGGGGGCTATCTCTACCCTGTTTGTCCGCAGCGGAAATGATTTTGTGCGCGTGGCGACCTCGCTGCGTAAAGAGAATGGCGACAGAGCGATGGGTACGGTGCTGGATGTTGCCAGTCCGGCCTATGCTGCGGTAACCAAAGGTGAGGTCTATCGCGGCCTGGCCCTGCTCTTCGGAAAGCGCTATATCACGCAGTATCAACCGGTGAAGGGTGCCGATGGACAAGTGATCGCTATCCTCTTCGTCGGAGTCGATATCACGCACTCCTGGAACGTCATGCGCGAAAAGATCCTCAGCCGCCGCCTGGGCGAGAGTGGTCATTTCTTCGTCCTGGATCGTAGTAATGGCAAGAACCATGGCCAATATCTCTTCCATAGCACCAATGAGGGGAAATTGCCGGAGTGGGATAATGGCATCCAACAGCAACTGCTGGGCGATCAATCTGGCACCCTGGAGCGCCAGAGTGCCGATGGACGCACCCTGATTATGGCCTGGAACCCACTACCGGGCTGGAACTGGACGATTGTAGGTGAAGTGGACAAGCGCGTGCTGCTGGCCAGCGTCACGACCCTGCGTAATCAGTTTTTAATCGCTGGTGTTGTCCTTTCCGCCCTGTTCGCCCTGCTGTTCGTGATGATTATTCGCCGCTGGCTCTCGCGTCCACTTCGCGATGTGATTGGCCTGGCAGAGCAATATGCCGCCGGGGATCTGCGCGCTACGCTTCCCGCCACGCGACAGGATGAGGTCGGCCAGCTGATCGCGGCCATCAACGGCATCGGCGGCGGGTTACAAAAAATCGTACGCCAGGTAAGGGAAGCCGCAGGAGAGATCCACCAGGGCACTACTGCGCTGGCTTCTGATACCGGTGAGATCTCTGAGCAGATCAACAAGCAGGCCAGCAGCGTAGAAGAAACGTCCGCCAGCATGGAACAGCTGGCCGCCACCGTGCAGCAAAACGCCGCCAATATGGAACAGACTCAGCAACTGGTGGGTGAAACGTCACGCGCGGTGCATCAGGGCGGCGAGACCGTCAGCAACGCCGTCTCAACCATGGATGATATTCGCGACGCATCGAAACGTATCGAAGCTATTACCCACGTGATTGAGAGCATCGCCTTCCAGACCAATATCCTGGCGCTAAATGCGGCCGTAGAAGCGGCTCGTGCGGGGGAACATGGCAAAGGCTTTGCGGTTGTCGCGCAGGAAGTGCGTGCCCTGGCGGCACGTAGCGCCAACGCCGTGAAGGAGATCGAGCAGTTGATTGGCGATACGCTCAGTAAAGTGAGCGAAGGGCATGCGCTTTCAGAACAGACCCGCCAGGCGATGGAGAGCATCATTACGCATATCGACAACATCAACCAGCTGGTCACCGAGATCAATCACGCCTCCCATGAGCAGTCAGCAGGGATTGGCCAGGTGAACCTGGCGATGACCCATATCGGCGAAGCATCCCATATCAACGCCGATCGCGTCTCGCGCAGCGAACAGACGGCCCAGACCCTGCGGGAAAAGGGCTCACACCTCAGCGAGCTGGTGAGTCTGTTCCGTCTGTAGTTATCAGGCCACACCGCCCGTGGCGCGTAAGAGCAGGTCGTCCTGAACCTGCTCGCTGAGCAGGGAGCCACCACGGGCATCGAGCATTTCACGGCACCATGCCTGCGCGATGGGCGGCGAGGTATGGCGCAACATCTGTGCCCCTGCGCCCAGCATGAAGATCTGCCGGGTTATCTCCCTGCCCTGCGCCTCCTGCGGTTTGCGTAGACGTTGCTGAAGCTGGCGCCAGCTACGATCGAAATGGCGATCTTGCCCTTTTACTTCAGCAAAATCGTCGGCCAGCAGATCCATGACGCCAGGCTGTTTTGCCAGCACGCGCAAAACATCCAGGCACATGATATTTCCCGACCCTTCCCAGATACTGTTAACCGGCATCTCGCGATAAATGCGCGGCAGCTCGCTCTCTTCGCAATAGCTGATACCGCCCAGCACCTCCATCGCCTCTGCCACGAAGGGAATGCCCGCCTTGCAGACGCTGAATTTTGCCGCCGGGGTAAATAACCTTGCCCACAGCGCTTCCTGCTCATCGCTGCGGCGATCCCATGCCCGTGCCAGACGGAACAATAGCGCCGTCTGCCCTTCGAGCTGCAACGCCATCCGGTTGAGTCCATCCCGCATCAGAGGCTGATTTATTAGCGTCTTGCCAAAGGTCTGGCGTTGATGGGCGTGATAGAGCGCCACCGACAGGGCGCGGCGCATCAAACCGTGACTACCCAGCGCACAATCAAAGCGAGTCAGGCCGCCCATCTTCAGGATCTGGCGAATCCCCTCACCTTCTTCTCCCAGCAGCCAGCCGGTGGCATCCAGCATTTCGGCTTCAGTGCTGGCGTTTGAACGATTACCGAGCTTCTCTTTCAGCCGTTCCAGCCGCACGTGGTTACGCAGCCCGTCAGGTAAAAAGCGCGGTACAAAAAAACAGGACAGGCCCCCTTTCGCCTGGGCTAACACCAGATGGGCATCGCTTTGCGGTACCGAGAAGAACCATTTATGACCCACCAGCCGATAGCTACCGTCGCTGCACTTTTCCGCCCGGGTAGTGTTACTCAGCACATCTGAGCCGCCCTGCTTCTCCGTCATTCCCATGCCTATCAGCAGGCCGCGCTTCTGGTTACCCGGCGCCAGATGAGGGTCGTAGCGATCGCTCATCAACGGGTTTAGCCAGTCGTGAAAAGCGTTCGGCAGGCTCTGCTGCAATAGCGGCGTGGCGGCGAAGGTCATGGTGATGGGGCACAGGGTCCCAGCTTCTACCTGTGCATGCAGAATAAAACGTGCCGCCCGGGCCACAAACGCGCCCCGCCGCGCGTCCTCTTCCCACGCCAGGTTATGCACCCGGTTGGCGCACAGCCCCTGCATGAGCAAATGCCAGGCGGGATGGAAACGCACATCATCCAGCCGTGCCCCGGTGGCGTCGTAGCGGAGCAGTTCCGGTGGATTGGCGTTAGCCAGCCTCCCTAGCTCCAGCGACTCTGCCGTGCCCAGCTGCTGGCCGATACTGGCGAGCAGTTCCCCATCCCACTCCGCCCCCTCCCGGTTCACCGCCTCGCACAGGGCGCGATCTGAAAGAAACAGGTTGCTATTACTCAGCGGCGAAGGCTGATTAAAAACGGTATGCGTCTGCCAGTGCATTGTGTCTCCCTCCTTCAATGGCAAGTGAGGCTAAGTATGGACAGAGCTGGCCGCGGCTGCATGGGAGGAGGGTCACAAGGCAAGGAGATCGTTGAAATCATTCGTGAATCAGCTCACATAACGTACGAATAAACTATTTCAAACCGCGATTTATATAGAATAATTTATTCCCACCTTCCAGAAGAGAGTGATTATGCACGCTTCACAACATACGCCGGACGCACATAAACGTGCATTGATTGCCGGTTCTATTGGCAATTTTATCGAATGGTACGAATTCGCGGTCTATGGTTTCCTGGCGACGGTCATCGCGAAAAACTTCTTTCAACTGGAGGGGGAAAGCGGGCTGACGAGCCTAATCCTTACCTATGCCTCTTTCGCCATCGCCTTTTTCTTCCGCCCGCTGGGCGCGGTGGTTTTTGGACGCCTTGGCGATCGTATCGGACGTAAACCTACGCTGATCATCGTTTTAATTATGATGACCCTGGCGACGGCGGCCATCGGCCTGGTGCCGGTGTATGCCAGTATCGGCATTGCCGCACCGCTGATCATTACCGGGCTGCGCATTCTGCAAGGGCTGTTTGCGGGTGGCGAATATGGCGGCGCGGTGTCGCTGATGACCGAGTTTGCCCCTCGTGGCAAGCGTGGGCTGTACGGTGCCTGGCAGTCGTTTACCGTTGCGCTGGGTCTGCTGGCGGGGGCCGGTATTGTGGCGCTGCTGTCGGCGCTACTTACGCCCGAGGCGTTGTACGACTGGGGCTGGCGGATCCCGTTCTTTATCGCCCTGCCGCTGGGTGCCGTCGCGTTATGCCTGCGGGTCAGCATGGAAGAGACGCCAAGCTTTGTGAAGCAGCAGGCGCAGGCGGAGGTACAGCAGGCTGAAACCGGCGCCACGCTAAAAGCCATTGTCATGGGGATTGGTCGTGTGATGGTCTGGTCGGCGGCGGGATATACCTATCTGGTGATTATGCCCGCTTATCTGCAGTCCGCTCTGCATACGGGCTTTAACCAGGCGCTGTTGATTGCGGTGATTTCGAATATTGGCTTTGCCCTGACCATTATCCCGGCTGGGATGCTGAGCGACCGGGTTGGCCGCCGGACGGTAATGGTGGTTGCCACCGTGCTGTTACTGCTTCTCGCCCTGCCACTACTTAAGATTTTGCAGGCGGAGTCCAGCACGCTGGTGGTGAAAGCTCTCGTGGTGCTGATTGCGGGCGGCCTGGTGGGCATGCTGGCAGGACCGGGGCCGGCCATGCTCTCTGAGATGTTCCCGACCCGCGTTCGCTATACGGGGCTCGGTCTGGCCTACTCGCTGTCGAATGCGATTTTTTCGGGCTGCGCCGGGTTGATCATTACCGGGCTGATTAAAGAGACGGGGAACCTGGATATTCCGGCTTACTACGTGATGGCAACGGCGGTGGTGAGTATCGCGGCTCTCATGACGCTCAGGAAGGATGACCACTTGCGGTCATTGGAGGAGTGAGGTGATCACTGTCTGATGCCCTCCCGCCCTTACAGGGAAAGGGAAAAAACACGCAAGGCCGTCCCCAGGACGGCCTTGCTGTTTATTACCCGCGTTGACGTACCGCTTCAAACAGGCAGATGCCCGTCGCAACGGAGACGTTCAGTGACGACACGCTACCCGCCATCGGAATGCTGATCAGCTCATCGCAATGCTCGCGCGTTAAACGGCGCATGCCTTCCCCTTCTGCACCCATCACCAGCGCCAGACGGCCCGTCATTTTGCTCTGATAGAGCGTATGGTCGGCTTCACCGGCAGTGCCCACGATCCAGATGTTCTCTTCCTGCAGCAGACGCATGGTGCGTGCAAGGTTGGTTACGCGGATCAGCGGCACATTCTCAGCCGCGCCACAGGCTACTTTCTTGGCCGTGGCGTTCAACTGTGCTGAACGATCTTTGGGAACGATCACCGCATGCACGCCCGCCGCATCGGCACTACGCAGGCAAGCGCCCAGGTTATGGGGATCGGTGACGCCATCGAGGATCAGGAAGAACGGATTATCCAGCTCGGCGATCAGATCCGGCAGATCGTTCTCCTGATACTGCCGACCCGGTTTCACGCGGGCGATAATGCCCTGATGCACCGCACCCTCGCTTTTCTCATCCAGGAACTGACGGTTCGCCAGCTGGATCACCACGCCCTGTGCTTCCAGGGCATGAATCAGCGGCATCAGACGTTTATCTTCACGTCCTTTCAGAATAAAAACTTCCTGAAAACGCTCCGGTGCGCGCTCCAGCAAGGCTTGCACCGCGTGGATGCCGTAAATCATTTCACTCATTGATGGTTCTCGTAATGTACATTTCCCCTCTCCGCAGAGGGAGAGGGTCAGGATGAGGGGAATATTACTCCGCCTGCTTTTTCTTCGCTGCGCGCTTCGCTTTGGTCGCAGCAGCTATTTTCTGCGTCTTCGCGGAAGGCTTCTTCTCTGAACGCGCCTCTTTCTTTGCCGCTTTTGGCTTCTGTTTTTTCTCACCACGGAAGGCACTATCAGGCTCGAAGTTCACACGCTTACCGGCCTGACGGCGTTTACCGCCTGCTTTGCCATTTCCGCCTTTTTTCGCCTTCTCACGCTCGGTTTTACCCACATTGCGTGGCGCGCGTTCGCTGGAGATCAAGCTGAAGTCGATTTTACGCTCGTCCATATTAACGGCTTCAACTTTCACTTCAACGCGATCGCCAAGGCGATAGGTCTGGCCGCCGGATTCGCCAATCAAACGCTGGCCTACCTGATCGAAACGGTAGTAGTCATTGTCCAGACTGGAGACATGCACCAGGCCATCAATGAACAGCTCATCCAGTCGGACAAAGAAGCCAAAGCCAGTCACGCTGGCAATTACCCCTTTAAAGACGTTGCCCACCTGATCCAGCATGAAATCACATTTCAGCCAGTCAGAGACCTCACGGGTCGCTTCATCGGCACGGCGCTCCGTCATAGAACAGTGCTGCCCCAGCTGCAGCATCTCTTCCAGGGAATAGTGATAGCCACCGGTTTCAGTGGTCTTGCCTTTGTGACCCTGCTCCTGCGCCAGCAGATACTTAATGGCGCGGTGTAGCGAAAGATCCGGATAACGGCGAATCGGCGAGGTGAAGTGCGCATATGACTGCAGCGCCAGGCCGAAGTGTCCCCGGTTTTCTGGGTCGTAGATCGCCTGTTTCATCGAGCGCAGCAGCATGGTTTGCAGCATCTCGGCATCCGGACGATCGCTGATGGATTCAAGCAGTTCCGCATAATCGCGCGGCTCTGGTTTATTGCCGCCCGGCAGCTCAAGGCCCAGCTCTGCCAGCACGGTACGGAAAGAGGTGATCGCTTCCGTCGTTGGCTTATCATGAATTCGGAACAGCGCAGGCTCTTTCGCTTTCTCAACAAAACGTGCAGCCGAGATGTTAGCGAGGATCATGCACTCTTCAATCAGTTTGTGCGCATCGTTACGCTGAGTCTGCTCAATACGCTCGATACGGCGCTCGGCATTGAAGATGAATTTAGCTTCTTCACTTTCAAATGAGATACCGCCGCGCTCTTCACGAGCCTGATCCAGGGTTTTATAGAGGTTATGAAGCTCTTCAATATGCTTCACCAGCGGCGCGTACTGCTGGCGCAGCTCCTGGTCGCCCTGCAGCATATGCCAGACCTTGGTGTAGGTCAGACGTGCGTGCGAGCTCATCACCGCTTCGTAGAATTTGTAGCCTGTCAGGCGCCCCTTCGTGGAGATGGTCATCTCACAGACCATGCACAGACGGTCAACTTGCGGGTTCAGCGAGCAGAGACCGTTTGAGAGGACTTCCGGCAGCATCGGGACCACTTGCGACGGGAAATAGACCGACGTACCGCGGCCACGCGCTTCGTTATCCAGTGGCGTATTCGGCCGGACGTAGTAGCTTACGTCCGCGATAGCGACCCATAAACGCCAGCCGCCACCCCGTTTTTTCTCACAGTAGACGGCATCATCGAAGTCGCGGGCATCTTCACCATCGATAGTGACCAGCGGCAGGTCGCGCAGATCGACGCGTCCAGCCTTGGCCTCTTCTGGCACCTGTTCTTTCAGGTCTTTGATCTGCTCTTCAACGGCGGTTGGCCAGACGTAAGGGATCTCATGGGTGCGCAGCGCCATATCAACGGCCATGCCGGTACCCATGTTATCGCCCAGCACTTCAACAATTTTACCTACCGCTTTGGTACGGCGGGTTGGACGCTGGGTAAGTTCAACCACCACCACAAAGCCCATGCGCGCGCCCATCACCTCTTCCGGCGGGATCAGAATGTCAAAGCTCAGGCGGCTGTCATCGGGTACGACAAAGCCCACGCCCGCATCGGTAAAGTAACGGCCTACGATCTGACTGGTTTTTGGTACCAGCACGCGCACTACGCGCGCTTCCCGGCGGCCTTTACGGTCTGCACCCAGCGGTTGCGCCAGGATTTGATCGCCATGAATACACATCTTCATCTGTTCAGATGAGAGATAGAGATCATCTTTGCGGCCTTCAACGCGCAAGAACCCGAAGCCGTCGCGGTGGCCAATCACCACCCCTTTCAGCAGATCGAGACGTTCAGGCAGTGCGTAGCACTGGCGCCGCGTAAAGACCAGTTGCCCGTCACGCTCCATGGCGCGCAGGCGGCGGCGAAGAGCCTCTATTTGCTCTTCACCTTCAATATTGAGTTCAACGGCAAGTTCTTCACGATTGGCGGGTTTTTCGCGTTTAGTTAAGTGTTCAATGATGAACTCGCGGCTGGGGATAGGATTCGCGTATTTTTCGGCTTCGCGTTCCTGGAAAGGATCTTGTGACATTTCGGTTCCTCCGTTGTCATCTCCGGTGGATATTCTCTTCATTCCACCAGCAATAATTTATAAAGCGGTTGATTCTCTTCAACCAAATCGGCCAGCGTGTAGTTATCCAGTTCCTTGAGAAAACTTTGCACGGCCGTAGAAAGAGCCTGTTTCAGGCGACAAGCGGGTGTGATATGGCAGAACGCGCTGCTGCAGTTCACCAGCGACAAAGGCTCCAGCTCTCGTACCACATCCCCAACACGAATACTCTGTGCCGGTTTGCCGAGGCGGATCCCGCCATTTTTCCCGCGGACGGCAGCAACATATCCGGCACGGCTAAGTTGATTGATTATTTTGACCATATGATTACGGGACACGCCGTAGACCTCTGTCACCTCAGAGATACTGGTCATCTGTCCTTCGGGTAATGACGCCATATAGATCAGCGCACGTAATCCGTAATCGGTGAAACTTGTTAACTGCACATCAACCTCAGGAAAAGGGCAAAACGCGGTATAACCGCAGAGATATTCACTATTGATGATAAACCAGCCAGATGGTAAGCGGCTAATTTATTTAAACTGAAGCGGGGTGAAAAGCGGGAAAGAGGGGACAAAAACCGGGGTTGCAAGCCTGCAGGTTACCCAACAGGCTTGCAGAAACGCGTCTTATGCGTCGAACGGATCGCGCAGAATCATCGTTTCACTACGATCCGGGCCGGTAGAGATAATATCGATCGGCACTTCGGTCAGTTCTTCAATACGCTTGATGTAGTCCAGCGCTGCTTGTGGCAGGCCGCTACGCTCTTTCACGCCGAAGGTGGTTTCGGACCAGCCCGGCATGGTTTCGTAAATTGGCTCAATGCCTTCCCAGTCATCTGCCGCCAGCGGCGTGGTGGTCACTTCGCGGCCATCTGGCATGCGGTAGCCCACACAGATTTTAACCTCTTTCAGGCCGTCCAGGACGTCCAGTTTGGTCAGGCAGAAGCCAGAAAGGGAGTTGATCTGTACTGCACGACGCACTGCAACAGCGTCCAGCCAGCCGGTACGACGACGACGACCAGTGGTCGCGCCAAACTCGTTACCCTGCTTGCAAAGGAACTCGCCGGTTTCATCAAACAGCTCGGTCGGGAACGGACCTGCACCCACGCGAGTGGAGTAAGCTTTGATGATCCCCAGAACGTAATCCACATAACGCGGACCCAGGCCAGAACCGGTCGCCACGCCACCTGCGGTGGTGTTAGAGGAGGTGACGTACGGATAGGTACCGTGGTCGATATCCAGCAGCGTACCCTGTGCGCCTTCGAACATCACGAAGTCGCCACGTTTACGCGCCTGATCCAGCAGATCGGAGACATCAACAACCATACCGGTCAGGATGTCGGCAATCGCCATCACGTCGTCGAGCACTTTCTGATAGTCAACAGCGTCAGCTTTATAGAAATTCACCAGCTGGAAGTTGTGATATTCCATCACCTCTTTCAGCTTTTCAGCGAAGGTGGCTTTGTCAAACAGGTCGCCAACGCGCAGACCGCGACGGGCTACTTTGTCTTCGTAGGCTGGACCGATACCACGACCAGTAGTACCAATCGCTTTCGCACCACGTGCTTTCTCACGTGCCACATCCAGCGCGACATGATAGTCGAGGATCAGCGGACATGCTTCAGAGAGGAGAAGGCGCTCACGCACCGGGATACCACGGTCTTCCAGGCCTTTCATCTCTTTCATCAGGGCAGCAGGAGACAGCACAACACCGTTACCGATGATGCTGGTCACATTGTCACGAAGAATGCCTGATGGAATAAGATGGAGGACGGTTTTTTCACCGTTGATTACGAGAGTATGACCTGCGTTGTGACCGCCCTGGTAGCGTACAACATATTTAGCGCGTTCAGTCAGGAGATCAACGATCTTCCCTTTACCTTCGTCACCCCATTGGGTGCCCAGTACGACGACGTTGTTACCCATTTTTCAAAATCACCGTTTGCTTAAAAATGGATTCTACCATCGGTTTTGTTGATGTTCAGCTTTTTTTGTATACAAATTTCGGCGATATGGGCCGATTTGCAGAGAGTTAAACGATTACCTCAATATGTTGTGTAATCAGCTGGCTTTGATCACTAGTCAGCCTCAGGCGCATCGTATTGTCCTGTGTCTCTGTGCGGCTATTTCATCTGTGACCGCCGTAATATGTGATTCAAGATGTGAAATAAAATTCATAATCTCATCGTATTGCTGGATATTTTAAAAGTTGTCACCATCCCTCATGCGCAACCGGAGGGTCGCGTAATAACAACATAATTAGGATGATTATCATGAAAGAATTAACCGTAATGGAGCTCGAACTCGTTAGCGGCGCAGGCTGGCTGCAAGATGGTCTGGCAACGCTGGGCGGGCAATTTGGCACCGCATTGTGGTCAACGGCCAGCGATATGCTCAACGTTGATCTGCCGCTGATCGGTAGAGTCAATCTGGGTATTTTTGCGCCGGATCTGGGTACAGAAGTGGGAACGTCTCTGGGTTCAACCATTGGCGGTTTTATCGAAACTTCGTTGTCAGCACTGCCTAAAACAGGTTCTTTCTTCACAAAGCTCTTCAGAGCTAACGTTAGCCCTACCGCTTAAGATTTAACCTTAAGCAAAAATGGCGCCTCAATGAGGCGCCATTTTTATTTCATCAGCTGCTGAACCTGTTAGTTTGCAGCCGGTGATTTCATATACCGGAAGAAATCGCTATCCGGGCTCAGAACCATAACGTCCTGGTTGCTCTTAAAGCTGTTTTCGTAAGCACGCAGGCTACGGATAAAGGCGTAGAAGTCTGGATCCTGACTAAACGCATCCGCAAACAGCTTCGCCGCTTCGGCATCGCCTTCACCGCGCTGAATACGGCCCTGACGTTCTGCTTCAGCCAGGGTTTTGGTGACTTCATAGTCTGCGGCTGCGCGCAGCTTTTCAGCCTCTTCCTGACCCTGTGAACGGTGACGACGGGCGACCGCTTCACGCTCAGCACGCATACGGTTGTAGATAGCCTCAGAGACTTCGGTCGGCAGGTTGATCTGCTTAATACGCACATCCACCACCTCGATACCCAGCGCAGCCATACTGTTCGGGTTGATCACCGGCACATTGCCGTTGGTTTCAGCCTGAACGCGCTCAGCGGCTTTGGCAATCGCGTCATCCGCCGCCGGGGTTTCTACTTCATCTTCGGTGCCTGCAGAGCCGGAGTTCAGCGCATCGCGCACTTCCGAGGTCAAACGACCACGGGAGTCGGTCACGATGTCTTTCACATCCAGACGACCAATCTCAGAACGCAGACGGTCAGAGAACTTACGTTTCAGCAGCACTTCCGCCTGGGAGACGTCACCGCCGCCGGTGGCCAGGAAGTAACGACTGAAGTCGCTGATACGCCATTTGATATAGGAATCAACGATCAGGTCTTTTTTCTCTTTCGTCACGAAGCGATCGGCCTGGTTATCCATGGTCTGGATACGCGCATCAAGCGTCTTAACGGACTGAATGAAAGGCACCTTGAAGTGCAGACCTGGCTCATAGATCAGTGGCTTTTTGTCGCCGTCGCGCACAACGCTGCTGAACTGGAACTTGATCCCACGCTCGCCCTCTTTCACGACGAAGATAGAGGTATAAAGCACGACCAGCACGATGACAATGATCGCAATAACTGACTTACGCATCGTTATTCCCCCTGACGCTGGTAGTCGTTACGCTGCGCGTTAGCACGGCGTTGGTCCATGATGTCACCCTCGTTCGTAGAGGTTGTATTCGCACTGGAATTACCTGATGAAGACGGTGGCAGACGTAGCATGCTGTTTGCACCGCTATTGCTATCTTTCGCCGCAGGCGCGTTACCGCCCTTCAGCATCTGATCCAGCGGCAGAACCATGAGGTTGCCACCTTTGTTATCATTAACCAGCACTTTACGGGTATGGCTCAGCACTTTCTCCATGGTCTCAATATAGAGACGCTCACGGGTAATTTCCGGTGCAGCTTTATACTCCGGCAAAATCTTCGCGAAACGAGCCACTTCACCCTGAGCTTCAAGGATGGTCTGGGTCTTGTACGCGCGAGCCTCTTCCAGAATACGCTGTGCCTGGCCGTTAGCACGCGGCTGAACTTCGTTGGTGTACGCTTCAGCTTCACGGATGTACTGCTGTTCGTTTTCACGAGCGGCAATCGCATCGTCAAACGCCGCTTTCACCTCTTCCGGCGGACGCGCAGCCTGGAAGTTGACGTCCAGCAGGGTGATACCCATGTTGTAAGGACGGATGGTCTCTTCCAGCTCACGCTGGGTATCGCTACGAATAACGGTACGACCTTCGGTCAGAATGCGGTCCATGGTGTATTTTCCGATAACGCCACGCAGAGCGCTGTCGGTCGCCTGACGCAGACTGTCGTCGGGGCTGGTGACGCTAAACAGGTAGTTCTTCGGATCGGTCACGCGGTACTGCACGTTCATCTCAACGCGCACCACGTTTTCGTCAGATGTCAGCATCACGCCAGAGGCTGCCAGCTCACGCACCGATTCAACGTTCACCGCAGTGACGTTATCAATAAAGGTGGGTTTCCAGTTCAGGCCCGGCTCAACCAGATGGCTGAACTTACCAAAACGGGTAACCACGCCACGCTCCGCTTCTTTAATGGTGTAGAACCCGCTGGCTGCCCAGATGATTACCGCAGCGGCGGCAACAATCCCGACCACACGGCCACCCATATGAGGACGCGGCCCCTGACCAGTACCGCCGCCAGTGCCTTTACCGCCGCCAAGACCACCGAGCTTTTTGCTCAGCTTGCGGAAGATATCATCCAGATCCGGCGGCCCCTGCTCGCGACCACCTTTGTTGCCATTTCCCCCAGAGTTGCCGCCTTGATTATTGCTGCTTCCCCACGGGTCGCGGTCTTGTCCGTTATTACCGGGCTGATTCCACGCCATGTATATGCTCCATATTTGTTATGCAAGGGCGAATTTTTTCAGGCCTTGTGTAAACCTTTTCTGGTCAGACGACGTAGTCCACCAGCGCAGGTTCTTGTTTGCAGAGGCGACGCCAGTCAACGATCGGCATACGCACCTGCATCCCCACGCTGCCGTCATCCTCCATCCACTCTTTTTCTATCGCCTGAAGCTGATAAAAACGGCTGCGCAGTCGGCCTTCCTGTGGCGGGAGGCGCAGCGTATGCTGAGCCACCTCACCGGAGAGACGTTCTGTTAAAGCCTGGAAAAGCAGTGGCACACCAACACCGGTCTGGGCAGAAAGCCAGACCCGAATCGGCTTATTCTCTTCATCACGGTCAATACGGGGCTCGAAGTCATCCAGCATGTCGATCTTATTCATCACCAGCAGCGATGGGATCTCATGCGCGTCTATCTCTTCAAGCACGGTATTAACTGCATCGATGTTTTCCTGCACGCGGACATCCGCGCCATCAATTATGTGCAGTAGCAGGGTCGCCTGACGCGTCTCCTGCAGGGTGGCTTTAAACGCCGCCACCAGGTCGTGTGGCAAATGACGGATAAACCCTACGGTATCCGCCAGTACGGTTTCCCCCACATCCGCCACGTTAATGCGGCGCAGCGTTGGGTCCAGGGTCGCAAAAAGTTGGTCTGCGGCGTAAACCTGGGCCTCGGTGATCTGGTTAAACAGGGTGGATTTACCGGCGTTGGTATAACCGACAAGCGAAACCGTTGGGATATCGGCTTTCATTCGGGAACGTCGCCCCTGCTCACGCTGCTTCTCGACTCTTTCCAGCCGTGAGAGGATCTGGGTTATACGGCCACGCAATAAGCGACGGTCGGTTTCGAGCTGGGTTTCACCCGGGCCACGCAAACCGATCCCGCCTTTCTGTCTTTCAAGGTGTGTCCAGCCGCGCACCAGACGCGTGGCCAGGTGGCGCAACTGCGCCAGCTCAACCTGCAATTTCCCTTCATGGGTACGTGCACGTTGGGCAAAGATGTCTAAAATCAAACCCGTACGGTCGATAACACGGCATTCGCACAGGCGCTCCAGGTTACGTTCCTGGGCTGGGGTCAGGGCGTGATCAAAAAGCACGACTGAAGCACCAGTCGCTTTTACGGCATCCGCAATCTCAACTGCTTTACCTTCACCAACAAAATACTTTGGGTGCGGCGCTTTACGGCTACCGGTAATCACCTGCATTGCTTCGACACCGGCGGAAGAGACCAGAGATTCAAACTCCTGGAGGTCTTCCATATCTTTGTCTTGCGAAAAATAGATGTGTACCAGCACCGCCTGCTCACCGGCATCATAACGGTCAAACAAGCGTAAACCCCTTAAAAAAGATCAGCGGGGAACACAGAAAACCTGGCTCCCCGACGTGGAAAAAACAGCCAGAAACCTTATTCGGTCTCTTCACTGTCCTGCGCAGGCGCTGAAGAACCCTGCGCGTTGCTGCCATGATGGTAGTTACTGGAACCGCCGCCTGCGTTATTGCTGTGATGAGATACCGGGCGAGACGGAACAACAGTAGAAATCGCGTGCTTATAGACCATCTGGCTGACCGTGTTTTTCAACAGGATCACGAACTGATCGAAAGACTCAATCTGACCTTGCAGCTTAATACCATTCACCAAATAAATAGAAACTGGAACACGTTCACGACGCAGTGCGTTCAGGAACGGGTCTTGTAAAGATTGCCCCTTAGCCATTCTATCTTTTCCTTATATGCTTGTTTTGTACTTAGAATCTTGCGACTCTGAAAAATTGCGCACGATACGTCTCAATTGTACACATTCAGTCTGTGATAGCACCAACAACCTGTAATACTTCGTTGAACGCTTGTTGCGGTTTTTCACTGTCTAACCAATGAACACCTTCCCAACCGCGCAACCAGGTAATTTGGCGCTTCGCTAACTGTCTCGTGGCGCAAACACCTCGATAAACCATTTCATCATGAGATATTTCGCCTTCAATGTATGACCACATCTGGCGATAACCGACACAACGAATGGAAGGCATGTCCGTATGCAAATCTCCACGGGCAAAAAGCGCCCGCACTTCTGCTTCAAAACCTGAAGCTAACATCTGATGAAAACGCTGCTCAATTCGCTGATGGAGCAGTTCACGGCTCGCCGGGGCGATGGCGAACTGATGCACCTGATACGGCAGAGCCTCTCCTGACGTTTGCGTCAGTTCCGTTAAAGTTTTACCCGAAATGAAAAAAACTTCCAGTGCCCGGGAAAGCCTTTGCGGATCATTTGGATGAATACGTGCCGCAGCAACCGGATCGATCTGTTCCAGTTGTTGGTGCAACGCGCCCCATCCCTGCTCTGCTGCCTGCTGCTCAATCTTTGCTCTTACCGCCGGGTCTGCCGATGGCAACGGCGATAACCCTTCAAGTAACGCCTTGAAATAGAGCATAGTTCCGCCCACCAGAAGCGGAATGCGCCCCGCCTCGGTGATCCTGGCCATCTCTGCCAGCGCATCGCGGCGGAAATCTGCCGCCGAGTACGCCAGGGCCGGGTCAAGAATATCTAATAAACGGTGTGGAGCCGCACGCAGCTCCTTGGCGCTGGGCTTTGCCGTGCCGATATCCATCCCTTTGTAGATGAGGGCGGAATCCACGCTGATCAACTCTACTGGCAAAACTTTACGAAGCTCAATGGCTAACGCCGTCTTGCCCGAGGCCGTAGGCCCCATCAAAAAAATCGCCTTAGGCAGGCCAGTCTTACTTACATCACTCATCTTTCAGGGCGTTCTTCGCCGATTGTAAATCAACAGGTTGTAATAAACCGCCCGGCGGCGCTTTCACCAGATGCGGGCAGAGGCGTTCTACCTCCGCCAGCACGGTGATGGCCTGCGCCATACTCCACACAGGATGATCGCTGGCCAGATGGCGTGCGATCCACTGTGCCGTATTGGCTGCATCAAAGGTCGTTTGCTGCGCCAGGTAGCCTATCAGTTCAGGAATCAAGTTTTGTAAATTTTGTTGGCGTAAGGGTAAAGGCACCGCGCGAAGGGTCACATGCTGGGCCTCTACTGCCGTTTCTATGCCCATTTCTGCCAACAGGGGCTGGAAACGCTGTAATACCCGGGTTTCTTCCGGGGTTATCTTTAAACGCACCGGGATTAATAGCGGTTGCGCACAGGCGCGATGTTCGCCAGGGGTTAACTGCGTCTGTTTCAACCAGCGCTCCGCCACCGGCAGTGCCAGCAACGCCAGCTTACCGTCGCGCTCCAGAAGAGCGATATCCGGGGCGACTATCGTCAACACGCGGCCAAAACTCTGGCTATGTCCTTCCAGCGTGTCGGCCGTCGGCGCGACATCGGCGCTACGTCTTTCAACCGGTGGAGTTTCCAACAGCTTGCGATAATTGGCTCCCTGCTGTTTCTGGTATCCCGTATGCGCATGCGGGTAGTTTGCTCCCGTCGCGCGCGACGCTTTGTCGCTGGCCGCATACCCCGGTGCAGATGGCGCTTTGGCCACCACCGGCTCGGCGAATTGGTTACGTCCTGCAGCGGCCCGGTTTTCAGGTATCGCACGGGGTGCAACGAGCTCGTCTGCCAACGGTAATGCAGGCTCGGCCTGTTGTTGCAGCACGCTCAATACGCCCTGATAGATGAAATCATGCACCAGCCGGGATTGATGAAAACGCACTTCATGTTTGGCGGGATGAACATTGACGTCTACCTGATGTGGGTCGATCTCCAGATAGAGTACAAAAGCAGGCTGTTGATCGGCGCCCAGCTTGTCTTCACAGGCCTGACGGATGGCGTGGTTGATCAGCCGGTCGCGCATCATACGGCCATTGACGTAACAGTACTGAATTTCGGCAAACGCGGCGCTGCTTACTTTAGGATCGGCCACCCAGCCGCGCAGGGTTAGATCCCCGTGCTGCCATTCGATGGCCAGAGCCTGTTCAAGAAATGGCGTACCGCAGATGGCACCAAGACGGCGCTCTTTCTGTCCGCCTTGTGCGACAGCGCGGTATTGCCGCATCACTTTACCGTTATGGCTTAGGTTGAGAGTCACGTCGAAACGTGCCAGCGCGATTCGGCGAATGACCTCATCGATATGGCTGAATTCGGTTTTTTCAGTGCGCATAAACTTGCGACGCGCCGGCGTGTTGTAAAAGAGATCTAATACTTCCAGCGTGGTTCCCACCGGGTGAGCCGCAGGCTTTACCGTCACGTCCTGGTCGCGTCCTTCCGCATAGGCTTGCCAGGCTTCTTGCTGCTCAGCCGTACGTGAGGTCAGCGTTAAGCGGGAGACGGAGCTGATACTGGCCAGGGCTTCACCACGAAAACCGAGGCTGATTATGGCTTCAAGATCGTCAAGCGAGGCAATTTTACTGGTGGCGTGACGCGCCAGCGCAAGCGCCAGCTCCTCTTTTTTGATGCCACAGCCGTTATCGCGAATGCGGATCAGCTTGGCCCCACCGCGTTCAATATCGATATCAATGCGGGTGGCCCCCGCATCAAGGCTGTTTTCAACCAGCTCTTTCACGACCGATGCCGGGCGCTCTACCACCTCGCCGGCGGCGATTTGGTTCGCAAGCTGCGGCGGCAGAACCTGAATCGGCATGAATGCTCCTTAGTTAGTGGCGGTTATCCCGCCCGGTAGTTCGGCACTGGCGGTCTGTCCGACACCACCCTGCGGCGCAGACTGGAGTGGATGGGCATCGAAATACTTGCGCAGCCCGTTATAAATCGCCTCGGCAATTTGTTGCTGATAACTGTCGCTGCCTAACAGACGCTCTTCGCCGTTGTTACTGATAAACCCGGTCTCTACAAGAATGGAAGGGATATCAGGCGAGCGCAGTACGCCCAAACTCGCATGCTCAGGGCGACGCTTATGCAGGGCTCCGATACCGTCTAACTGGCTCAGTACGTTAGTGGCTACATCATACCCGACGCGCTGAGAATGGCCGAACTGTAAATCGAGAACCGCCTGGCTAAGGTAAGGATCGGACTGGCTGTTTGCCAGCACATCGCCCGCCCCGCCTAACAGCTCGGACTGTTTCTCATGTTCTTCCAGCCAGTTCGCCATTTCGCTGTTGGCGCGACGGTTGGACAACACCCAGACCGAAGCCCCCGTCGCACTCCGGTTTGGCGCGGCATCAGCATGAATAGAGACCAGGAAGTTCGCATTCTGTTTACGCGCGACGTCAGAGCGCCCCATCACAGAGATGAAATAGTCGCCGTCACGGGTGAGCACGCCTTTAAACATCGGGTCATTATTCAGCAGCGTACGCAGCTTACGGGCAATAGCGATAGTGACGTTTTTCTCACGCGTACCGCCAGGGCCTATCGCCCCTGGATCCTGCCCACCGTGGCCGGCATCGATAGCAATAATCACTTTATCGCCCGTGACGGCACGACGCGCACTGGACGCAGGCCGGGTCGCGGTATTACTGCTGGTCACGGTGGTGATACGATCGCTGCCCGATTTGAATGGGTTACGGGCAGGCTCTGCGGGCCGTGGCGTGTAAGCGGGGGTCTCCACGCGTTTCGCGACAACCGGCGGTGGTGGCGGTGGCGGCGTATCGGCTTTGATGGTGAAGACCACGGTGTAGTTCGCACCGTTCTGCTGCTTCACCGCCAGGGTTTTACCCTTTTCCGTAAGATCGACCACCAGCCTCAGCGACTGGGCATCCTTCGGTGTTCCCGAACGGATGGTTTTCACCAGATTGTTACCACTGAATTGCAGCGGCAGCCCCTGAATCACGCCCGTCTGTTTGATATCCAGCGCCACGCTGCGGCTATCAGGCTGTGAAAAAGCATATTCAGGATCGCCCATAAAACTGAAGGTAATCCGCGCCTGGCTATCGCCATTCGACACCTGAATATCCGAAAGTGTGGCCGCTCCGGCTTGTGCACAAAGCAATACCGTTGCTGCTAATAACCAATTTTTAACGCGATTAAACATCCCGTCATCCCTTCGCTTAACCGGCTAAACGCGCCAGTAGGGAACTGCCTGATGAGGAGACTGCGCTGATGCGAGCCTCACGCCCTTGCGCCTGGTAATCTAAGTGGATTTCGACATCCGGGTCAGGCAAGACACCCGCACCTTGTTGCGGCCACTCCACCAGGCAAATGGCGTCGTTGGCAAAATAGTCGCGGATCCCCATAAATTCCAGCTCCTCGGGATCCGCAAGACGGTACAGATCGAAATGGTAAACCATTAAATTTTCAAGCGTGTAGGGCTCAACCAGGGTGTAAGTGGGACTTTTTACGTTACCCTTGTGGCCTAGCGCCTGTAAAAAACCGCGGCTAAAGGTCGTTTTCCCCGCGCCCAGATCGCCATACAGATAAATCACCGTTGCGCCCTGGCAAGCCTCTGCCAGACGTTTACCCAGTGCTAAAGTGGCCTGCTCGTCAGGTAATGGAATCACTCGATTAGTCATTTTCTACATCAATCACATTCGGGTTTACAACACGCCGCAGCGTGTCAAAAAGATCGGTGGCCAGCATACCGCGCGTGCCGTAGTGAACGGCAAATTTGTCGGCTGCTGCGCCATGGGCTACACAACCCGCGCAGGCGGCATCGTAAAGGGGAAGTTTTTGTCCGAGCAACGCGCCGATAATACCGGAGAGTACATCACCCATACCGCCGCTCGCCATGCCCGCATTGCCGGCATCAACAATGCCCAGCGCGCCTGATTCACAGGCTACAACGGTTCCCGCCCCTTTTAAAACGACAACACCACCGTAACGTTGTACCAGACGTTGCGCAGAAAGTAAGCGATCGCTTTCAATTTCTGCGATGCTGCAATTTAGCAGCCGCGCGGCCTCGCCAGGGTGTGGCGTCAGGATGCGATTGTGACGTTTATCCGGATTGATTGCCAGAAGGTTCAGCGCGTCGGCATCCCAGAGCATCGGTTTCCGGACGTTTTCAACTTTCTGCAGCGCCTGTTTGCCCCATGCTTGCTGGCCGAGCCCGGGTCCAATCACCACGACATCCGCCCAGGCTAGGCTCTCTTCCAGTGAGTGCGCGGTCAGTTCATGCAGCATCAGCTCTGGCCGGGCAGTGATAATAGGCGCGATGTTCTCTGCGCGCGTCAGCACGCGTACCAGACCTGCACCTGCACGCAGGGCAGCCTCACCCGTCATCCGTATCGCCCCCGCCGTACCGTGATCGCCACCGATAATCACCAGCTTACCGTGGTCCCCTTTTTGCGAGGTCGCCCGACGCGGTGCCAGCCAGTCTGACAACTGACTGGCCTCAAAGCGGGTCATTGCCGTCTCCTGCCCTGCCAGCCACGCGTCTAGCCCGAGGGCGTTATGGTGAAGCTTGCCGACTACGTCCCGCGCTTTGCCCGTCAACAGACCGGGTTTTAGCGCGATAAAGGTCACCGTCCGGGCAGCCTGAATGACCGCACCAGGTGTGGCCCCCGTCTGAGCCAGTAATCCCGAGGGAATATCGAGCGCCATCACGGGCGCGGGATGCGCATTAGCATGGTCAATCAGCGCGGCAACCGGGTCGCGCGGCGCGCTGCGAAGCCCGGTACCAAGCAGCCCATCAATGATCAGATCGACCTCTTCTGGCCAGCATACGTCGGGAGCATGAATGACACCGCCCGCGTTAAGCCAGGCGTCCCTTGCCGCCTGGGCTTCTTCTGGTAAAGGGTGGTCGCTCTCTAATGCCAGCAGCGTGACGCTAAACCCGGCGGCAAGCGCCAGCCGGGCCACCACGTAGCCATCGCCGCCGTTATTGCCGTGCCCGCAAAGGATGAGCCAGTGTGCTGCATCCGGCCAGGCTTCACGCGCCACGGTAAACGCCGCCTCGCCCGCGCGCTGCATCAGCTCATAAAGGGTAATGCCAAGGCTATCAGCAGCCTCTTTTTCGGCGCGACGGAGGTCATCCGCAGGCCAGATGGAATGTGGTATACTTGCGGGGTTTTTCTTCACAGTATGGTCCGTCATGTCACAGCCCCTCGATCTCAATCAGTTAGCGCTAAATATTAAACAGTGGGGCGCCGAGCTTGGCTTTCAGAAAGTCGGCATCACGGATACCGATCTCTCTGCCAGCGAGCCAAAACTGCAGGCATGGCTGGATAAACAATACCACGGCGAAATGGAGTGGATGGCGCGACACGGCATGATGCGTGCCCGTCCGCATGAACTCTTACCGGGTACCCTGCGCGTCATTAGCGTACGCATGAACTACCTTCCCGCTAATGCGGCATTTGCCCGCACGCTGAAAGATCCGACATTAGGTTACGTGAGCCGTTATGCCCTGGGGCGTGATTATCATAAGCTTCTGCGTAACCGACTAAAAAAACTGGGCGAAATCATTCAGCAGCATTGCGATTCGCTGAATTTTAGACCCTTTGTCGACTCTGCGCCTATTCTTGAGCGCCCGCTTGCGGAAAAAGCCGGTCTCGGCTGGACTGGTAAGCACTCACTTATCCTGAGCCGTGATGCCGGTTCGTTCTTTTTTTTAGGTGAGTTACTGATCGATCTCCCTCTCCCGGTGGATAGCCCGGTTGAAGAGGGCTGCGGTCGCTGTGTGGCCTGCATGACCATTTGCCCTACGGGAGCGATTGTTGAGCCCTACACGGTGGATGCCCGCCGCTGTATCTCTTATCTCACCATTGAACTGGAAGGGGCCATCCCTGAAGCGTTCCGACCGCTTATCGGCAACCGTATTTACGGCTGCGATGATTGCCAGCTGATCTGCCCCTGGAACCGCTATTCACAGTTAACGGATGAAGATGATTTCAGCCCGCGTAAGGCGCTACATGCCCCACCGCTTGTCGAGCTGTTTGCCTGGAGCGAAGCCTGGTTCTTAAAGGTGACGGAAGGTTCGGCTATTCGCCGCATCGGCCATTTGCGCTGGCTGCGAAATGTCGCAGTGGCGCTGGGCAATGCCCCCTGGAGCGAGGCGAATATTCAGGCGCTGGAAAGCCGTAGAGGTGAGCACCCACTTCTCGATGAACACATCGAATGGGCGATTGCGCAGCAGATTGAGAAGCGAAATGCGTGCGTTATCGAAGTGCAGCAACCGCAAAAACAACGCCTTGTAAGGGTGATCGAAAAAGGGTTACCGCGGGATGCGTGATATATTCACACCCTGTGAATAAAATTAAAAACCGAGGAATCATCATGGGTAGCTTACAGGTCAAGAGATCGCCATAACATTTTGAAATGAAATTTTATTGCCAAATTTCAGTGAGTTATAAAGATACTATTCACCAGGCGAAGTTTTTACATATTGACGGAAATCGGCCAAACCTGTGGATAAGTCTGTTGAGGAAAGTTTTTCAGAAACAATACAAATCACCCGCGGCGAGGGTTCTCGCTGTGGATATCTAAGAGGAGAGAAAATTTGGAGCGGGAAACGAGACTCGAACTCGCGACCCCGACCTTGGCAAGGTCGTGCTCTACCAACTGAGCTATTCCCGCTTGGGTGGTCTTACTGCGTAGCGAACAAATTTTGGAGCGGGAAACGAGACTCGAACTCGCGACCCCGACCTTGGCAAGGTCGTGCTCTACCAACTGAGCTATTCCCGCTTGGGTGGTCTTACTGCGTAGCGAACAAATTTTGGAGCGGGAAACGAGACTCGAACTCGCGACCCCGACCTTGGCAAGGTCGTGCTCTACCAACTGAGCTATTCCCGCAAATCTGTTGCTGTCGTAACGAATAAATCCTGTCGTTACGGGAGGCGCATTATACGAGAAATCCTTTTAGCTGCAACCCCCCTCAAAGCGTTTTTTTAGAAATTCAGTTCAAGTGATGGAATATTCATCGCTTTGCGCGTTTTTACACCATGTAGCCCTTCTGACGGCCGGGTAAGGCACAAGCACTACCCGGCAACGCCCTGAATCAGAGCTGAATAAAGTGTTCGCGATAGTATGCCAGCTCCGCCACTGACTCACGAATATCGTCCATTGCCTGGTGCGTGCCCTGCTTCTTGAAGCCATCCAGGATTTCAGGTTTCCAGCGACGCGCCAGCTCTTTCAAAGTGCTGACGTCCAGATAGCGGTAATGGAAGTACGATTCCAGTTCGGGCATATATTTAAAAAGAAAACGGCGATCCTGCCCGATGCTATTGCCACATATCGGCGATTTACCCGCAGGTACCCACTGTTTCAGAAATTCAATGGTGGCCAGTTCCGCTTCGCGATCGCCCTGGGTACTGGCTTTGACACGATCCACTAGCCCACTGCCGGTATGGGTGCGCACGTTCCAGTCATCCATCAGCGCCAGCTGTTCGTCGCTTTGATGAACCGCAATGGTCGGTCCTTCCGCCAGGATATTGAGGTTCGCATCGGTGACCAGGGTTGCGATCTCAATGATGCGATCGCGCTCGGGATCCAGCCCGGTCATCTCAAGATCGATCCAAATCAGGTTATTTTCATCCGCGCTCATGTTATTTTCCACCCTTCTCGCATAACCCGCCGCGGCAGGTTAACTAGTATTGATTAGTGTGTATCATAGAGGTTTTGCCCGTTACGGGCGACCAGGAGCCAGCACGATTGAGTAAAAATAAACTCTCCAAGGGGCAGCAGCGCCGGGTGAAAGCCAATCACCAGCGTCGTCTTAAAACCACTGCGGAGAAAGCCGACTACGATGACAACCTGTTTGGCGATACGGCTGAAGGCACGGTTATTAGCCGCTTTGGTATGCACGCCGATGTGGAATCTGAAGACGGCAGCGTGCACCGCTGCAATATTCGTCGCACCATCCGTTCACTGGTTACCGGCGATCGCGTCGTCTGGCGTCCAGGTAAAGTGGCAGCGGAAGGGGTGCTGGTAAAAGGCATCGTAGAGGCGGTACATGAGCGCACGTCGGTGCTGACGCGCCCTGATTTCTACGACGGCGTTAAGCCGATCGCCGCCAATATCAATCAGATCGTCATCGTTTCGGCCATTTTGCCTGAGCTGTCGTTGAATATCATCGACCGGTATCTGGTGGCCTGCGAAACCTTGCAAGTTGAGCCGTTGATCGTACTGAATAAAATCGATCTGCTCGACGACGAAGGCATGGCGTTCGTGAACGAACAAATGGATATTTACCGCAAGATTGGCTATCGGGTACTGATGGTCTCCAGCCATAAAAAAGATGGACTGTTACCGCTGGAAGAAGCGTTGACTGACCGTATCAGTATCTTTGCCGGGCAATCAGGCGTGGGTAAATCGAGCCTGCTAAATAACTTACTGGGGCTGCAGAAAGAGATCCTGACCAATGATGTCTCGGATGTCTCCGGACTTGGCCAACATACCACTACCGCCTCACGCCTGTATCACTTCCCTCACGGCGGCGACGTGATTGACTCGCCTGGCGTGCGCGAATTCGGTTTATGGCACCTCGAACCGGAACAAATCTTTAACGGATTTGTCGAATTCCATGACTATTTAGGCGCTTGTAAATACCGCGACTGCAAGCATGATAACGACCCTGGCTGCGCAATTCGCGAAGCGGTCGAAAACGGTGACATTGCGGAAACCCGTTTCGAAAACTATCACCGCATTCTCGAAAGCATGTCTCAGGTAAAAACGCGTAAAAGCTTTTCTGAATCTGATGACTGACAACTAAGCTTAGCGTCGCTAAAATCGTCCCCCATTTTCAGGTTCCGGCTGTTAACAGCCGGATCAGGAACGACAAAACAATGGCCTGGAGGCTACCTTGTTAAACTCATTTAAACTTTCGCTTCAATACATTCTGCCAAAACTGTGGCTCACTCGCCTGGCGGGCTGGGGCGCGAGCAAACGAGCGGGCTGGCTGACAAAGCTGGTAATCGACCTGTTCGTAAAATATTACAAGGTCGACATGAAAGAGGCGCAGAAGCCGGATACAGCCAGCTACCGCACCTTTAACGACTTCTTTGTTCGCCCGCTGCGCGACGAAGTTCGCCCACTGAATACCGACCCAAATGTCCTGGTCATGCCTGCCGATGGGGTCATCAGCCAGTTAGGTAAAATCGAAGAAGATAAGATTTTGCAGGCGAAAGGCCATAACTACAGCATGGAAGCACTGCTGGCAGGTAACTACCTGATGGCTGACAAGTTCCGCAATGGCTCTTTCGTAACCACTTATCTGTCACCGCGCGACTACCACCGTGTGCATATGCCTTGTAACGGTATTCTGCGCGAAATGATCTACGTACCGGGCGACCTCTTTTCCGTCAACCACCTGACCGCGCAGAACGTACCGAATTTGTTCGCCCGTAACGAGCGCGTCATTTGCCTGTTTGATACTGAATTTGGCCCCATGGCGCAGATTTTAGTCGGTGCGACCATTGTGGGCAGCATTGAAACCGTCTGGGCTGGCACCATCACGCCACCGCGTGAAGGCGTGATCAAGCGCTGGACATGGCCTGAAGGTGAAAGCGAAGGTTCCGTCGCTCTGCTGAAAGGCCAGGAGATGGGTCGCTTCAAGCTCGGCTCGACCGTTATCAACCTGTTCGCACCGGGCAAGGTGGATCTGGTCGAGTCGTTGCAGAGCCTCTCCGTAACGAAGATTGGTCAACCGTTAGCCCTCTCTACCGAGACCTTCGTTACGCCGGACGCGGAACCTGCCCCGCTTGCTGAGGAAGAGATTGCCGCTGAACTTGACGCCAGCCCGCTTGTTGACGATAAGAAAGCTGAAAGCTAATTAAAGGACCGCTGACGTGCGCCCGATTATCATTTTTCTGATGGCCTGGTGCCTCAGTACGGGGGCGTACGCTGCGACGGCCCCTGATGCCAAACAGATAACCCAGGAGCTGGAGCAGGCGAAAGCGGCTAAACCCGCGCAGCCTGAAGCCGTTGAGGCACTCCAGACCGCACTGAACGCCCTCGAGGAGCGTAAAGGTTCCCTCGAGCGCGCTCAGCAATATCAGCAGGTTATCGATAACTTCCCCAAACTCTCTCAGACGTTACGCTCTCAGCTGAATAATCTGCGCGATGAACCGCGTGAGGTGCCAGTGGGAATGACCACCGACGCCCTCAATCAGGAGATCCTGCAGGTCAGTAGCCAACTGCTGGAAAAAAGCCGTCAGGCGCAGCAAGAGCAAGAGCGCGCCCGTGAAATCGGCGACTCCCTGAACCAACTGCCGCAACAGCAAACCGACGCCCGCCGACAGCTTAATGACGTTGAGCGACGCGTAGGAACACAAGCCGGCAACACAGCCCAGAGTCAGGCGCAAAATATCGCCATTCAGGCCGAGTCCGCCAAACTCAAAGCGCTGGTGGATGAACTTGAGCTGGCACAGCTGTCTGCGAATAACCGTCAGGAACTGGCGCGCATGCGCTCTGAGCTTGCGCAGAAGCAGAGCCAACAGCTTGATGGCTACTTACAGGCCCTACGTAATCAGTTAAACAGCCAGCGCCAGCGCGAAGCAGAACGCGCGCTGGAGAGCACAGAACTGCTGGCTGAAAACAGCGCCAACTTGCCACCGGACCTGATCGCCCAGTTCAAAGTGAACCGTGAGCTGTCGGCTGCCCTTAACCAGCAGGCCCAGCGGATGGATCTGGTCGCATCGCAGCAGCGTCAGGCCACCAATCAAACTTTACAGGTACGCCAGGCGCTAAATACCCTGCGCGAACAGTCTCAGTGGCTGGGATCGTCGAATCTGCTTGGTGAAGCCCTGCGTGCCCAGGTGGCACGTCTGCCTGAAATGCCGAAACCCCAGCAGCTTGATACCGAGCTGGCGCAGCTGCGAGTGCAGCGTTTGCGCTATGAGGATCAACTCAACAAACAGCCGCAGCTACGTCAGATCCGCCAGGCCGACGGCGCGCCGCTGACAGCCGAGCAGAACCGCATTCTGGAAGCCCAGTTGCGTACTCAGCGCGAACTGCTGAACTCGCTTTTACAGGGTGGTGATACCCTGATTCTGGAGCTAACCAAGCTGAAGGTGTCTAACAGCCAGCTCGAAGATGCGCTGAAAGAGGTGAACGAGGCGACCCACCGCTATCTGTTCTGGACGTCTGACGTACGCCCAATGACCATCTCCTGGCCGATTGAAATTGTGCAGGATTTACGGCGCCTCATCTCGCTGGATACTGTCAATCAACTCGGCAAAGCCAGCATCATGATGCTGACCAGCAAGGAGACCATATTCCCGCTGCTGGGGGCGCTGATTCTGGTCGGATGCAGTATCTACTCCCGCCGCCACTTTACTCGCTTCCTGGAACGTTCTAGCGCTAAAGTCGGGAAAGTGACGCAAGACCATTTTTGGCTCACTCTGCGCACCGTGTTTTGGTCTATCCTGGTGGCATCACCCCTGCCGGTGCTGTGGATGACGCTGGGTTATGGTCTGCGTGAAGCCTGGCCTTATCCGCTGGCCGTAGCGATCGGCGATGGGGTAACCGCCACGGTACCGCTGCTATGGGTCGTTATGATCTGCGCCACATTTGCCAGACCCAATGGGCTTTTTATTACCCACTTCGCCTGGCCGCGTCACCGCGTCACACGAGCGATGCGTTACTACCTGATGAGCATCGGGCTGATTGTGCCGCTCATCATGGCGCTGATCATGTTCGATAACTTGAGCGACCGAGAGTTCTCTGGCTCGCTTGGCCGCCTGTGCTTTATTTTGATTTGTGGTGCGCTGGCGATAGTTACCCTGAGCCTGAAGCGTGCGGGGATCCCGCTCTATGTCGATAAAACCGGCAGCGGCGACAATATGTTTAACCGTCTGCTCTGGAATATGCTGCTCAGCGCTCCGCTGGTTGCCATTCTGGCCTCTGCCGTAGGCTATCTGGCTACCGCACAGGCCCTGCTGGCCCGTCTTGAGACCTCGGTCGCCATCTGGTTCTTGCTGCTGGTGGTGTATCATATTATCCGTCGCTGGATGCTGATTCAGCGGCGGCGTCTGGCTTTCGATCGGGCTAAACATCGCCGCGCGGAAATTCTTGCTCAGCGCGCCCGTGGTGAGGACGAACCGCAGCATACCACCAGCACTGAAGGCACCGCGGAGATTGATGAGGTTGAGCTGGACCTTGATGCCATCAGTACCCAGTCTCTGCGTCTGGTGCGTTCCATTCTGATGCTGATTGCCCTGCTGTCAGTGATCGTGTTGTGGTCTGAAATTCACTCGGCGTTTGGCTTCCTTGAGAACATCTCCCTGTGGGATGCCACCTCAACCGTCCAGGGCGTTGAGAGCCTTGAACCGATCACGCTTGGCGCCGTTCTGATCGCAATTCTGGTGCTGATTATCACCACCCAACTGGTACGGAACTTCCCTGCCCTGCTGGAACTCGCCCTGCTGCAGCATCTGGATCTCACGCCAGGCACCGGCTACGCCATTACCACCATCACCAAATACCTGATCCTGCTGCTGGGTGGGCTGGTCGGTTTCTCGATGATTGGTATTGAGTGGTCGAAACTGCAGTGGCTGGTCGCCGCACTGGGTGTGGGGCTCGGCTTTGGTTTGCAGGAGATTTTTGCCAACTTCATTTCTGGCCTGATCATCCTGTTCGAAAAACCGATTCGTATCGGCGATACCGTGACGATCCGCGATTTGACGGGCAGTATTACGAAGATCAATACCCGCGCGACCACCATCAGCGACTGGGATCGCAAAGAGATCATCGTGCCGAATAAAGCGTTCATCACCGAGCAGTTTATCAACTGGTCACTGTCGGATTCGGTGACGCGTGTGGTCTTAACCGTGCCCGCCCCTTCCGATGCTGACAGCGAAGAGGTGACAAAGATCCTCTATACGGCGGCCGATCGCTGCTCGCTGGTGATCAACACACCGGAACCGGAAGTCTTCCTTGTTGACCTTCAGCAGGGGATACAGATCTTTGAACTGCGCATTTATGCCGCTGAAATGGGCCATCGTATGCCGTTGCGTCATGAAATCCACCAGCTGATCCTCGCTGGCTTCCGCGAGCATGGCCTGGAAATGCCGTTCCCGCCTTTCCAGATGCGTCTGGAAAGTCTGGATGGGCGTAAGACGGGAAGAACCTTGACGTCGGCGGCGCGTTCCCGTCCGGCGGGAAGTTTGTAACGCCTTCACCCTCTCCTGCGGGAGAGGGTGAAAAAGAATTACGCGCGATCGACCGTAAAGGCAATCACGTCGCCCAGTTGCTCGGCGCCCAGCGCCAGCATCACCAGACGGTCTACGCCCAGCGCGACGCCGGAACAGTCCGGAAGACCGGCTGTTAATGCGTCCAGCAGGTTAGTATCAATAGGCTGCTGCGGAAGACCGCGGGCATTGCGCTTGCGGTTATCCTGCTCGAAACGTTGCTGCTGTTCACGAGCATCGGTTAATTCGTGGAAGCCATTCGCCAGCTCAATGCCCTTGTAATAGACCTCAAAACGTTCCGCAACGCGGTGATCTTCGGTGCTGATCTGCGCGAGCGAGGCCTGACTTGCCGGGAAGTGATAGACGAAAGTCGGGCGGTCTTTACCAATCTGTGGCTCAACGCCAAAGGCAAACAGCAGCTGCAGTAAGGTATCGCGATCTTCTTCTGTGTCCGCCACATTGCTCAGATCGAGTTTGGCTGCCACTTCACGTAGCTGGGTTTTATCCGCTGAAAGAGGATCAATCTCCAGATAGCGCTGGAATGCTTGCTGATAAGAGAGCGTTTCGGCTTCTGCACACTCCAGAACCTGCTGCAGCAGATCATCCACCTCGTTCATCAGGCGATACATATCGTAATGCGGACGGTACCACTCCAGCATGGTGAACTCAGGGTTGTGATGACGTCCCATCTCTTCATTACGGAAACTACGACATAGCTGGAATACCGGGCCACAACCCGCCGCCAGCAAGCGCTTCATGTGGTATTCCGGGCTGGTCATCAGATAGAGGTTCATCCCCTGAGAGTGGCCAGGTCCAACAAAACGGGTTTCAAACGGGACCAGATGAATATCAGTCACCGTCGCCTGACTCATGCAGGGCGTCTCCACCTCCAGCACACCGCGATCGGCAAAGAAACGGCGAATTTCCGCCATAATTGCTGCGCGTTTTAACAGGTTTGGGATGGATGCGCTCGGCTGCCAGGTGGCCGTTTCGCTCATGAGATTTTCTCCGATTTCAGACAAGGGGACGAAGTCTACTCGTTACCCCGAGCGGAGACAAATTTTGCACAGTGAAATAGCCATTTTTTATTTAGGACATTAATTGCGTGTCGCAATTCATCAATCACGATGATAAATCGCGCGGTAGAACCGCAAAAAAATCGAACACGTCAAATTTCCCTCACGTCTGTGCGGCTATACTGCTTTACCCATAAAGGAGCAGTGGAATCGTTTTTGCATCCGCCCATTCGGAAAAGAACCCTCTTGATGGTCGCCGTGATGCGAAATAACAATATCTGGAGGAATGTCGTGCAAACCTTTCAAGCCGATCTCGCCATCGTTGGCGCTGGCGGAGCAGGATTACGCGCTGCAATTGCTGCAGCGCAGGCCAATCCGAACGCCAAAATCGCTCTGATTTCCAAAGTTTATCCCATGCGCAGCCATACGGTTGCCGCGGAAGGCGGTTCTGCCGCCGTTGCGCAGGATCATGATAGCTTTGAGTACCATTTTCACGACACCGTCGCCGGGGGCGACTGGCTTTGCGAGCAGGATGTCGTCGATTATTTCGTACATCATTGCCCAACCGAGATGACGCAACTGGAACAGTGGGGTTGCCCGTGGAGCCGCCGCCCGGACGGCAGCGTCAATGTGCGCCGTTTTGGTGGCATGAAGATTGAGCGCACCTGGTTTGCCGCCGACAAGACCGGCTTCCATATGCTTCACACCCTCTTCCAGACCTCCCTCCAGTTCCCACAAATTCACCGCTTCGATGAGCACTTCGTGCTGGATATTCTGGTCGATGACGGGCAAGCGCGCGGCCTGGTGGCGATGAATATGATGGAAGGCACGCTGGTGCAGATCCGCGCGAATGCGGTGGTGATGGCGACCGGGGGTGCAGGCCGGGTATATCGCTATAACACCAATGGCGGCATCGTTACCGGCGATGGCATGGGTATGGCGCTCAGCCACGGCGTGCCGCTGCGTGACATGGAATTTGTGCAATATCACCCTACCGGCCTGCCGGGTTCGGGCATTTTGATGACGGAGGGTTGCCGCGGTGAAGGCGGGATCCTGATCAATAAAGATGGCTACCGTTATTTGCAAGACTACGGCATGGGCCCTGAGACTCCACTCGGCGAGCCGAAGAATAAATATATGGAGCTTGGCCCACGCGATAAGGTGTCTCAGGCATTCTGGCACGAGTGGCGTAAAGGCAACACGGTTCCGACGCCGCGCGGCGATGTGGTCTGGCTGGATCTTCGTCACCTGGGCGAGAAAAAGTTACTTGAACGCCTACCGTTCATTTGTGAACTGGCGAAAGCCTACGTGGGCGTGGACCCCGTGAAAGAGCCCATCCCAGTACGCCCGACAGCACACTACACCATGGGCGGCATTGAAACCGATCAGCAGTGTGAAACCCGTATTCAGGGGCTGTTTGCCGTGGGCGAATGCTCTTCTGTAGGCCTGCACGGGGCAAACCGTCTGGGGTCCAACTCGCTGGCCGAACTGGTAGTCTTTGGCCGCATGGCAGGCGAAAAAGCGATGGCGCGAGCAGCAACCTCAGGCGAGGCCAATAGTGCCGCGCTGGATGCACAGGCTGCGGATGTCGAAAAACGCCTGAAAGCGCTCGTTAACCAGGAAGGCAGTGAAAACTGGGCGAAGATCCGCGATGAGATGGGCCTCTCCATGGAAGAGGGCTGCGGCATCTACCGTACACCTGAGCTCATGCAGAAAACCATCGACAAGCTGGCGGAGCTCCAGGAGCGTTTTAAACGCGTACGTATTACCGACACCTCCAGCGTGTTCAATACCGACCTGCTGTACACCATCGAGCTGGGCCACGGCCTGAACGTAGCCGAATGTATGGCTCACTCTGCAATGGCGCGCAAAGAGTCACGCGGCGCGCATCAGCGTCTGGATGAAGGCTGCACCGAGCGCGACGATGTCAATTTCCTCAAGCATACCCTCGCTTATCGCGATGCAGACGGCACAACGCGTCTGGACTATAGCGATGTGAAGATTACTACGCTGCCACCGGCGAAGCGTGTGTACGGTGCAGAAGCGGAAGCAGCCGATAAGAAGGAGACGGCGAATGGCTGAGATGCAAACGCTGAAAGTTGAAGTGGTGCGCTACAACCCGGAAGTGGATTCCGCACCACACAGCGCTTTCTATGAAGTGCCCTATGACGAGCAAACCTCCCTGCTGGATGCGCTCGGTTACATAAAAGATAATCTGGCCCCGGACCTGAGCTACCGCTGGTCATGTCGCATGGCGATTTGCGGTTCATGCGGCATGATGGTCAATAAAGTGCCGAAGCTTGCCTGTAAAACCTTCCTGCGAGATTACCCTAAAGGCCTCAAGGTAGAAGCCCTGGGCAACTTCCCGATCGAGCGCGACCTGGTTGTCGATATGACCCACTTTATCGAAAGCCTGGAGGCAATTAAACCGTACATCATTGGTAACCCACGCACCCCGGATCAGGGGCCGAATATGCAAACGCCGGCACAGATGGCGAAATACCATCAATTCTCCGGCTGCATCAACTGCGGCCTCTGTTACGCTGCTTGCCCACAGTTTGGCCTGAACCCGGAGTTCATCGGCCCGGCCGCCATCACGCTGGCACACCGCTATAACGAAGACAGCCGCGATCGCGGTAAAAAAGAGCGTATGGCACAGCTCAATGGCCAGAACGGCGTCTGGACCTGTACGTTTGTGGGTTACTGCTCGGAAGTCTGTCCGAAGCACGTCGACCCGGCCGCCGCTATCCAGCAGGGTAAAGTTGAAAGCTCGAAAGACTTTCTTATCGCCACCCTGAAACCACGCTAAGGAGTGCGTAATGACGACTAAACGCAAAGCCTATATACGGCCAGTGCCGTCCACCTGGTGGAAAAATCTGCCGTTTTATCGCTTTTACATGCTGCGCGAAGGTACGGCAGTCCCCGCGGTGTGGTTCAGCATTGAATTGATGTACGGCCTGTTTGCCCTGAAGCACGGTCCGGAATCCTGGGCCGGATTTGTGGGTTTCCTGCAAAACCCCATAGTGGTGCTGCTAAATATCATTGTGCTGGCGGCCGCGCTGCTACATACCAAAACCTGGTTTGAGCTGGCGCCTAAAGCGGCCAATATTATCGTCAAAGGCGAAAAAATGGGGCCAGAGCCTGTGATCAAAGGGCTTTGGGTAGTCACAGCCGTTGTGACTGTGGTGATCCTTGGCGTTGCCCTGTTCTGGTAAGGAGGCCAGTATGATCAATCAAAATCCAAAACGATCTGATGAACCTCTCTTTTGGGGGCTATTTGGCGCAGGCGGCATGTGGTGCGCCATTATCGCGCCTGCGATCATCTTGCTGGTGGGAATTATGCTGCCGCTGGGACTGTATCCCGGTGATGCCCTGAGCTATGAGCGAGTACTCGCTTTTGCCCACAGCTTCATCGGTCGCGTCTTCATCTTCCTGATGATCGTTCTGCCGCTATGGTGTGGGTTACACCGTATCCATCATGCCATGCACGACCTGAAAATCCATGTGCCAAACGGTAAGTGGGTATTTTATGGTCTGGCGGCGATCCTGACCGTTGTCACGCTGGTGGCTGTCGTATTTATGTAATTATCCTCGCTCTCCTGTCGCGGCAGGAGAGCAAATTTCTCGCCAGGTTCTACACTTAACAAAAAACCTCTCAGGACATCTCTATGCGCATCCTGCCTGCTTTCGCTGCTATTGCCGCTGCGTTTCTGGTTGTTGCCTGTAGTACCCCTACCCCGCCGCCTGGCGTCACCGTCGTGAATAATTTTAACGCCCAACGTTTCCTGGGTACCTGGTATGAGATCGCCCGCTACGACCACCGTTTTGAACGCGGATTAGAGAAAGTAACGGCAAACTATAGCCCGATGCGCGACGGCGGTATCCAGGTCATCAACCGGGGCTATAACGCTGAGCGTGGAATGTGGCAGCAGGTGAAAGGGAAAGCTTATTTTACTGGCTCGCCGAGCAGAGGGGCGCTGAAAGTCTCTTTCATTGGCCCCTTCTATGGTGGGTATAATGTCATTGGACTGGATCGAGACTATCAGCATGCGCTGATATGCGGACCGGATCGCAACTATCTTTGGCTGCTGTCTCGTACGCCAACGGTCACGGCAGAGATGAAACAGCAGCTCCTCGATGTTGCGACCCGTCAGGGTTTCGACGTCAGCAAATTAATGTGGATTGAACAGCCACACTAATGGGTGCTGAGTTTTAGCCCAATGATTCCGGCAACGATCAACGCGAGGCTGGCAATTCGTGCCAGGCTCGCTGACTCGCCCAGAAGCAAAATCCCTGTGATAGCAGCGCCCACCGCGCCGATACCCGTCCACACCGCGTAGGCCGTCCCTACCGGTAGCGAACGCATCGCCCAGGAGAGCAAAACAATACTGATAATCATGGCGGAGACAGTGATGATGCTTGGAGTCAGGCGGGTAAAACCATGGGTATATTTCAGGCCAATGGCCCATACCACTTCCAGCAAGCCGGCAATAAAAAGAATAATCCAGGACATAGGGGCTCCTTAACTTAGAAAACAGTATGGGGCCGTCCCCGATGCGAAAGCCTTTATGGGTCGTCCCATAAAGGTAGGTCATTCTCATTGTGAAGAGCATGGGTTCACAATTCAATATATTTATTCAGCGAATAAATGAGAGCTTAAAAGCAAGAAATAGGCGCTGTTAGCTACGAAGTTCAGGCATTTACCACTCATCGGATTTCCCTATGATGGGGGGCTTGCCGAGAGCAGATCGTAGCCACCTCTTACCGATTGCGAAAATAATATGTTCAAAATACTTTTGATTGACCGATGTCACTTCACCCGCACCGGGCTAGAAGAGTGGCTCAATCATTCAGGGCTGTTTCCACACTCCCTGTTAGTTACCAGTCTTAATAACCTCTTTCTTGCCAAAGAGCATATCTTGCAGTGGAAACCGGCACTGGTTATTGCTGATTTAAACGGTTTTCAGTCAGATATACACCATCTTGAGCAGCTCTCTCCTCTGATGGCGGCCAGTGAAAATGTTCCTTTTATCTCTTTGCATACGGGCGAAGCGCCAGAGATGTCTGCATTTATGCAGCGCTTCCCAGTTTGGGCATCATTACAAAAAAACACGGCTCTGGACACCCTATCCGAAACCATTAACGACGCGCTCACCACTCACGAAGTATGTGAGCCTGCGTATATGGCGACGCCATTATTGACCAAACAGGAAGAGAGAGTGTTATCGCTATGGATGGAGGGGGACAGTAATCAAAAGATTGCCAGCAAGCTGAGTATTAACGGCAAAACCGTGTACACCTACAAACGAAATATTCGTATGAAACTACATATGGATACGCGGTATTCGCCGTTTTTATCACTACCTGAACATCAACTGGACGGTACGGTGACCTGAAGCCCCGTACCGTTCAGCATTACTGTTGTGCTTTCGTTGCGGCGCCAGAGATTGCGCTGCCACCGTCAGAAATATCCTCACCAACCCCACGGGTGGTATTACAGGCGGTTAAAACTGATGAAAGCACCAGAACAGAAAAGATCGCTGCAATTGTTTTCTTAACCATAATTTCTTCCTTTTTAAGCCAAAGTTATTTTTGTATAGCCACTTAAGCATAGCCAAAATCGCGCCATTCGACGGAAAAGGGAAAATTTTTAGGAATAAATGAGAAGAGATTAACTGGCAGCGCGAGAAATGATGTGGCCCAGGCCCTGAATATCCTCACCAACACCGCGCGCGGTATTGCATCCGCACAGCAAAGTGCCTGCGATAGTCATCATCAAGACGAGAGCGATTTTACGTTTCATCTTCCCTGAACCTCAAAAAAATCAGGCGCAGCAAACGCTGCGCCTTCGATCAAGAGTGCATTACTTGACGCGGGATACGTACTCGCCAGAGCGGGTATCCACTTTAATAACTTCACCGATCTGTACGAACAGCGGAACCTTAACCACTGCGCCAGTAGACAGCGTAGCGGGTTTGCCACCTGTACCTGCGGTATCACCTTTCAGGCCTGGATCGGTTTCGATAATTTCCAGTTCAACGAAGTTCGGCGGAGTGACAGCGATTGGCTGGCCATTCCACAGGGTCACGATGCACTCAGCCTGATCCAGCAGCCATTTGCCGTTATCACCGATAGCTTTTGCATCAGCGGACAGCTGCTCGAAGGTTTCGTTGTTCATGAAGTGCCAGAACTCACCATCGTTGTACAGGTAAGTCAGGTTCATATCGACAACATCTGCGCCTTCTGCAGAGTCGGTGGATTTGAAGGTTTTCTCAACACGGGTACCCGTCAGCAGGCGGCGCAGTTTAACACGTGCGAATGCCTGACCTTTGCCGGGTTTAACGAATTCACTGGCTTCAACCGCGTACGGTTCGCCGTCCATCATGATTTTGAGACCGGCACGAAAATCGTTGCTATAGTAAGTCGCCATAAGGCCCTCTGAAATTGTTAATTGGTAGCTAAGCCACAAAATGGCGCATATTGTAACCCTAAATACCCCATCCAGAGAAGATTGGTTATCGCAACTTGCCGATGTAATCACCAGTCCTGATGAACTGCTTCGTCTTTTAGATTTGGACGCCGATGAAACATTGCTTGCAGGTAGAGAGGCAAGACGCCTCTTTGCGCTGCGTGTCCCCCGCGCGTTTGTTGCGCGAATGGAGAAAGGCAATCCTAACGATCCTCTTTTAAGACAGGTACTTACTTCTCAAGAAGAGTTTATTTCTACCCCGGGATATAGCACCGATCCCCTCGACGAGCAGAACAGCGTCGTGCCGGGTTTGCTGCACAAATACCGCAATCGGGCTTTGCTGCTTGTAAAAGGAGGTTGCGCGGTAAATTGTCGCTACTGTTTCCGTCGCCACTTCCCTTACGCTGATAATCAGGGCAACAAGCGCAACTGGCAAGGTGCACTGGATTACATTACCCAGCATCCGGAGCTGGATGAGATTATTTTCTCCGGCGGCGATCCGCTTATGGCGAAAGACCATGAGCTGGATTGGCTGATGACGCAGCTTGAGAGCATTCCACATATTAAGCGGCTGCGGATTCATAGCCGTTTGCCGATTGTTATCCCGGCACGTATTACAGAACCGCTAGTTGCCCGCTTTACAGCCTCATCGTTACAGATCTTGCTCGTGAACCATATAAACCACGGCAATGAGATTGATGAAGAATTCAGTCAAGCAATGGCACGGCTAAGAAAAGCGGGTGTGACACTGCTCAACCAGAGCGTCTTGTTGCGTGGTGTCAATGATAACGCGTTTACGCTAGCGGCCCTAAGCAACAAACTGTTTGATGCCGGAATCATCCCTTACTATCTCCATGTTTTGGACAAGGTTCAGGGAGGGGCTCATTTTATGGTGAGTGATAGTGAAGCGCGGGCGATAATGCGCGAGTTGATGGCCAGTATCTCTGGGTATCTGGTACCCAAATTGACGCGAGAAATAGGCGGAGAGCCTAGTAAGACGACACTCGATCTAGGCCTTAAGCAACATTAAAATCATAGTTGTCCGGGTATCCCTTTCTATCCGGACAAGACTCCAAATCCCTCTAATTCTAAACTTAAAATATCCATAAGCTTAAAATAACATTTTAAAATGTTTGATAATGAGGGAAATTAGCTCAGCGACTATCAAAATAACAAAAAGTACTATAACCCATTTCGGTAATTTCAAAATCACGCCCGAAGAGCCTGAAGGCGCTGCGTTATTGTCCATAACTGAATCGCCACAGATAATCTAGACACTTCCGAGCCGCTGATAATATTGTTTTTCGTATTCAGTTGGTGGCATATGATCACTCGAACCATGCCGACGCTTACTGTTATAAAACATTTCGATGTAATCAAAAATATCACCGCGAGCTTCTTCTCGCGTTCCGTAGATCTTTTTCTTTATCCGTTCACGTTTCAGTAGCTGGAAAAAACTTTCTGCGACTGCGTTGTCATGACAGTTACCGCGACGGCTCATACTGCCCTCCAGCCCGTGTGATTTCAGGAACGACTGCCACTCATAGCTTGTGTACTGACTGCCTTGATCAGAATGAACCAGCACCTGCTTTTGAGGATTACGTCGCCACACGGCCATCAGAAGTGCATTCAGGACAATATCCTTTGTCATCCGGGGCTGCATTGACCAGCCAATAACTTTGCGCGAGAACAGGTCAACAACCACAGCCAGATACAGCCAGCCTTCGTGAGTCCGGATGTAGGTGATGTCCGTTACCCAACGCTCATCCGGTGCTTCCGGGTTGAACTGCCGCTGGAGCCTGTTGGGCGTCACGATGCTGGTTTCACCCTTACGTGCCCGTGGGCTACGGTACCCGACCTGAGCCCTTATCCCGGCACGCTTCATCAGTCGCCAGACACGGTTAACTCCGCACTGTTGTCCGGTATCCCGCAGGTCGAGGTGGATCTTGCGATAACCATAAACGCAACCCGACTCCAGCCAGAACTGCTTTATCAGCCCCGTCAGCCTCAGGTCAGCATGATGCCGCCGTGAATCCGGCTGCTGAAGCCAGGCGTAAAAACCACTCGGATGCACATCCAGCACCCGACAAAGCAGTCGGACAGGCCAGCAATAGGTGTTGTCACGGATAAAGGCGTACCTCAGTCGGACAGCTTTGCGAAGTACGCCGCGGCTTTTTTTAATATGTCCCGTTCGTCGGTAACCCGCTTCAGCTCTTTCTGGAGGCGTCGGATCTCAGCCTGAGCGTCTGACTGGACTTTATTGGTTGAGGAATCCGGGCCATATGCCTTTATCCAGGCATAAAGACTGTGGGTGGTGATACCGAGACGTGTTGCCACGCTGGAAACAGAATGGCCGCGATCAACAACCTGTTTTACCGCTTCAATTTTAAACTCTTCGGGATAACGCTTACCGCTCATGGGCACCTCTCTTTAAGTCATCTTAAATGACTCTGAGGTGTCTGTTAAACCCGTGGCGATTCAAAGGGATTAATACAGGATCGATTAAAAGCAATGAACGCTTTGCCCTCATGGCGTTCAAAATCAGAGATATCGATAATGTTGAACATACTTTCTTTTTCCAGTTGAATCAGTTGATCGATTTACTTTTGATCCTACGCTTTCGTATAGCAAAAGTATCGCAGCGCCTCGCTGAGCGTGGGGAAAGTTATAAAGAAAAGCTTATCGCTGAAAGAGACAGTTTGATGGCTAACGTCCCCAATATTGATGTCATGGAAGTCAATAACCCGGACATTTCTAAAGTCATTATGTCTATGGCGCCGAAGCAGAAAGATGAAAAATTCGAGCTCGTCGCTATGTTGCAAAATGAACAAATCGAGTGTATTGAAATAGATGATACTCAAATTGAGTTTATCGTCTTCGCTATTCAACAATCGCTCAATACAACAAATGACAAGCAAACCATACAACTGGTTACTTCATTGCTTGATTTTGTCATGCTGTATTTTGTTGATCTGTCAGATATGACTAATCTTAACTTCCGAAAAGTTGAACATGAGAAATGGAAGCTAGATTTGTTCACGCACTATATTGCCGTTCTGTTTTGCTTTGAACATGAAGAGTGCAAAAAAATATTGGCGGGTACCATCCTTAAGACAGAGGCCGAACCTAATACGGAGCAATTGCAGAGTATTCTTCACCGGGTTGCGGTGATGTCGCCTGGCGTGAAAGCCCTTCAGGAACAGCATCCGATATGCCAGACTTTTGCCAAAATCATTCCGTCAGAACCAAACCAGCTTCTTACCATGGAGGAGTGCATGCAGCCTCTGCATGATTTCTGTGTGGAAGTGAAGGCGGCGATGCTCAACGCATAAGAATTTGAGCGTCTACAAGGATGTAGAAAACGGTAATCTTTCCCTCCGTTTGCTCAGGTTTCCCTCTCATTTATGAGAGGGCGAACCAGAGCGTCCAGACAAGATATTAATGCTTTTGCTCCGATAATATCAGTTCGGGCACTTATACACCTGGCCGTTCATCTCACTGGCCGTCGGGACAAAGCTTGATAACATCCCCTGCGTCGGGCTGCTCACGCCATAAATCACGTTACCGCCCATTGCAGCTGCCTGGTTACGCAGCGCATTCGCCGCACCACGCATTGAGCCGCCCTCTTCCCCGTGCTGCCCAGAAAGCCAGTTGCTCTGTTTGCCATTGGCCGTGCCCAACAGCTGACATTCACTCCCGGGTTTATCTTCTACGAAGCGGACATTCTGCCCACCCGCAGATAACTCATTACCGGAACTGCAACCCGCCAGCAGCAACGCTGCCCCTACGATCCCTGCACAGACTTTTACGCGCATGTTATTCCTCGATTTTAATAAGATGGACAACCGTTGCCCTGTGTAAACCTTATACTAAAAAGATGACCAAAAGAAAAACCCCCAGCCATTTCTGACTGGGGGTTTCTTCATTTCTGCGAGGTGCAGGGCAATTACATCATGCCGCCCATACCACCCATGCCGCCCATACCGCCAGCAGCACCTAAGTCAGGCGCGTCGCTTTTCGGCAGGTCAGTCACCATGCACTCGGTGGTGATCATCAGGCCAGCAACAGAGGCCGCGTACTGCAGCGCAGAACGGGTCACTTTGGTTGGGTCCAGAATACCGAAGTCGATCATGTTGCCGTATTCTTCAGTAGCTGCGTTGTAACCGTAGTTACCTTCGCCCGCTTTCACGTTGTTAGTCACAACAGACGGTTCTTCACCGGCGTTAGACACGATCTGACGCAGAGGTGCTTCCATTGCGCGCAGCGCAACTTTGATACCCACGTTCTGATCTTCGTTCTGAGCAGTCAGGTTAGCCAGTTTAGCGGCAACGCGCACCAGCGCTACACCACCACCAGCAACAACGCCTTCTTCTACTGCAGCGCGGGTTGCATGCAGAGCATCATCAACACGTGCTTTTTTCTCTTTCATTTCAACTTCGGTCGCAGCACCCACTTTGATTACTGCAACGCCGCCTGCCAGTTTCGCTACGCGCTCCTGCAGTTTTTCACGGTCGTAATCAGAAGTCGCTTCTTCGATCTGCTTACGGATCTGACCAACACGGCCCTGAATCGCAGCTTCTTCACCCACGCCATCAATGATGGTGGTGGTGTCTTTGTTGATCACAACACGTTTAGCCTGACCCAGATCTTCCAGGGTCGCTTTTTCCAGCTCCATACCGATCTCTTCAGAGATAACGGTACCGCCGGTCAGGGTAGCGATATCCTGCAGCATCGCTTTACGGCGATCGCCGAAGCCAGGTGCTTTAACCGCAGCCACTTTCACGATGCCACGCATGGTGTTAACCACCAGGGTCGCCAGCGCTTCGCCTTCAACGTCTTCAGCAATGATAAGCAGCGGCTTGCCTGCTTTCGCAACGGCTTCCAGCACTGGCAGCATTTCGCGGATGTTGGAGATTTTCTTGTCAGCCAGCAGAATGAACGGGCTTTCCAGTTCAACAGCGCCAGTTTCTGGCTTGTTGATGAAGTATGGGGACAGGTAACCGCGGTCGAACTGCATACCTTCAACCACGTCCAGTTCGTCTTCCAGACCGGTACCGTCTTCAACGGTGATAACGCCTTCTTTACCGACTTTGTCCATCGCTTCTGCGATCAGTTTACCTACGGTTTCGTCGGAGTTAGCGGAGATGGTACCAACCTGAGCAATCGCTTTAGAGTCAGAGCACGGTACGGAGAGCGCTTTCAGTTCTTCAACAGCGGAAGCGACAGCTTTATCGATACCACGTTTCAGATCCATTGGGTTCATACCCGCAGCTACGGCTTTCAGACCTTCAGTGATGATAGCCTGCGCCAGTACGGTCGCGGTGGTGGTACCGTCGCCTGCAGCGTCGTTCGCTTTAGAGGCAACTTCTTTCACCATCTGCGCGCCCATGTTTTCGAACTTGTCTTCCAGCTCGATTTCACGTGCAACAGAAACACCATCTTTAGTGATGGTTGGCGCGCCGAAGGATTTATCCAGCACTACGTTACGACCTTTCGGGCCCAGAGTGACTTTAACTGCATCTGCCAGTACGTTCACGCCGCGGAGCATTTTAACACGAGCGTCGTTACCGAATTTTACGTCTTTAGCTGCCATGTTCTTATTTCCTCAAATTCGTACAGTTTCGTGCGTAAATTACGCTTCAACAATTGCCAGAATGTCGCTTTCGGACATGATCAACACTTCTTCATTGTCGATCTTCTCGGATTTCACGCCGTAGCCATCGTTGAAAATGACGATGTCACCAACTTTAACGTCCAGTGGCTGCACAGTTCCGTTTTCCAGGATGCGGCCCTTACCGACAGCGATGATTTCGCCACGCGTTGATTTTGCTGCTGCAGAACCGGTCAGAACGATGCCGCCTGCAGACTTGGTTTCAACTTCTTTACGTTTGACGATCACACGATCATGTAACGGACGAATACTCATTGATAGCTCTCCTTTGAGAAAGTCTTTATCAGTTATGGATGACGCCGGCCCGTATCCGGTTTTCCGGCTAGTGCCCTGAGAGATGGGGATAGGTTTTTCCCCCTTCAAGGGGGAGTCGAAAAAAAATTTGCGAAAGTGTTACCATCGCCTCTCTTTTGATGGTGGCAGGACGAAGTAGATGAGTGGACTCAAACAGGAGTTGGGCCTGGCGCAAGGCGTCGGCTTGCTCTCGACCTCTTTATTAGGAACAGGCGTCTTTGCCGTACCCGCTCTTACGGCGCTGGTTGCAGGCGATAATAGCCTGTGGGCGTGGCCGCTCTTAATCGTGCTGGTGTTCCCGGTGGCGATTGTCTTTGCGATTCTGGGTCGTCACTTTCCCAGCGCCGGCGGCGTAGCGCATTTTGTCGGCATGGCGTTTGGCCCTCGTCTTGAACGGGTAACGGGGTGGCTATTCTTATCCGTGATTCCGGTAGGTCTGCCCGCTGCGTTGCACATTGCCGCTGGTTTCGGTCAGGCGCTCTTTGGCTGGCACGATGAGCAGTTGCTGTTTGCCGAGCTGGGGACGCTGGCGATTGTCTGGTGGGTGGGTTCACGGGGTGCCAGCTCCAGCGCTAACTTACAAACGTTGATTGCGCTGCTTATTGTGGCGTTGATTGTCGCTATCTGGTGGGCGGGCAATATCCAGCTGCACGAAATCCCCTTCCCATCCATCGGCGAAGTGGAATTGCCCCCGCTGTTTGCCGCATTGTCGGTGATGTTCTGGTGTTTTGTCGGGCTGGAAGCCTTTGCGCACCTGGCGTCAGAGTTTAAACAGCCCGAGCGAGATTTCCCGCGCGCACTGATGATCGGCCTGCTGTTGGCCGGCACGGTCTACTGGGCCTGTACGGTGCTGGTGTTGCACTTCAACGCCTTTGGGGAAGATAAAGCGGCGGCGGCGTCGCTGCCCGGTATTGTGGTGCAGTTGTTTGGCACAAAAGCGTTGTGGGTCGCCTGCGTGATTGGCTATCTGGCCTGCTTTGCCAGTCTAAATATCTACATTCAGAGTTTTGCGCGTCTGGTCTGGTCGCAGGCGCTCTACAAACCCACCAGCCCGCTGGCAAGACTTTCTCAGCGTCATCTACCGCTGAATGCCCTTAATGCCGTACTGGGCTGCTGTGTGCTGAGTACGCTGGGCATCTACTGGCTTAACATTAATCTGGATGCCCTTATCGTCTATGCCAACGGTATCTTCATTATGATCTACCTGCTCTGTATGCTGGCAGGCGCGCGGCTGCTGAAAGGACGTTATAAGGCGTTGGCGGTTGTGGGCGGCGTGCTCTGTCTGTTGTTGCTGGCGATGGTGGGCTGGAAGAGTTTGTATGCCATTGTCATGCTGGCGGGGCTGTGGTGCTTTTTACCCGCGCGCGGCCGCACAGCATAAAAAAGCGCCCGGCAATGCCGGGCGCTTTTCTTAGCGGTCGTCTTTATGGTCAAGACGATCGCGCTCATCGTCCTTGCGATGATACTCACCGTCAAAGGTTTCGCCCCCGCCCGTCCCCGCGCTAAAGCCACCACCCGGCATACGATTAAAGCGCAGGTGCGGCATCAGCTTCATGGTCAGATGTTTTTGCACCGGCGGCAGCAACAGTAGCAGCCCCAGGAAATCGGTGAAAAATCCGGGCAGTAACAGCAGCAGGCCCGCAATAATCAGCGAGACGCTTTTGATCATTTCTGCCGCCGGACTCTCGCCTGCGGCCATCTTTTGCTGCATTAACAGGAAATTTTTGAAACCCTGGTTCCGTACCAGAGACATCCCAATCACCGACGTAAAGATGACGAGAATCAGGGTCAGCAGGACGCCAAAGACGTGGGCGACCTGAATAAAAATCGAAATCTCAATATAAACATAAAGAAAAATAGCAACTAACGGTATCCAGCGCACTGGCTTCTCCTGTGTGGCAGAGGCCCTGTGGCCCCTGTCTGAACATTTTCGCGATTCGCGTCTGTTCGAAATGAGGGCGGTTAGCCAAAATTCAATCGGTTTGCACGGATATTTTTTTTGGAAACATTAAAGCGGTGACTCATTTCACAAATTGATAATTATCATGCAACAGGGTCGATAATAAGTGATCCAGATTACGGCATTTCGCTATCATCAGCATATGATCTCGGATATCTGGTCGCTCATTGGGATAATCGTCGGTCAGTAAATAGACATAACCACAGATATACTGTGTGTTTAGTGCAATCAATCGGCAGCTTGAAAAGAAGGTTCACATGTTAAACAACATTCGTATCGAAGAAGATTTGTTGGGTACCAGGGAAGTTCCAGCGGATGCCTATTACGGTATTCATACTCTGAGAGCGATTGAAAACTTCTACATCAGCAACAGCAAAATCAGTGATATCCCTGAGTTTGTACGCGGCATGGTAATGGTGAAGAAAGCGGCAGCGCTGGCAAATAAAGAGCTGCAAACCATTCCTAAAAGCGTTGCAAACGCGATCATCGCCGCCTGCGATGAGGTGCTGAACAACGGCAAGTGCATGGACCAATTCCCGGTGGACGTCTACCAGGGCGGCGCGGGCACTTCCGTTAATATGAATACTAACGAGGTACTGGCCAACATCGGCCTGGAGCTGATGGGTCACCAGAAAGGTGAGTACCAGTACCTGAATCCGAACGACCACGTTAACAAATGCCAGTCCACCAACGATGCCTACCCTACCGGCTTCCGTATTGCGGTCTACGCCTCTGTGGTGAAACTGGTGGATGCCATTAATCAACTGGGCGAAGGTTTCCAGAACAAAGCGGTCGAGTTCCAGGACATTCTGAAAATGGGTCGCACCCAGCTGCAAGACGCGGTGCCAATGACCCTCGGCCAGGAATTCCACGCATTTAACGTGCTGCTGAACGAAGAGACCAAAAACCTGATGCGCACTTCCGAGCTGCTGCTGGAAGTGAACCTGGGCGCCACCGCTATCGGTACACGCCTGAATACGCCGGATGGCTACCAGCAGCTGGCGGTACAGAAGCTGGCAGAAGTCTCCAACCTTGCGGTCAGCCCGGCAGAAGATCTGATTGAAGCTACCTCCGACTGCGGCGCCTACGTCATGGTGCATAGCGCCCTGAAGCGTCTGGCCGTTAAGCTGTCTAAAATTTGTAATGACCTGCGCCTGCTCTCTTCCGGCCCGCGTGCTGGCCTGAATGAGATCAACCTGCCAGAGTTGCAGGCTGGCTCCTCTATCATGCCGGCTAAAGTGAACCCGGTGGTGCCAGAGGTGGTTAACCAGGTCTGCTTCAAAGTGATCGGTAATGACATCACCGTTACCATGGCCTCTGAAGCAGGTCAGTTGCAGCTGAACGTAATGGAGCCGGTCATCGGCCAGGCGATGTTTGAGTCCATTCATATTCTGACCAACGCCTGTTATAACCTGCTGGAAAAATGCATTAACGGCATTACCGCCAACAAAGCGGTATGTGAAAGCTACGTCTATAACTCCATCGGCATCGTGACCTACCTCAACCCGTTCATTGGCCACCATAACGGCGATATCGTCGGTAAGATTTGTGCTGAAACAGGTAAGAGCGTGCGAGAGGTCGTACTTGAGCGTGGCTTGCTGACAGAAGCCGAACTGGATGATATCTTCTCGGCGCAAAACTTAATGCACCCGGCCTACAAAGCGAAAAGATATACTGATGAAAGTGAACAATAACAGTTCAGGTTAAAATTCATGAAGGCACGTCAATTGACGTGCCTTTTTTCTTTTTGGGGTTTACCAAACCACAACAATTCAATATCAACTTGTTAATAAACAAGGAAGGCACCTATGTTTGGAGCAGAACTCGTCATCGTGCTGTTGGCGATATACCTTGGCGCAAGGCTTGGAGGGATCGGTATCGGTTTCGCCGGTGGGCTCGGCGTCCTTGTTCTTACCCTCATTTTTCAAATCAAACCCGGCGCAATTCCCTTTGACGTCATTGAAATCATCATGGCCGTTATCGCCGCCATTGCTGCCATGCAGGTGGCCGGTGGGATGGACTACCTGGTAAGCCTCGCCGAGCGTATGCTGCGCCGCCATCCAAAATACATTACCTTCCTGGCACCGCTGGTCACCTGGTTTATGACCATTCTCGCCGGCACGGGCCATACCGCTTTTTCCACCCTGCCCGTTATTACCGAAGTGGCAAAAGAGCAAGGGATTCGTCCGTCTCGCCCGCTCTCCATTGCTGTGGTGGCGTCTCAGATTGCGATCACCGCATCACCCATCTCCGCTGCGGTGGTCTTCTTCGCGGGTATCCTTGAACCAATGGGCGTCAGCTATCTCACCCTGCTGGCGATCTGTATTCCGGTGACGCTGATCGCCGTGATGATCACCGCCGTCCTCTGTAACTTCCTCGGCGCCGAACTGAAAGACGATCCGGTTTACCAGGAGCGCCTGGCGAAGGGGGAAGTCAAACTGCGCGGGAGCCAGGTTTTCGAACTGAAGCCGCACGCAAAACGTTCCGTACTGCTGTTCCTGATCGGGATCGTGGCGGTGATGTTCTACGCTACTGCCATCAGCGATACCGTAGGTCTGATTGAGAATCCGGTACTGCCACGTAACGAAGCGATTGTGGTCTTTATGCTGACCATCGCCACGCTTATCAGCATTACCTGTAAAATCGATACCAGCGAAGTGCTCAATGCCAGCACCTTCAAATCAGGGATGAGCGCCTGCGTATGCGTACTGGGCGTGGCCTGGCTGGGTGACACCTTTGTCAAAGCCCACATCAGTGATATCCAGACCGTAGCGGGCGATCTGTTACATAGCTATCCATGGCTGCTGGCGGTCGTTCTGTTCTTCGCCGCCACCCTGCTTTACTCCCAGGCGGCAACCACCAAAGCCCTGATGCCCGCGGCGCTGATGCTGGGCGTTACTCCGCTGACCGCTATCGCCTCTTTCGCCGCCGTGTCTGCGCTGTTCGTCCTCCCGACCTATCCCACCCTGCTGGCGGCGGTAGAGATGGATGACACAGGCTCTACACGTATCGGTAAATATGTATTTAACCATGCCTTCCTCATCCCGGGTGTGGTGGCGATTTCCCTCTGCGTCATCCTCGGTTTCATCTTCGGCGGCATGCTGTTGTAAAAGGCTTTTCGCTGTAAAAATCATTAAAGTCGGGCCGCTTAGCGGCCCGATTCATCAATTCTTCACTGCCCGGCATGCTATAGTGGTTTTTTTCGCGATAACGAGGTCGACCTGTGAACATGTCTGACGCTGTTGTTGTTCTCTGCACCGCACCCGATGAAGCCACTGCCCAGGATCTGGCCGCTAAAGTCCTGGCTGAAAAGCTTGCCGCCTGCGTGACTATTCTGCCTGGCGCCACCTCGCTCTATTACTGGGAGGGCAAGCTGGAGCATGAGTACGAAGTGCAGATGCTGCTGAAATCCCGAGTCTCACTCCAGCAGGCGCTCCTCGATTGTCTTAAGTCTCACCACCCTTACCAGACCCCGGAGTTACTGGTGTTGCCAGTCTCCCACGGTGATAACGATTATCTATCATGGCTCAACGCTTCCTTACGCTGATCCTGCTGCTGTGCAGCACCTCAGTTTTTGCCGGGTTGTTTGATGCACCCGGCCGTTCAAACTTCGTTCCTGCCGACCAGGCGTTCGTTTTTGATTTTCAGCAAAACCAACATGAACTGAACCTGAACTGGAGTGTGAAGCCGGGGTTTTACCTCTATCGCAAACAGATCAGCATCACCCCTGCTCAGGCCACTATCGGTGCGCCAACGCTGCCCGCAGGGGAGTGGCATGAAGATGAATTTTACGGTAAAAGTGAGATCTACCGGCAACAGCTCACCGTACCGGTGACCATTAACCAGGCCGGGAAAGGGGCGACCCTCACCGTCACCTACCAGGGCTGTGCCGATGCCGGTTTGTGTTATCCACCCGAAACCAAAGTGGTGCCGCTGAGTGAGGTGCAAGCTGCCGCCTTAGCGCCTTCTGCGCCTTCCGCACCTGCCACAAATGGGCCTGACCCCGCGCCGAAAAGCGAGCTGCCCTTCTCCGCGCTGTGGGCGCTGCTGATCGGCATTGGCATCGCCTTTACGCCCTGCGTATTGCCGATGTACCCGCTTATTTCGGGCATTGTCCTTGGCGGTAAAACGCGTCTCTCCACGGGCCGGGCATTACTGCTGGCATTTATCTACGTGCAGGGGATGGCCCTGACGTATACCGCCCTTGGTCTGGTCGTGGCTGCAGCGGGATTGCAGTTCCAGGCTGCGCTTCAGCATCCGTACGTTCTGATCGGCCTCTCGGTGCTCTTTACTTTGCTGGCGCTGTCGATGTTTGGTCTCTTCAGCCTGCAATTGCCTTCATCGCTACAAACCCGCTTAACGTTAATGAGCAATCGCCAGCAGGGCGGCTCTGCGGGAGGCGTTTTTGCCATGGGCGCTATCGCCGGGCTCATCTGCTCCCCCTGCACGACCGCCCCGCTGAGCGCGATTCTGCTCTATATCGCCCAGAGCGGTAATTTGTGGCTCGGTGGCGGCACGCTCTATCTCTACGCGCTGGGTATGGGATTGCCGCTGATCCTGGTGACCCTGTTCGGCAACCGACTATTACCTAAAAACGGTCCCTGGATGACGCAGGTGAAAACCGCGTTCGGGTTTGTGATCCTGGCGCTGCCGGTTTTCCTGCTGGAGCGCGTTGTCGGCGACGCCTGGGGATTACGTCTCTGGTCGATGCTCGGCGTCGCCTTCTTCTTGTGGGCCTTTATTACCAGTTTGTCAGCAAAACAAGCATGGATGCGCGTAGTGCAAATCCTCCTTCTGGCCGCCGCGCTGGTAAGCGTACGTCCTCTGCAGGATTGGGCATTTGGCGTCAACGTGACGCAATCTCAGGCCCACCTTAACTTCACGCCAGTACGCAATGTAGATGAGCTGCAACGCGCGCTGGCACAGGCCAACGGCAAACCGGTCATGCTCGATCTCTATGCAGACTGGTGCGTGGCTTGCAAAGAGTTCGAAAAATACACCTTTAGCGATCCGCAGGTGCAACATGCGCTAAAAGAGACGGTTCTGCTTCAGGCAAACGTGACGGCCAATAACGCAGAAGATAAGGCCCTGCTGAAGAGATTAAACGTGCTTGGCCTGCCGACGATTCTGTTCTTTAACGGAGAGGGCGAGGAGCAGGCGGCCCAGAGAGTGACCGGATTTATGGATGCCACGGCTTTCAGCGCACATTTGCGCGATCGACAACCGTAAACGACACTGTAGACGGGACGTTCGACGGTATGCAGAGGAGATAATCATGCAACGCGAAGATGTTTTGGGAGAAACCCTGCAATTACTTGAGATCCAGGGAATAGCCAGCACGACGCTGGAGATGGTCGCCGAACGGGTGGATTATCCGCTGGATGAGCTGATGCGCTTCTGGCCTGATAAAGAGGCGTTGCTATACGATGCGCTGCGCTATCTTAGCCAGCAGGTCGATACCTGGCGCACGCAATTGCGGCTCAACGACGAGCTCAGCGCCGAGCAAAAATTGCTGGCGCGCTATAACGCGCTCGCTGAGTGCGTGCGTAATCACCGCTATCCCGGCTGTCTGTTTATTGCCGCCTGTACCTTCTTCCCGGATCCAGACCACCCTATCCATCAGTTGGCCGATCAGCAAAAGCGCGCTTCCCATGATTTTACTCATGAGCTGCTTACCACCCTGGAAGTGGACGATCCGGCGATGGTCGCAAAGCAGATGGATTTGGTGCTGGAGGGGTGCCTGAGCCGTATGATGGTCAACCGTAGCCAGGCCGATGTCGATACCGCACAACGCCTGGCAGAGGATATCCTGCACTTTGCTCAGTGCCGCAAAGGCGGGGCGCTCACTTAAGCCAGTATTCCCGCCCAGGCTGAAATAAACAGGCACAATGCCATCAGCTGCTGAAAGCGCACCATCGCAACGGTGGTGCGAAAGAGACGGGTCACCGCCTTTCCCAGCCATGCCCAGCACATCAGGCAGGCGATAGAAATCAGTAAAAACCAGAAGGCCATGAGCGCCACATCGTGCAACCCATTCCGCCCGGCCGGGGCAAAAAGCGTGACCACCGCCAGCGCCATCATCCAGGTTTTGGGATTCACCACCTGCAGCAGCGCAGCCGCTCGCGGGGTAAACCGCACAGGCGAGCGTCCGGAAATATCAGTCGCCGGCGCGCGAAACAACTGCCAGCTCATCCAGCTTAGCCAGAGCACCCCGGCCCAGCTCATCAGCTGTCGTATCAGCGGAGACTGGCGCAGGATCTCCCCGGCTCCGGCACCGGAGATCAGGACAATCGCGCTGGCCGCAGCGCAGGCGCTCACCAGCGCAGGAAGCGTGGATTTAACGCCATGTTGCTGGCTATGTGTAAACACTAGAATATTGGTCGGCCCGGGGGTAATCGAGGCGACGAAAGCAAATAGCAGAAATGGCATTAAATTCACAGGTGGCTCCTTATTATAGAGCTCTGACTGTGCCGCTATTTTTTAGAAAGATCTGGAAGGTTTGTGCACAAACGCCGGTAGTGGGCAGGCGTGATGCGATAGGCTCGCTGGAACCAGCGTCCCAGATGACTTTGATCGGAAAAGCCCAGCGCCGCGGCTACATCAACCGGCTGCTCGCCCTGTGCCAGACGCTGACGCGCTTTCGCCAGACGCAGCTGGATAAGCCAGGCGTGTGGGGCCAGGTGGAACTCGCGTTTAAAGCTGCGCGTCAAAGTAAAACGGTCAGTGCCTGTTTCACGTGCCAGATCGGTTAAACCGATATTTTCGCCCATATGCGCGAAGAGATAATCTCTCGCCCGGTGAGCGATAGCGGCACTTTGTATCTGGGAAGGGACTTTTTTACGCCAGTGGCAGTGGGCGGTGATTTGCGCCAGCAGGGTATCCATGCTGCTCTGCTGCACGATTTTCATCTCATCGTTATGCAGGCTCGAGAACGTTTCACCGATGGCGAGCGCCAGATGTGGCTCGCGCGTCAGCGTCTGCGGAAAGTGCAGCGAATAGCTGCCAGGCGTAGATTCATACAACCCCTGCAGGGTGTTAGTCAGCCATCGTTCATCCAGATAAAAGGTCAGGTAGGTAAAGCCGCCTTCTACGGGCGCATCGCCGTCGTGGATCTCCCCCGGCTCCAGCAGAAACGCATCGCCCGGACGGCTATGATAACGCTCGCGACGGCAGTGAAACTGCTGCGTGCCGGAGAGAGTAATCCCCACCAGATAACTGTCGTGCCAGTGCGGATCGAAGGCGTGCCCTTCAAAGTGCGCCTTAATCGTTTCGATACCCGTTTCTGCATGCTGACGTAGCTCAAGCCAGTCTTTCGCCATACTTCCCCCTCTTTCACCGCCAGCATTGCCTGGCCTTGCGCGCCTGTCTGGAAGATTTGTGCAAATGCGACGCGCAAACCGCCAGATTGCCGTAATCTTAAGCAGTTGAACAGCTTTTCCCGAAATAGGGTTGACGGCGTTACGCGATTGCGGTTTAATGCGCCCCGTTGCCCGGATAGCTCAGTCGGTAGAGCAGGGGATTGAAAATCCCCGTGTCCTTGGTTCGATTCCGAGTCCGGGCACCAATATTCATAAGGCCTCGCTGCAAAGCGGGGCTTTTTCCTTTTCTGGCTACGGTAGATTTCTGGTCGTTGCAACACGTTATTTGTTTGCTGGATTTCTCGCCATTTTCGCAGATGTTCGTTACTTTTAGACACCTCAACACCCTCTGATGTGCCTCTTCCTTACCCCACTGCTACGGTCTTTCTACGGTCCTCTACGGTTCCTTTCTCTAAGATTATTCATAATGAAGCAGAGAATACGGGGGAAATGGGGGATTCCATGATTTACTTTATTTAACAACAAATTACCTGTCCCTCCCCCCGGGGGAAGACCGGGGAGACTCCTCTTCAGGTAAGGGGGAAAAGCTCAGCGTCATCAACTCCCCTTGTCAGTCGGGTGTTTCCACCATCTACTCCACCTGTAATATTCCTGTTTTTCCCCTTATGATTCTTCGCATCAGCAAAATCCCCCGCTTTCCACGTCATAGTAGGCTGATTTACCAGTAGAAGGATAATTGAGTTAAACATATTGGACTGCTAAATTTGAGTGTCCACTCTGAGCGATGAGCCGACATTGACCTTAGCTCATACTTGAACCGTTCTCTGGATATTCTATATAAGCGAATGGTTTGGTTAAACTGGATGCTTATATTCAAAAGAAGAAATAACGTGAGCGCGATGCAGCTGCTGGCTCGATGAGACTTGAAATCATCAGATTTAATCAGAGTTATTATATAAATGCTATATATAACCGCATAAACTAAATTACCTAGACAAACTCGCCGAAACGGGTTTGCCTAGCCTTTAATATGAATTTAAAAATCCTTTAAGCCATTTCCGGGAACAATTCTCCAACCTTATCCTCTACTGTATCTGCAATTGATTTTGCTTTGTCTTTTTCATTCAAAATAGAGAGCGTACTACGATATTCAGGAGCAAGTGCATACTCTGTAAATGACGCATCAAAACCAAGTGATTTAACCTTACTCTCAATATCTGATAGTTTAATCTTAAAGAATTCCTTTCGATTGTTAACCATATTTATTCGGTGCGAAGAAAATTCATTATGCAAGCTAGTTTCAAGTGCTGGAGCATCATCAGAGTAAATCAAAGCATGGATATCAAATTTAAATGGCACTGATGCAGAACCCAGTTCATTAACACGCTCTTCAGGTTCAAGTCGTCTTGTTAAACCAATTTTATAGACATTCTCTCCAAACGCTCCAATATTAGAAATTACATAGACATGGCCGCTTCGGGTTAACTGAGCCTGAGATTTAGCGCGTTCAGACAAGGCCCTTGCCTCTTCAACCTGAAGTTCGAGATCAGCAATTTTGGCTTCGATACGGGATTTTTCTTCAGCATTTGCCTTTTCAAGCTCTTTTCTTGCTCTTTCCATTGCCTTCTGGAAGTCTTTCTCTGCCTTTTGCTCATCGCGAATAGCTTTCTCATATTCACGCTGTGCTTTCTCTTCCTCTCGTTGCAACTCACGTTCTTCTCTAAGAATATCTTTCTCATCCTGAATTTTAAGTTCTTTTTCGTGGCAAAGCAGTAATTCTTCCAGCCGCAAATTCAGATAATCATAAGTGATACTTATATTCATTGATTGTCCAAATTTATTGAGTGCATCAAAAGCGCTTTCAATACGTTTTTTTAGTTGTTCAACATTTCCTGCCTTGATTTTTCCTATTGCGGCGTCACACTCGCTATTGAATGCTCTGACTAGCAATTTCACATAACGCTTGATCATTTTTTTACCTTCCGACTTACTACCATTCACCTCCCAGCTGGTATTAAAGTCACAAGCAGCATCTTGTCGAATTAGACTTTTCTGCCTTTCTTTATTGTAACTAATGGCTTCCTGGAAAGCTTTGGAATCATGATAGTCGAAACGCGGTTTATACATACCATAATCAATCATATCAACAGAATCACTAACTTCTGCTAATTTTGCAGAGAGATCCAACAGGAGCTGGCGTTTCTCATTATACGATTTTTTTAAGTCGGTTAGCTCTTGCTCCTGAGACACAATGAGCTCTCTCGCTATTTTTTCACGCCTCTGTATATCTGCATATTTATCTTTAACCTCTTTATCTATCGCCTGGCGTTTTTCATTCACTTCACTATCTATTTCAGTACGCTTGTCTTTCACTTCTTTATCAATAGCATTGCGGCTGGACTTTTCTTCATCATCCATAGCCTTTTTCATTTTTCGTGCTTCTTCTTCAAGATCAACAATCTTGCTATAACGTAAAAGATCGATTGTATGTTTTTTCTTCAATAAAATATGCATCGTAATCATAATCACGAATAAAACAACAAGAATACCTACCGCTATCGCTAGTCCCAAGACCATTTAAAAAATCCTTTCCCATTATAAAAGTAAGGAAATAGTACCAAATGTTGCCATGACTATCATGGTGTCATGTTCATGTATTCTATCCTGAAAACACTAAGTACAACGAATAGGCAATGCTACTGGTCCTTATGGCATGTAATTGTACCCGGCTGAAACACATATTATTTCTGTGAACTCTTCCCTAACGGCAATCTTTCCCCTTAAGACCAGAATCAGACCGTAAAACCTGCTCTTTCTGCATTTCTCGTCTTCATTCATCTCATGTGGCACCTGTATTCCCTTTGCCACACCAGAAAATCAACTCAGCCATTAACAGCGCCGTGCCGGGGATGGGTCAACCCTGACGTTCTTTACACCAGTCACAGGAGCTAATATGTCCAGTCCGAAACGTTTCCGTTTTACCAGTCAGCTCATTAAATCCCTTCCCCCAAACTCATCAGACTCACGCAGTACCGATGCCGAATACAGCGATACCGAGATTTCGGGTCTGAAGTGTCTGGTCAGCAAAGGTGAAGGACGTAAAAAATTCTTGCTCCGCTACCTCTATCATGGACGAAAACGCGCCATCGCCATTGGCCACTGGCCTGAGGTCGATGTCACCTTAGCACGCAAGATTGCCATAGAGCATAAACGCTCGCTTGCCACCGGGACTGACCCTAAGCAGGAACGTGAAAACAAGAGACAAGAGATGACATTTGATGAACTCTTTAACCAGCATTATCTGGTTTGGGCAAAATCCGCGAAACGTAGTTGGGGCAAGGATGTTCAGCGCTACCGGGATCATATCCGCCCCGCCATTGGTCAGATGCTGCTGAGCGATATCACACCCAGCGCCGTTCTTCGGCTTCAGCAAACGCTAAGTATGTCACTGTCAGCAGCCACCTGTAACCGTGTCATCGTACTCATTAAAGCGGTGTTTACCTGGGCCGGGAGACAAAGCCTTACCTCTGTTCATCCGGCAAGGGTGGTACAGCTTCTCAGGGAAAACAACACCCGGCAACGCTATTTCACCGAGGACGAAATTCGTCGTATTTTCCTCTCCGCCGATAAAGATATCAGCCCCGTCGCTGCCCGCTATGTCAAACTGTTGCTGCTCACCGGGCTTCGGCGCGATGAACTACGTCTGGCAAAGTGGGAACACCTTGACCCGGTAAAACGCACCTTATGGCTACCCCAAACCAAGAATGGCTATGGGCGGATTGTTCATCTTAACTCACTGGCACTGGACGTTATCAGAACACTGCCAACGCAGCGGGGAAATCCATGGTTGTTTATCGGCAAAAAGCAGGGAATGCCGCTGAATAATCCGGTTAAAGCCTTTCAACGGATCGTTCGTCGGGCGGGCATTTTTGACAAAAAGGTGTGTATTCATACCTGTCGCCATTCGGTTGCCGCACTGATCGTTTCCTACGGTGGAACACTGTATGACGTTCAGTCTCAGCTGGGGCATCGCAGCAGTCAGTCATCACAACGGTATGCGCATCTTCATCCTCAGCGCTTACAGAACACCAGCCAGCTACTGGCGGAAAGGATAACAGCTCAGCTACCGTCCTTGCGATAACAGAGAAGCAGAGGCAAATGCCCCTGCTTTTTTTGCATACCATCAGAACTCGGCTGAAATATTACAGTGGAGAAACGATCGTTTTATCTGGTAGAAAACGCCTTCAACATCACTGTTCTGAACACGTTTTTTGTAATGCCCTTTACTTTCCGGCTCAAGATAATTTTTGGCAGAAAGGAGCTTAGCTACCTCTGCGGATTTACGGTTATGTCGCCTGCACCAGTCGTCAAATACAGGCGCAAAAATCATCAAATCCTGAGTTTTAGGATGTGTATACCCCCAGTGATTGCTGGGTATATAGGCCTCTTTATCCTGTAGCGGTACAAAATGCGCGGCCTGTCGTTTGATAAGTTCCAGTTGAATGGCGCTTAATGCTTCTTTAACCGGGTTGTACTGGTTCAGTCCATCATCCAGCCAGCGGCGAACCGCGCTCATCACCGAATCGTTAATCATTTGCGGTTCAAATGGCAGGATGCCCCACTCCGCAGCCATACCGCCAGCAACAAGGCAAATAGCAAAGCGTTTTAACGCCCGGTGCTGAATATCGGAAAGAACATATCCGTCTGACTGCAGATCCTCCGCGAGCATCTTGCAACATTCTTCCGTCGTCTCCTTTATCTGTTCGGATAATTCACTGTATGACATCAAGCTACCATCATCATTCTGCTGCGACAAAAAGCAGGCAATGAAGGCTTTCCCCGCCGTACCATACTGTTCCGCCAGTTCAGCTTTGAGGATATCAGCGCGGCGACGTACCTCTCCGACGGGTTCACCTTCTTTTGCAGCGTCTTCCGGCAGAATATTCAGGCTGATAGCCCGATGTTCCTGCCCTCCCTGAAGCTGTTCATTGCGGGAAGCCAGCTTTTCCGGTATAGACATTTCGCCGGAGGACAGAATGAACGTCTTCCACAATACGGGTTTTCTTCCTGTGAGCGACTTATCCAGGCGATTTTTTGAGCGACCCGAGGTCATGTTATACAACAATGATGAGAATTTTCGATCATTGTAAGCGCCCATTTCATCAATACAGGCAACTAACCCAGAAAACTCACTGAGGTTGATTTCCAGTGCATTATCTGTTGTATTCCATCGCAGAATAGCGACGTCCGGATGACTACCGGGCTCACCGCCATGGGCATGTACAGACATTCCCACCTGAAGAACTACCGTTTTCCCCGTTGTCGAACCACCATAAAAATGAAACAACGCCACATCCATCCCGGCCATCCCAAGTAGCATTGATGCAAACGAGCTGCTGAGCGCAAACAACTGGGGCCATCCGTAAACATTCTCTTCAATAAGCGTTTTCCATTCTGCTAACGACCCTGACATGCGAATGCCTGAAAAAACCGATTTATGAGTAACAAGGTAATCAAAACCGGAGATCCCCCTGGCAACCGGCATATCACCATGCAAAAAGGCAGCTTCTCCTTCGACCATACCCATAGACTCTGCCACCAGATACATTGGCAGCGCCATCTTCATGCACGCATGAATGAATTTCTCAAAGTAAGCCCGGGCATGGACAGATGTCGTTACACCAAAGCCTCTGGACGCCAGAGCGGCAATGACCTGTTCCGGGTTTCTTGCAAGCTCATCCAGCGATACTGACGCCACGACATTTTCCCCGATGTAATTAATGGTCATCAGGTCAACACTCATGTTGTGCTGTTTGTTTTTAGAGCAGCATCTGGCGCAGGGGATGATGGGTGTAGAACTGATATGTACAACCTTTTTCCCTCTGGCGAAAAAGCTACCCGAGCTACCGTTATAGTAGCCCGCAGGAAGTCCAGCAGTACTTCCGCTCTGTGACGGCTCATCTTCATCCAGTTCAATTTCTATTGCTTTGTCCAGGATTTCTACCGCACGCGCCTCATTCAGCGACTTTTTCGCAAGGAACTGACTAAGTGACAGATCGATATCAGTCTCAATACCATCTGCCAGTTTGGTTAATTTATCGCCACTCATGACTGTTTCCTTAAATACAATATGAACAGCAGGCGTAAGCCAGAACGCATCAGCCTGCTGCGATGGTTCTGTTTACGAATTAACAACGCCCATTGCCTGATTGACGACAGCGTGATATCGCTCCGGACTGGAATGAACATAGATCTCAGTGACTTTAATCGTACTGTGGCCCAGCAGCTCCTTGACCATGTGGATATCCGCGCCACTTTCGACAAGGATTGTCGCAAAAGAATGGCGCAACTCATGGATGGTATAGGACGGGATACCCGCTGTTTCACAAAGTGTTTTTTGTAGGCGACGGGGTTCTGCAACCGGATTATCCGTGTTTTGTCCAGGGAAAACCCAACCGCTATCCCCCAGGAACTGACGCGCTTCGGTCAGCAGCACAAAGGCTTTATCACACACCGGAACATGACGCTGCCTGCCGTTCTTGGTCTGTCTGAGCGTAATGACCTTACGTGACCATTCCACATCCTCCAGACGAAGGTGACGAGTTTCCCCCAGTCGAAGCCCGGTTAAGCCCAGAAACATCAGCAGCATGACCGCTGCACTATCGGGTTCCTTGTGGTGTTTTTGCTCGCAGGCCTTAAACCAGCGCTGAAATTCCTCATGGCTCATCGCCCTGCGACGGGACGTGGTTTCCGGCAGCATCCGGATAAACTCAGTGGGTAACGTCGTCACCAGCTTCATTCTGCGACCATAACCAAAAATGGCTTTCAGCAGAGCCAGATGACGATTACGTGTGGCTGGTTTCAGATTGCTCAGGCCATTGAGATAACGCCCGATAACGCCCTCATCGATATCATGAATCTTAAAATGCCCAAGAAGGGGAAGCAGATAGTTACGGATTTTTGAACGATCGGTATCGGCAGAACGCTTTCCACCAGCGTCCAGAACATCATGTTCGAAGCGATCCAGCAGACCACTGAACAGCAAATTATGCGAAACGAACAGGTTAGCACCACGTAGCTGGTACTCTGCCCGCATATCTGCAATTAGTTTTTGTGCTGCTGACCGCGCCTGCGTGATGGTAAGTGCCGGATAATCACCCAGACGGCGATATACGTTACTCCCGCCACAACTGAAACGGGCGGCAAACATGACCTTGCCTCGTTTACTGACCAGCGCCTTAAAACCCGTAGTTCTGCTGTCGCTCAGTTCACGACTTTTGCCCTTCTGAATGCATTCAGCCTGAACGCTCTGAATAAGGGACTGGCTTATAGGTTGTGTTGTACAGGACACAGCGTCCTCCATGTATGCGGGAACGGTTAAACGCTGTGCATACGCAAGGGTGCTGCAAATCAAGAGAAGGGTTGTAAATACTACTTTGACAATGTGTTGCATAGCCCGAATCCACGCGAAAAATTAAACAAAAGGATCAGAGATCCCGTTGAATTTCGTGTGTTAATCCACTGGATTCACCAGCAGATACCATTGGCGCCATAAGACGCTTGTGGTCCCGTAATTTCTTACAGGTTCGAGCAGGGCACTGATAAAACGCCCCGAAACAACACATCACTGTGAAGGCTCAGAACAGCGAAAGATGGCAGGATATAACCTGCATACATCATTGACCGCTGTACCAGTCAACGACTCACCTGATGGTTCATCGGGGTAGCCGCGCTGGACTCCTTAATGCTTACTGGCCATGAACAGACCTGCACTGAAGGCGGGATAAATGTAACTGGAAAAAATCCACGATGTCAAAACCTTTTTCCATACTTCGCCGTAACACGCCACAAAACAGGCACATATTATCCATTTGAAATCAATCAAATGGAGATAATCATGTTCAAACTCACTACCCCCACCAGTCTTCCCCTTCTCAACCTGCCCGCCTCCGCGCTGGAAGCCCTCAGCAATGAAATCCTCGGCCCCGTCGATGATATCGACCTGTTTACCGATTTCTGGAACGAAACGGGAACCCTGCTCTGGCATCTCAACCACGATGACACCCTCCCCGAAGACCCGCTGCTGGCAGTGGCACTGGCTAACCCGGAATACGTCACCGCACTTGATGATGGCTGGTATCTGCTTCTCGGTATCGTCTGTGATAACGGACAGGGTATCTATCTGGTATTCCCAGAAACGACCATTATCACTCAACTCCAGAACCTGATTGAGGCGCTGAACCATGAGTAAGAAAAAAATCGCTACCGAAGCCGCCGTCATCGAAAGCTATACCGTGTTCTACAGCGGGGAAGCAGAGAAAATCAGCCCCCATAGCAAGGGACTGCTGACGTATGAGCTGGGTAAAGAGGGTGAAACCGGAAGCCTTGCCCTGCGCTTAACCGCCAATGGCGAAGGAGGCCTGTTCTCCCGTGAATGGGTAGCGCTTGATGCGATTCACGCCATTCTGGAACAGCAGCAGGACAGCTTTCCGTCCCGTGTATTTCGCCCACTGTTTGGTCAAGGCAGCACCAATAACGCAGGTTTTCTTGCTGCCGTGCTCAGAAGTCCGGATATCTGCCTTATCGAAGCGGACAGCAGCAGACTCTTTATGCACCGCTGCTATGCCGACTGGCAGCACCGTCTGACGCAGCTTGCCGCAATCAGCCAGGACTAATCCCCCGCTTTTTCTGTGTTCCATACCCCTTAAAAAGGAAATTCACTATGTCATCACCCGCTATATTGCAGGGCGGCTATGTGCTGCCGCTCTCCCGGTCGTTCACCCAACTGCTTCTGGGTATCGTTGCGCAAAAACCGCCTCATCGTCACCCCATCACCGGATTAACCATTAACTTCCGTGACCCTGAATACTCACCGGAAAAGGGCGGCTGGCATCCGGTCGAAATACGCCTCATCCCTGCCGGAGAAGACTGGCAGCTCGATTACGTCACCGATTTTCACTATGCAGGGCATCCATGGCCTGAGCTTGAAAAAGATGTCGATGTGAGCTGGACGCAACAATACACGTGGCTTTCCCGTTGTGGCGATATCTCTCATGTCGACGCCCGTGAGTTCTGGTCGCTATGGGAAAGTAACTTTATGGCTTACCACGATATGGGGGTTTTCACGGTCCGTACGTTGTGGGAAAGCTGAGTATTCACCCGGTTTCCCACGCATCCCCCCTCTCCCCCGTAGTAAGGAACTGAATGTTATGTACCGGCTTCTGCTGCTGAACTTCGTGGATTCATTTATCGATAACTGCATTCTGTCCTGCGTCGATGAACCGGCTTACGGTGGTATCGTGCAGTGCGAACTGCTTTTTGGCCTTGCCGCACACAGCGGTATCTATGTGGGTAATGGCGACATTGTTCATCTTGACGGCGACGGCATTGTTATCCGAAGTAATGCTCGTGAGTTTCTTGACCGGCTCGATGGCTGGAACTCCGCTATCTCTGTGTATACCGACTGTATGGATTTGACACCACGGGGTTGTGCGCGGGCCGCTGAACGGGCAAAGGCGGCAGTGGGTCAGCGCTATCCTTATAGCCTGCTCGACTTTAACTGCCACCGGTTTACTGCCCGCTGCGTTACCGGCGATTCGTGCCCTGATATCTGGCTTGCCAGACATCTCGATTCTTTTCAGAAAGGGGACCGATGGCGCGTATGGCAACGATGAAAGCCAGCCGTTGCAGGCAACGTGTCACCGGACAGGGAGAACGGCTTATCCGGCTGACCATGGTGCTGTTTTACGGTCAGACAATATCTGTTCGCTACATCATCCGGCAGTTTGACGTCTCTCCCCGCACAGCAAGACGGGACCTCGCTCAACTGGCCTTTGTGCTGGAATCCGCTGGCCCTCACCGCTGGCGACTGGCTCCCTCGCTGAAACCCTGACTTTTTTCTCTGCCGGACATCTCCTGACCACCCCGTATGGCAGGCTGTCTCCGCTTTTCAATCCATAAGGGAACATGATGAAAACTTTAAAACTGTTAACCGCCGCAATTCTGCTTTCCGCCTTCAGCCACAGCGCGTTCGCCGACGAGCAGGCTGACGCTCAGATGATTACCAATTCGACCTTCTGCGCGATGTACTCCACCCGCCTGACCCAGACCAGCGACAGCGGCCTTCAGTTAAAAGGCGTCAATCTCAATGCCCGCATCAACGGACCGGTATTCAACAGGGTACTTCAGGTGATGAACAAGACCTATGGCAGAACCTGGCTCGAATCAAATGCCCGTAACGGCAGCATGACCGCCATGCAACTTTCGCAGTCGGAGCTGCTCTATAACCCGGAATATGCCCGGCAGTGCGATGCTTTTGCGGATAAAGTGGAAAAGGAATGGCGCGGAAAGTAATCCCGACGCGTTATACCTCCATCCGGTGAACAGAAACCTGCTTTCGGGCAGGTTTTTTTTTACTTTTTCTTGATCAGCCGGACACATCCTGTCCGGGGGGAGTAATTAAACTGTCAGGTCCAATATCTGCAATGAGGTGAAATATGGCTACCTACCGACACGACCCCGACCTTGAGTTTCTGCGCCACTGCCATCGTGACGATCTGGATTTACTGGTTTCTGTGCTTATCTGCGATCCGAAAGACGGACTGGCACGCATCACGGAAACGCTGACTTACGATCCTCAGTATAAAAAACACAAGCCCAACCACCCGCGCTACTGGGATGCCATTGCCGCCGAGGTTCAGACGTTTGGGGCGAACAGCTTTGCCACGCTGCTCCGCTGGGGTAAAGGGGTGCTGTACCGGGAAATTCTTACCGATGCCTGCGATAAAATGAAGGTGAACTACAACAACAAATCCAGTGTTGAAACCATTGAAATGAATCTGCTGATGAAGATCCTGGAGAAAAGCCTTGAGAAGATGACGCCCGATCAGCTAAAGACCGTGGCGGAAGAATTGCAGACAGGCTACAGCAACCCCACGCCGGAGTTGCTGACCATGGCAATCCAGGCGGGGATAAAAACATCCGGGTTTGCGGCCTACCAGATGGCACTTGTTGTCACAAATGGTGTGGCGAAAGCCCTGTTAGGCAGAGGGCTGACCGTTGCAGGAAATGCCATGCTGACGCGTACCATGGGCGCTTTTGCCGGTCCCGTGGGCTGGGTGCTCAGTTCTCTCTGGCTGCTGATTGATTTAGCCGGTCCCGCATACCGGGTGACGCTACCATCCTGCATTTTTATTGCCTACATGCGCCAGAAGCATCTTTATTCACCTGAGAATACTGACGTTTAGCACTTACATTTAAGGTATTCAGACTTTAAAAAACTTCAGAGGGCGGACAAATCCTGTCCGCTACTGCTGGCATCATTTCCCGGCTAAATTCGGAAATGATGTATGACGCTGATAACACAAGAAAACGAACATGACAGACTGGCAACCCGCCTTTCCATCATCCTGAGCCGTTTGTTTCAGGGTGAAAAGCTGCATATCGGGACGCTGGCAGAAGAATTTGGAGTGACGACGCGAACGCTGCGACGGGATTTCAACGTCCGTCTGACCTACCTTGATATTGAACAGAGCAACGGCGTGTATCAGCTTGCCTCACATTACTTTCGTCGCCGCACGGAACGGGATATGAAGATACTGGCGAGGTTGCTGCATCTTGACCGTCTGTTACCCGCGATGGATGCCAAACTACTGAGCCTGATGCTTGACGGGGAACGTCCCTCGCCATACAGGATTATGCTACCGGAGCCGCGCCAGAAACCCACCCTTTTCGGTGATTTCAGCAGACTGACGCTCGCCATACTTAACCAGACCCAGGTGCGTATCAGAACCGACGAAAACGTCAGCCATACCGTTCATCCCTACCGTCTGCTTTGCAGCCATGCGGAGTGGTTTCTTGCCGGATGTACGTCATCGGGCGTGTTCGTTATTTCCCTGTCCCGAATCAGGCTGGTTGAGGTATTACCGGATACAACGTTTGAGATCGATAACACACTCATTTCGCTGATTGAACAGTCTGACTTTATGGAAGCCTTACCCCACATGAACATTATTCATCAGATAATGCATTACGGGAGTAAACAGACGAATAATCGTAATTAAAATCACAACATATTATTAGTGATGATTAAATCACATTAACATGATAAGTGAGAAAGTTATGATTATCGATAAAGAATACGCACTTGTAGATGCAACAGCAAGACTTAACACTGACCTGAGGGATTATGAATATGAAATAAACAACGCCGCCATCATAACATTTGGCAATGACCTCATTGAGGTAATCGTATATCAGTTCAGCTTTGTCATCAGCATCAGGGCAGAGGGTGAAAAAATAAAGCACGGCCTACTTGTTAACTTCGGTAAAAATATAGCAAGACAGGTTTCATCACTTTGTACATCCGCAATGCGAGTCTACCCGAATGAAAAACACAAACCGAGCCGTCAGCTTTTCCATTGCATAAATTAGTTTGTACAAAGACTGTACTACCGACACGCAATAAATTAAAATAGGCCAGCTAATATAACATATGAGGTTTATGATGGCTGGCCAGTATGAAAAAGCAATAACGATAAAACAAGCGATAGATTCAATTAATTTACGCCACTATCTTCTGCCTGCAATTCAGAGGAAGTTCGTCTGGAGCAGCAGTCAAATATGTTTGCTGTTTGATTCCATCATGCGAGACTACCCGATAAACTCTTTCATGATGTGGGATATCCGTAGTGCCAGTATTAAAAACGATTACAAATTCTATGAATTCCTGAAAGAATACTGTCAGCGATTTAATGAAGAAAACCCCTGCGTAGCAACAAATGCTGGATTTCATGATTTCAAGGCGGTGATTGATGGTCAGCAGCGTCTCACATCATTATATATTGGATTGTGTGGAACGTATGCGTATAAACAGCCCCGGATGTGGTGGCCTTCGGCACAGGATGATCGCATCCTGCCACCCAGAAAGCTTTACGTCGATTTAACAGCGCCACTTAAGTCAGACGACGAACTCATGATGAAGTACAACTTCAGGTTCCTCACCGAGAAGCAATACGCTGATTCACTTACAGACAACAAACATCACTGGTTCTGCCTGCACGAAATATTCAAATACGAGCAACATGATTCTCCGGATGATATTTTATTTAACGTTGTCGAACCAGAACTCGAAAAAAGAGGACTCATTTCCAGTGAATTTTCCAGAAAAACATTACTGAGACTTTATACCAAGATAAGAACTGAAAATCTTATCCACTACTTCAATGAAAGCAGTCAGGACATTGATCATGTGCTGGATGTTTTCATCCGCACGAACAGCGGGGGGACAAAACTTGAGTTCTCCGACTTACTGATGTCAATAGCGGTAGCGCACTGGCAGGGGGATTTCAGAAGAGAACTGGATGAACTGACAAAAAATATTTATCAGAACAACGAGATGGGGTTTTATATTGAAAGAGACTGGTTCTTAAAAACCAGCCTGATGCTTATTGACTCTGACGTCCGGTTCAAAGTAAAAAACTTCACTTCAGAGGAGGTCGGTAAGATACAACAGCAATGGTCTGAAATAAAATCCTGTATCAAGGAGTCTTTTATTCTTATCAGGCGATTCGGCATCAATCCACAGTCTTTGATATCTAAAAATGCAGTCATTCCTGTGGTCTACTGGCTTTACAAAAAGCAAAACAGTGGACATCCATTATATACAACGATTAATCTCCTGAATAAAAACCACAATGAACGCTCAGTAATTAGCCAGTGGTTTTACATGGTACTTCTGAAAGGGATCTTTGGAAGCCAGGCCGATGCGCTACTCACGAGTATCAGAGATGTAATGAAGAATAGTCTTTCAGATATTCATTTTCCTCTTGAGAAGATTATTGACAGATATAAAGGCTCGAATAAAGACCTTAGATTTGACGACGAATACATCGAAAGCCTTCTCAATATCAGATATGGCGAAGGTCGTTGCCGCGCACTATTGCATCTTCTGTTCCCTGAAATGAATCCGACCGAGGTGTTTCATATTGATCACCTTCACCCAAGAAATCATTTTTCAAAGAAATATCTTGAAAAATTAGATTATGTTGCGAATACACCAGAAAACCTCAGCTTTTATGAAAATCCGGAGCACTGGGACACCATACCTAATCTTCATTTACTGAATCACTCTCAGAATATAAGTAAACAGGATACATCCCTGAAACAATGGCTATCTCATTCATCAAACAACTATACGCCATCAATGTTGTTAGTTTCAGATGAAAATATTGAGTTCAGTCGCTTCCCGGAATTCTACAATGAGCGAAGAAACGCCCTGAAGCAAAGACTGCTGAATCGGGTATTTCTTACAACAAAAATAGATTCATCACCATCCACAATGGATACGGATGAAGAAATTCTCACCGACTGAACGTTCAGCCCCGATAGTATTGGGGCTTCAGTATTTATCATCAGCGCAACGTTTCTACTGGCCTGACTGAAAGAGCGTTGGCTACACAACCGGGCAAACGAACTCTCAGTGCAACGCATGACATACAAAGCCTGTCATCCATATGAAATTGCGATAAAATCGGGCCAATAACAGTACTTAAGAATCATACAACAGGATACAAGATGACAAGCCTTCAGCAGCGTGCAGAGCTACACCGTCAAATCTGGGCCATTGCCAATGATGTCAGGGGCTCAGTAGATGGATGGGATTTTAAACAGTATGTACTCGGTGCACTTTTCTACCGCTTCATCAGTGAGAATTTTTCCAGCTACATGGAAGCAGGGGATGAGAGCATACATTATGCAGCACTTGATGACAGCATCATTACCGATGACATCAAAGACGATGCCATCAGGACTAAAGGCTATTTCATCTACCCGAGCCAGCTGTTCTGCAACGTTGCCGCTAAAGCGAACACCAACGACAGGCTGAATGCTGATTTAAACAGTATCTTCGTCGCTATTGAAAGCTCTGCCTACGGCTATCCGTCCGAGGCTGACATCAAAGGCCTGTTCGCCGATTTCGATACGACCAGCAATCGACTGGGTAACACAGTTAAAGACAAAAACAGCCGTCTTGCCGCCGTTCTGAAAGGCGTTGAAGGGCTAAAGCTCGGGGATTTTAATGAGCACCAGATTGACCTTTTCGGTGATGCCTACGAGTTCCTGATTTCTAACTATGCGGCAAATGCCGGTAAGTCTGGAGGGGAGTTCTTCACACCTCAGCACGTCTCCAAGCTGATTGCTCAGCTTGCGATGCACGGTCAGACTCACGTCAACAAAATCTATGACCCTGCCGCTGGCTCTGGTTCACTGCTGCTTCAGGCGAAGAAGCACTTTGATAACCATATCATTGAAGAAGGTTTTTATGGTCAGGAGATAAATCATACAACCTTTAACCTGGCGCGTATGAACATGTTCCTGCACAACATCAACTACGACAAATTTGATATCAGACTGGGGAATACCCTGACTGAGCCTCACTTTGGCGATGAAAAACCGTTCGATGCGATTGTCTCTAACCCTCCGTACTCGGTTAAGTGGATTGGCAGTGACGACCCGACCCTGATTAACGATGAGCGCTTTGCTCCAGCTGGTGTACTGGCCCCGAAATCAAAAGCGGACTTTGCATTTGTCCTACATGCGCTGAACTACCTGTCTGCTAAAGGGCGTGCAGCAATAGTTTGCTTCCCCGGTATTTTTTACCGTGGCGGTGCAGAGCAGAAAATCCGACAGTACCTGGTCGACAACAACTATGTTGAAACGGTGATTTCTCTGGCACCTAACCTGTTCTTCGGCACTACCATTGCCGTTAACATTCTGGTGATGTCAAAGCACAAAACAGATACCCGCGTTCAGTTTATTGACGCCAGCGGGTTGTTTAAGAAAGAAACCAATAACAATATCCTGACTGATGGCCATATCAAACAGATTATGCAGGTCTTTGCCAGCAAAGCGGATACTGACCATCTTGCGAAAACTGTCCCTCATGAAACAGTTGCTGCCAATGGCTATAACCTTTCAGTCAGTAGCTACGTAGAAGCCCTGGATACCCGCGAAATTGTAGATATCACAGAACTTAATGCCGAACTGAAAATCACCGTCGGTAAAATCGATCGGTTACGCAAGGACATCGACTCAATTGTGGCTGAGATTGAAGGTGACGAGGTGCAGAAATGAGTGAGCTAAGTTATCTTGAAAAACTAATGTATGGGGTTGAAGTTGAGTGGAAAACTTTAGGCAGTGTCTGCAAAATTGAAACAGGAAAACTAAATGCAAATGCAGCTGTTGACGATGGTGAATTCATGTTTTTCACGACAGCCAAAGAGACAAGCCGAATAGATAAATACCGCTGGAATACAGAGGCATTATTAATAGCAGGAAATGCGAATGTTGGCGATATAAAACATTACATTGGTAAGTTCGAAGCATATCAACGCACTTATGTACTAACAAACTTTGCAGATAATGTGAATGTGCGTTTTTTATATTTCGTCCTCAGCCAAAGCTTTAAGAAATACCTAGAAGAAAAAACTAATAGCGCAGCTATGACATACATCGTGCTCTCAACATTGGAAAATTTTCAAATTCCAATTCCTTGCCCAGACGACCCTGAAAAGTCTCTCACAATACAGTCTGAAATTGTCAGAATTTTGGATAAATTTACGGACCTCATCACTGAACTTACTAATGAGCTAACTGCACGGAAAAAACAGTTCTACTACTATCGCGACCGAATGCTGAGTTTTGCAGAAGAAGAGGTAGAATTTAAAGCGCTGGGTGATATTTGTACATTGATTTCTGCTGGAGGAGATGTCCCTGAAAATTGTGTTAAAGGCCAAACACGACCAACAAATGAACACCCTTATCCAGTTTACGCAAACGCCACGGATGAAAAGGCGTTATATGGTTACACTGATTCGTACAAAATCGACAGTGATGCGGTGACAATTTCAGCGCGAGGGGCAAAGGTTGGATATCATACAGTCAGGGAGGCAAAGTTCACCCCTATTATTCGCTTGATAGCATTAGTCGCCAATAAGCATTTAGTTAGAACACGATATCTTAATTATGTTTTAGATATGACGCCTATTGGGGGCACCGATGGTGGAATCCCACAAATTACAGTTCCTATGATTAAGAAAATTATCGTCCCGGTTCCTTTCGCAAGCGATATTAATAGATCACTTGCCGAGCAGGATCGTATTATTGAGATTCTAGATAGATTTGAAGTCTTGACCCGTTCGGTCACCGGAGGCCTTCCCCGTGAAATAGAGTTGCGGCGGAAACAGTACGAATACTATCGTAATTTGCTGCTCAATTTTCCAAAGCCAGACGCCACCAGTAACTGACAGACTATTGATACCAGCAGAGTTTGTTTTCACCCGCCCGATATCAGGCTTTACGAATGCCGGAAGATGCTCTAACCCCCTTCCGGACTTTGCCCGATGACGCACAGGATACACCATGACACAACAGACACACACCATCGCTGAATCCAATAACTTTATTGTTCTTGAGAAATACACCAAAGCCTGGGAATCAAGTGAAAGCTACCAGAGCGAATCAGACCTAGAGCGTGAACTGATTCGGGACCTTCTTAATCAGGGTTATGAGTTTATCTCCGTTAAGTCACCGACTGCGATGCTGGCGAATGTGCGGGACCAACTTCAGCGTCTTAATGGTGTGGTGTTTAACGAAAGTGAATGGCGGCGTTTCGCAGAGCAGTATCTGGACAGCCCCAGTGACAGCAGCCTGGACAAAACCCGTAAAATCCATATCGACTATATCTGTGATTTCACGTTTGATGACGGTCGTCTGGAAAACATCTATCTGATAGATAAAAAGAGCCTGCTGCGCAATAAGGTGCAGGTCATTCAGCAGTTTGAGCAGACCGGCTCACACGCTAACCGTTATGACGTCACCATTCTGGTTAACGGCCTGCCGCTGGTGCAAATCGAACTCAAAAAGCGTGGCGTGGCGATTCGTGAAGCCTTTAACCAGATACACCGTTACAGCAAGGAAAGCTTTAACAGCGATAACTCCCTGTTTAAATACCTGCAACTCTTCGTGATTTCCAACGGGACTGATACCCGGTACTTTGCCAGTACCACTAAACGGGATAAAAATAGCTTTGATTTCACCATGAACTGGGCGAAATCGGATAACACTTTGATTAAGGACCTGAAGGACTTTACCGCCACTTTCTTCCAGAAGCATACTCTGCTGAATGTTCTGTTTAATTACAGCGTGTTTGACAGCAGCCAGACGCTGCTGGTCATGCGTCCCTATCAGATTGCCGCCACCGAGCGCATTTTCTGGAAAATTAACAGCTCTTTTAAAGCGAAGAACTGGTCAAAACCCGAAAGCGGCGGGTTTATCTGGCATACCACAGGGTCAGGAAAAACCCTGACCAGCTTTAAGGCCGCACGTCTGGCTACGGAACTGGACTTTATTGATAAAGTCTTCTTCGTGGTCGACAGGAAAGACCTCGATTACCAGACCATGAAGGAGTACCAGCGCTTCTCTCCGGACAGTGTCAATGGTTCGGATAATACAGCAGGCCTCAGAAGAAACCTGGATAAGGACGATAACAAAATCATCGTCACAACCATTCAGAAACTCAATAACCTGATGAAAGCCGAAGCTGACCTGCCCGTCTATCAGCAGCAGGTGGTGTTTATCTTTGATGAGTGTCACCGCAGCCAGTTTGGTGAAGCCCAGAAAAACCTCAAAAAGAAATTCAGACGCTTTTATCAGTTTGGTTTTACCGGTACGCCTATTTTCCCGGAAAATGCACTGGGGGCAGAAACCACCGCCAGCGTCTTCGGGCGTGAATTACATTCTTACGTAATTACTGATGCGATTCGTGATGAAAAAGTGCTGAAGTTTAAGGTGGACTATAACGATGTCCGCCCACAGTTTAAGTCTCTTGAAACGGAAACAGACGAGAAAAAACTCAGCGCGGCTGAAAACCAACAGGCATTTTTGCACCCCCTGCGTATCCAGGAAATAACGCAATACATTCTCAATAACTTCCGGCAGAAAACGCACCGAACCTTCCCGGGAGCTAAGGGCTTTAACGCCATGTTAGCAGTTAGCAGCGTGGACGCGGCGAAAGCTTATTACACGACGTTTAAAATGCTACAGGAAGAAGCAGAGAAGAAATCTGGCAGCTATAAATGCCTTCGGGTGGCAACCATCTTCTCCTTTGCTGCAAATGAAGAGCAAAGCGCTATTGGTGATATTACTGACGAAAGCTTTGATACCAGCGCGATGAACAGCAGCGCGAAGGAATTCCTGGATTTAGCCATTGATGACTATAACAACCACTTTAAAACCAATTTCAGCACCGACAGTAACGGTTTCCAGAACTACTACCGCGATTTAGCTCAACGGGTGAAAAATCAGGATATTGACCTTCTCATCGTGGTGGGAATGTTCTTAACTGGCTTTGATGCTCCGACGCTCAATACTCTGTTCGTTGACAAAAACCTGCGTTATCACGGTCTGATGCAGGCATTCTCACGCACCAACCGTATCTATGATGCAACCAAAACCTTCGGCAATATCGTGACCTTCAGGGACCTGGAGCGTCCGACCATTGATGCCATCACACTTTTTGGCGACAAAAACACCAAGAATGTGGTGCTGGAAAAAAGCTACGAAGAGTACATGCAGGGCTTTACCGATGCGGCAACCGGTGAGGCTAAACGAGGTTTTATGGCTGTTGTTTCGGAGCTGGAGCAGCGCTTCCCTGACCCTGCCAGTATCGACAGTGAAAAAGAGAAAAAAGCCTTCGTCAAACTGTTTGGTGAATATCTGCGGGCAGAAAACATCCTGCAAAACTATGATGAATTTGCCACACTGAAAGCGCTGCAGAAGGTTGATATTAGTGACCCGGAAGCGGTAGAAACCTTTAAAGCAGAGCACTATGTGGATGATGAAAAATTTGCTGAATTACAAACTATTCGTCTCCCGGCAGAACGTAAAGTTCAGGACTATCGCTCAGCATACAATGATATCCGGGACTGGCAGCGACGCGAAAAAGCAGCAAACGACAGGGATAAATCAACCACAGACTGGGATGACGTGGTGTTTGAAATTGACCTGCTGAAGTCGCAGGAAATTAACCTGGACTACATTCTTGGCCTGATTTTCGACCACAACAGAGAGAAAAAAGGTAAAGATGCCCTGACTGAAGAGGTCAGACGCTTAATCCGCTCAAGTCTGGGCAACCGTGCCAAAGAAGGTCTGATTGTTGACTTTATTCAGCAAACTAACCTTGATGACATGCCGGACAAGGCCAGTATCATTGATGCATTCTTTACCTATGCTCAGCGTGAACAGCAGCGGGAAGCAGAGGCGTTGATTAAGGAAGAAAACCTCAATGAAGAGGCTGCAAGGCGCTATATCCGCACATCACTAAAACGGGAATATGCTACCGAAAATGGGACGGAGTTAAACGAGACGCTACCAAAGCTCAGTCCGTTGAATCCTCAGTACAAAACGAAAAAGCAGACTGTATTCCAGAAAATTGGGGCGTTTATCGAAAAATTTAAAGGGGTTGGAGGGCACCTCTAGATGCCAGATAACAGAGCAATGCGCTACCGCAATTTATAGGTAAGATTGTATCTTTTAACCTGCATCAGACCTGTTATGATCGATGAAGCGCTGGTTAATGTTAATGCTAACTGGATGGATTTTAAACGCATATTCAAATGATTAGCGTCCAGAACTTATAGAAACCAGTGCTTTATTTTGGATGGTAAAGTGCTGAACGGACGTATCACAGGAGAATGCTTATGAGCGTAACTATAAAAGACGATCGACTCAGGACTATCGCGACCTTTGATGGCAAGACCTTGAAAGATGATCGACTCAGGACCATCGCAACTTTTGACGGTAAAACCCTGAAAGACGACCGGCTCAGAACCATCGCAACTTTTGACGGTAAAACCCTGAAAGACGACCGACTCCGCACCATCGCTACCTTTGATGGAAAGACCCTGAAAGACGATCGACTCCGCACCATCGCAACATTTGATGGTAAAACACTTAAAGACGACCGACTCAGAACCATTGCGACAGTTAATGGTAATGTCAGTATTGTTGTTTTGGCGTTTGCTGCTCGGCTATTTTAAGGCTAAGAGCCTATCTCAACAGAGATTAATACTTTACCCAAAAGATATAATATCAGTATCTAAAAGCCTGCACCGTCTGATTTTTAGTCATTGAATCGCGAGAACGGGAGATAATTTCTCTTCTATGGGTATAGGCTCATAATGGTAGGATTCTGGTAGCTTCGAAACGCCGTATTTAAGCAATACTTAAGTCATGAAGAACCAAACTTAAACATTTTTCTCAAGGTAAACCAGTAAAAAACTGTTAGTGCTGATGGATCGTTTGGGCTCTTTTAAAGGGATTGAAAATCCCCGTGTCCTTGGTTCGATTCCGAGTCCGGGCACCACTATTTAGAAAAACCCGCCTATGGCGGGTTTTTTGCTTTCTGGCTGACACGCGATTCCACGCTTTCTACATAAGTCCCTGGCAAGCCATCACGAAATACCCATCCTCCCCTCATTCTGCGCTTGCTATAATTCAGCCACACTCACCCGCAGGCTTCCTTATGAATACATACCGTCTAACGCGCGACTGGCGATTGCCCACGGCAGGGTTGCTGGCCTTGATAGTCCTCTTTGCTGGCTTCACGCTGCACACTCACTGGAACGGCTTTATCCAGTGGTGCCTCGCCACCCAAATCACGCTGCATCGTTATCTGGTGATGTATCTGCTGCAACTGAATAACCATCAGTTCAGCGGCGGGCTATGGCTACTGACGGGGGCCTTTTTTTATGGCGTGCTGCATGCTATCGGCCCCGGGCATGGCAAATTTATCGTAACCACCTGGCTCAGCACCAATACCGAGAGCCATCGGGCATCTCGCATGGTGCCGTTTCTCGGGAGCCTGATGCAGGGCGTCAGCGCCATTCTGTTTGTGTTCATCCTCGCCGTCGGCCTGAATATGGCGTCCGGCGATCTGAGCACCAGCCGCTGGTACGTCGAGAAAATCAGCGCCGTGATGATCGGTTCATTCGGTGCCTTCATCATCTATCAGGCGCTAAAAAGCCTGCTGCCCCGCAAAATGACCCTCTTTGCCATCAAACCGCTGCACGAACACAGTGACCAGTGCGGATGCGGCCATCACGGCGTAGGGGCCGGGATGACGCAAGGCGACTGGAAAACGCGTCTGGGTGTGATTCTGGCGATTGGTGCGCGGCCCTGCAGCGGCGCCATCATGATTTTGCTGTTCTCGAATGCGCTGGGGATTGTCAGTTGGGGAATGGCAGCGGTCATGACCATGTCGCTTGGTACCGCGTTATCCATTATGGGCCTGTCCCTGGCGGTACGTTATGCCCGTGAGCGCACCGTGGCGCTGTTTGATAGCCCTGCGTCGTTACGCTGGCTGGCGCCCGCAGCCAGGATAGCCGGAGGCGTGGTGCTTATTCTGTTTGCCGTCGTGCTCTTTTTAACGGTGATCCCCATCAGCGCGGACGGCGACTTTATCGCCGCTGGCTGCTAATAAAAAACCCGGCTTGCGCCGGGTTTTTTATTACTCATTAATTCTCGGATGTTGATCAACAAGGCGAGAACGCTTTTTCTGTAACGCCTCAATTTCGGCGTCAATATCTTCAATCTTCTGCTCGACGTTATCGTAATGTTCGCGCAGGATCTCTTTCGCTTCCGCAATATCCGATGCCGCCGGTGTAGCGCCTTTCAGAGGACGGTTCGCCGTCTCCTTCATGGTCAGACCGGTCGCCAGACCAATGACCGCAATCACCATCAGGTAGTAGGCAGGCATCATCAGGTTCTGCGTGCTCTCTACCAGCGAGGCCGCCAGGGTCGGCGTCAGGCCGGCAATCAGCACTGAAATGTTAAACGCTGCCGCCAGGGCGCTATAACGAATATGCGTCGGGAACATCGCCGGCAGAGTGGATGCCATCACGCCAATAAAGCAGTTCAGGATCACCGCCAGCATCAGCAGACCGGCGAAAATCAGCCCCAGCACGTTACTGTTGATCAGGATAAAGGCCGGAATCGAGAGCGCGAACAGAGCAACGCTGCCGAGAATAATGAACGGTCGACGACCGAAACGGTCACTCAGCAGGCCCATAATCGGCTGCACAAACAGCATCCCCACCATGATGGCGATGATAATGAGTACGCCGTGATCTTCCGAGTAGTGCAGGTTATGCGACAGATAGCTCGGCATGTAGGTCAACAGCATGTAGTAGGTCACGTTGGTGGAGATCACCAGACCAATACAGGTCAGCAGGCTACGCCAGTGTTTAGTGGCAATCTCTTTAAACGAGACTTTAGGCCCTTCCTGCAATCCTTCGCGATCGCCCTGCTCCAGCTTTTCGACATGCTGCTGGAAAGCCGGAGTCTCTTCAAGCGCGTGACGCAGATAGAGACCAATCACCCCGAGCGGCAGCGCCAGGAAGAACGGGATACGCCAGCCCCACTCCAGGAAGTTCGCTTCACCCACCACGGTGGAAATCAGGACCACGACACCCGCACCCAGCACAAAGCCTGCGATGGAGCCAAAGTCCAGCCAGCTTCCCATAAAACCACGCTTACGGTCCGGCGAATACTCAGCCACAAAGATTGACGCGCCGGTGTACTCACCACCGACCGAGAAGCCCTGGGCCATCTTACACAGCAGCAGCAGAATGGGCGCCCAGATACCAATACTGGCGTACGACGGTATCAAGCCAATACAGAAGGTACTGACGGACATGATAACAATGGTAATCGCGAGTATTTTCTGGCGACCATATTTATCGCCAAGCATCCCGAAGAACAGACCACCCAGCGGGCGGATTAAGAAGGGAACGGAGAACGTACCTAACGCTGCAATCATCTGCAGGCTAGGATCGGCGCCGGGGAAGAACACTTTACCTAACGCGTAGGCCACAAAGCCATACACGCCAAAATCGAACCATTCCATTGCGTTACCGAGCGAAGCCGCGGTTATCGCCTTGCGCAATTTACCGTCGTCAATGATAGTGACGTCACGCAGGGTGATGGGTTTAACCTTTTTCCTTTTAAGCATTGCTAACCTCGTAGACTAAGCCCTGTCCTTACCACAGTGCTTTAAGAGCACCTTGTGGACCCGGGAAGCGCATCGTGCGCATTCTCCTCTTTCAAGCGTAGCAGGTTTACTTACACTGACGTTCAAAGTCAGTACAACCGAACCTGTTGACGCCTGTCTGGGCAGTTAATGACCTCCTTACCCTACCAGCGTTTATATTTGTGATCAACTTCACATATATATTTAGCGACCTTAAGCCTACGTAATGAAAGGTCAATTTTCTCAATTGAGATACGTCTCAACCCCCACCTCTTAAATATCATTCCTTAAGTTATTATTCGCACGAAAACAAAAAATAAACGACATTTCTTCACATCCAATTTACAGCAATTTTAATAATCAAAAGGGCGCCGATCGGTTTCCGAAAAATATGTGATCCAGATAACTAAAACACTGTTTTATTTTCATTGAATCGCCATTCCATCGATCGCATCATAAGTCTGGTCAACAGGGTTTAAATGCTTTCAGTCGAAGGCCAAAACCCAAACCGAATTATGTTTGCTGTATGAATAACGGATTGCCAGGCGCACAAAGCCCTCAATGCGTTGAATTCATTAAATTATTGGTTTCTAACTTGTCCGCCGGCGATGCGTGATGAGATGCGAGGGTACACGATGAAAATTAAAGCCGCGATTGAGCGCATTCCCGGTGGGATGATGTTGGTTCCGCTGGTGCTGGGTGCCATTTTAAATACCTTAGCGCCTAACACCGGGGCTTATTTCGGTGGATTCACTAAAGGTATGATTACCGGTACGGTGCCGATCCTGGCGGTATGGTTCTTCTGTATCGGTGCTTCCATTAATTTACGTGCAACCGGAACGGTATTACGTAAGTCCGGCACGCTGGTACTGACTAAAATTGCCGTTGCATGGATTGTGGCGATGCTCTGCGCGATGTTCATCCCAGAAAATGGGATCCAGACGGGCTTCTTTGCGGGTCTCTCCGTACTTGCCATCGTCTCTGCCATGGACATGACCAACGGCGGTCTCTACGCCAGTCTGATGAACCAGTATGGCACCAAAGAGGAGTCCGGTGCTTTCGTTCTGATGTCGCTGGAGTCCGGCCCGCTGATGACCATGCTGATCCTCGGCTCCGCAGGTCTGGCCTCGTTTGAAGCGCACCATTTTGTTGGCGCCATCCTGCCATTCCTGATCGGTTTCGCCCTCGGTAACCTGGACCACGACCTGCGTGACTTCTTCAGCAAAGCAACGCCGGTACTGATTCCCTTCTTCGGTTTCGCCCTGGGTAACACCATCAACCTGAACGTGATCCTTCAGACCGGCCTGCTGGGTATCGTGCTGGGCGTGGCGGTGATCATCATCACCGGTATTCCGCTGATTATTGCCGACCGCGTCATTGGCGGTGGCAACGGGACTGCGGGGGTGGCGGCATCATCCGCCGCGGGCGCTGCGGTGGCTAACCCGGTCATCATCGCGCAGATTAACCCGGCCTTTGAACCGGTTGCCGCATCCGCTACCGCACTGGTTGCGGCCAGCGTGATCGTCACCGCGATTCTGGTGCCAATCATCACTGCACTGTACGCCAGACGCTTCGGTAACATCCCGGCGCCGGAAGCTGAAGAACAAAGAGTGGAATCGCTGCACCACTAAGTGACTGACCCTCTCCCACGGGAGAGGGTTTTTACTCTGCGAAGACCTCTTCTACCATGGCTTTCGCCAGTCTTGTCGCCGAACAGAGTCTCGGCATCCCCAGCGCCACGTTTTGCCAGCTTTGCGTCACCGACCAGCAGACCGGATGACGGTCCACATCACACCAGTCGCCCAGCCAGCCCAGCATATCTTTATGATCGATCAGACCCGGAGACGCCGGTGTGGCAAGCCATTGATGGTAAAAATGGCGCGTGGCTGGTGCCGCATTAATGCCCAGCGCCAGGTAGTTCGCCACCTGATTTTGCAGCTCATCTTTCAGCATGGCGCTCACGTCGGCATTGGCCAGCCGGCAGGCGTCGCCAAACGCTCCCCAGCGCAACTCTTCCAGCGCCACATAACCGCGCCCGGCCAGGGACCAGCCGTCGTAATGGCCGGCCCGCCAGCGGGTAAAGATCTGTTCGGTATGCTCACCGGCCTGCACCGTTAAGCCGCGCTGGCCTAACGCTTTGACTTTCCAGACCGCACGCTGCTGGAAATGAGAAGAGAGGGTATCGTACTGCTGCAACAAGCCTGGCGGGGGCGCATTGCGCAGACCCGTGTGCTGGCGTAATGCGTCCAGTTTCTGTGTCATGCGGGTAAGCGCAAGATGGCCGGGGTCAAACATGCCCGCCAGTTTCTCTGCCAGCCCAAGCCGCAGCGCAGCATTTTCGCTGAACATTCCCGCCATCGCCCATGGACGAAGCTGAGTCTGCGTCATGATCTCCTGGGTTAAACGTTCACGAAACTGCTGTTGCTGTGGCACGAGCGGGGTTTGACGCGTGGCATCCACCCCTTGCACCAAATCGACCATAAATTTGGGATGGATACACTCCAGCGTCCGCCCGGGACCGTCCAGTAGTTGTTTTGTCATGGTTGCTCTGCCGCGAATAGAGTTTGAATATCATCGCGTAACAGTCGGGTATCTTCCTGAATCCACGTCGCGGTGGAGATACACTGTGAAAGCAGCTGAGTGAGCGACCGGGTAGCATGCTCATTCTGCTGGCGCACCGCGAGGCTATCACGCAAGCTTTCTTGTAATCCTGCAAGACATAGCGAAAATTCCGCAAAGAAAGTCGCCATGCCTGCCGTAACAGAGACATCGACCTGCGCGGCCAAAGCTTTACGGATTTGTGCACAAAACTGCTCAATATGGTGATTAATTTTGTCATGCAGCTCAGCCACGTTGATCACGTAACGGGTATGTGTCACGACGTAGTCATCCCAACCCCAGCCAGGATTATTCAGCCAGCGAGAGACCGTTTCACGCACGCTACTCGTGCCTGCCACCTGGCTCGCAGGAAGGTTCTCACGGGCAATCACGTCGTTAAACAGGCCGCGGGTATTAAAGTTAAGCTGGCTGGCCTGGAAGGCCGGGAAGCTGATCCGCGCCCGGAAACCGGCGTGGCTCAACTCTTCTTTGATACGTGTCTCAATGGGGCGCATGGCATCATTCAGCGAGCGCGCCAGGGTGGATTCAAGCTGATCGAAACGCAGAGCCAGTTCACGGCTGATACGCTCTTGCGCCGCCAGCAGAATCATTTCGCAGGAGGAGCGGATTTTACTGAGCACAATCTGCGCCTGGCCTTCATCTTCCAGCACCAGTAGCTCCGCGGCTGCAGGATCATCACTACGCAAACGCAGGTCATAGCCGGTTAGATCGCGCAGATTATCGCTGCTGAAGACCTGACTTATCGCCTGCTGGATTTGCCCCTTCTGCCCGTTAATAAACCCCTCTGCCGTGCAGAGCGCCTCTTCGACTTCATGCCTCACCTCATCGCTGACCGACTCCTGACGACGCTGTAACAGGGCCATGTCCTCTTCCAGACGGGTGATATTGAGCTGTAGCTCATCAAAGGCTACCGTCAGCCCCTGATAGCGAAAATCGAGATATTCACGGGCATTTTGCGCGTAGTTTAATAACTTATGCGATGCAGAACGCAGGGCATACAGCGAAGCATTAGCATAAGCGGCATAAATCAGCTTGCGGATCGGCTGTTCAAACAGGGAATCTTCCCACAGCAGATCGGCAGAGTGACGAACATGCTCAATGTCGTCGAGATCGGCGGTGCGCCAGCGGCGGCCAAGCGCCGCTTCGGCAAAATCCTGTACCCAGCGCTGGCTCTGGTGATCCGGCAATTTACCGCGTTGATCCAGTTCGTGACGCGCGCGGTTTGCCAGATATCCCCACATGGAAGAGACCGGGTAAATCTGCCCCGGAGAGATATACCCTTTCATCAGGGTGCCGGAGATCATTGCCCGCACCTGCTCTTCGTCATCGCTATTACGATCTTTCTGGTCGAATTTATTGACCAGCGCATAGAGCGGCACTGATCTCCCTGCCGCCGAAATGGCCTGACGCACCTCTTCGTCGGAGATCGACTTAAGTTGGGTGTAATCCATCACCGCCAGCACCGCCGAGGCGCGGGAGATCTGTTCTGCCAGCATCTTCTGCAGATGCGGTTGCCCGGCCTCGTTCGGCCCGGGGGTATCAAGAAGTGTTAAGTGTCCGAGATGCGCATCCAGCCCGGCCAGATGAACAAACTCCACCTCAATCACCGGAATGTGTTCGATAGCTGCATATTCAGAGAAGGGAAAGTCGGTTTCCAGCGCCTGGGAAAGGCGCACCAGATCATTTAAGTTTTTCAGACAATAGAAGATGGGCTGGGCGCCAAGATAACGTTTTTCAAACGCCTCCCCTTTTTCAATACGCCCCAGCAGGGCATTCATGTCTTTATCAATTTCCAGCTGTTGCGCCAGCTTGCCGCGATCGCAATTACTCAGCTTTATTTGCAGTTGCTTAATTAAGGTATCGATCGGCGCGACGTGCGAAAAGTTCAGCACTGGCTCCTTCTGGCCCGGCGTATGACGAATAAGCGTGGGGAGGGCCGTCATCGGGCGGTTGCGGTTTGGCAACACTTCCGTACCGACGATGGCATTGATGGTGGTCGATTTCCCGGCCTTCATGGTGCCAACAATCGCCAGCACCATCTCCAGCCGGGTAATTTTGCGCAGTTCATTGTTCAGCATCGACTGCTGGGCGTCTAAACCCCGGGCGCTGAAATGCAGCGGCAAGACATTATTGCTTTCACCCGTCAACGCCGTGGTAGTACTGTCCATTATCGCGACAGGCATCGCTTTTAAGGTTTCAAGGTTTTGCAAAGAGAGTTGCAGTAGCCGTTCCGCTTCCTGGCTCAATTCAAATATTGTTTGTGTGTGCATGCAATAACTTCCCTTAACGCAAATTTCTTAATTTTATTAAACCGAATAATTTTAATAATGAAGGATCGGTTTTATTGATTACATGTGGAAAATATCCCCACTAAAATATAAGCGATTGATGCTGTTGAAATTTTATATTTAAAAAATGCATTAACAACGGAGCGAGCCCCTCGGTCAGGGAAACCGAAAGAGTAAGAGCGTAGCTCAAATTTAAGAAAGGTCAGGATATATCATTATTATTTCCCCTACCCAAAATGAGAGGGAGGAGAGCCCTACCCAAACAAAGTGTGGGTAGTTCGGGAAATCTAAAAAATAGCAAAGCTGCTCTTACCTTATCCGAAATGGCAGTACGTAGCAATTTGCCGCAATAAAATTCTGATTAATTCAATCATGGCCGTTACTCCGTTGGATGTGGGAGTTAGCATCGCTTAATTGACTGACAGAAAATGTCATCCGCCATACTTTTTTTAAATTTCTTGATAAAAACAATGTCACCGACAACAGTAAGGTTTTACGTTATACTTGCCGCCTTTTTCGACAATACGTCGGTTTTTGGCGGGCACACTCCCGCCGCTTCGCACTATTTCAGGAGTCCATCATGCAGCTACCTCATTGCCCAAAATGCAATTCCGAGTACACCTACGAAGACAACGGTCTGTTTATTTGCCCGGAATGCGCCCACGAGTGGAACGATGCCGAACCGGCACCAGACAGTGACGCACTGATCGTGAAAGATGCGAACGGCAACCTGCTGGCCGATGGCGATAACGTAACCGTAATTAAAGATCTGAAAGTAAAAGGCAGCTCTTCCATGCTGAAAATCGGCACCAAAGTGAAGGGCATCCGTCTGGTTGAAGGCGATCACAACATTGACTGCAAAATCGACGGCTTTGGCCCTATGAAATTGAAATCTGAGTTCGTCAAAAAGAACTGATTTCTCCGCCCGGTGAGGCTTCGCTTACCGGGCGGACGAGAACGACACGTAACGGGCTTCTCTTACCTGAGGTAACGATTATGCCGTTAAGCCTCTGCCTCTCCTTCGCCGGCACTTGTGCAGAGGCAATCGCCTGTCATCGCCATCGCTTCAACTCTTCAAACTCCCGCAACCAGCACTTAACCTAAATGTCACATTGATCCGCCAGCATGAGGCCACATTTATCGTGAGGCCCGACACATGCACACTGTCATTCGCGTCGAAAAACTGAGTAAGTCTTTTAACCATAATAAGGCGCTCCATGCCGTTGATCTGACCGTCCAGCAGGGCGAAATGGTGGCGCTGCTGGGGCCTTCCGGTTCAGGAAAGTCGACCCTGCTGCGCCATTTGAGCGGCCTCATTACCTGCGATAAAACGCCGGAAAGCCACGTCGAGCTGCTGGGCAACACCGTCCAGCGCGCCGGCAGCCTGGCGCGTGACATCCGTAAAAGTCGCGCCCAGACAGGCTACATCTTCCAGCAGTTCAACCTGGTGAACCGCCTGACGGTGCTGGAGAATGTGCTGATTGGCGCGCTCGGCAGCACCCCGTTCTGGCGCACCTGTCTGCGCTGGTTCTCCCCTTCCCAGAAACAAGAAGCCCTGCAGGCGCTGACCCGCGTCGGCATGACCCACTTCGCCCACCAGCGCGTCTCCACCCTCTCCGGTGGACAACAGCAGCGCGTCGCCATTGCCCGTGCCCTGATGCAGAAAGCGAAAATCATTCTGGCCGACGAACCCATCGCCTCACTGGATCCGGAATCGGCGCGCATCGTGATGGAGACCCTGCGCGACATCAACCAGAACGACGGCATCACCGTGGTGGTCACGCTACACCAGGTGGACTATGCCCTGCGCTACTGCGAGCGCATCGTCGCCCTGCGTCAGGGACATGTCTTCTTTGATGGCGCAAGCCATCAGTTCGATAACGAACGCTTTGACCATCTCTACCGCAGCATTAACCGCGTCGAAGAGCGCGCTCAGGCTGCTTAATTCACCCGATCCGAGGAAAGTACATGAGCTACAAAGCCGTTGCCGCGCTGGCCTTCACCAGCCTGTTCAGCATCAGCACCCTGTTAAGCCCGGCGTATGCCGAGGAGCAGGAAAAAGCGCTGAACTTTGGCATTATTTCGACGGAATCACAGCAGAACCTGAAACCTCAGTGGGAACCGTTCCTGAAAGATATGGAAACCAAACTGGGGATCAAAGTGAACGCCTTCTTCGCCCCGGACTACGCGGGCATCATCCAGGGGATGCGCTTTAACAAAGTCGACATCGCCTGGTACGGCAACCTCTCCGCGATGGAAGCGGTAGACCGCGCCAACGGCCAGGTCTTTGCGCAGACCGTGGCGGCAGATGGCTCTCCGGGCTACTGGAGCGTGCTGATCGTGAACAAAGACAGCCCGATCAATAACCTCAACGACATGCTCGCCAAACGTAAAGAGCTGACCTTTGGCAACGGCGATCCGAACTCCACTTCCGGGTTCCTGGTGCCGGGCTATTACGTCTTCGCCAAAAACAATATTTCAACCAACGAATTCAAACGCACCGTCAACGCCGGGCACGAAACCAACGCCCTGGCCGTGGCCAACAAGCAGGTGGACGTGGCAACTAACAACACCGAAAACCTCGACAAGCTGAAGACCTCCGCGCCGGACAAGCTGAAAGAACTGAAGGTGATCTGGAAATCACCGCTGATCCCGGGCGACCCGATCGTGTGGCGTAAAAACCTCTCAGAAAGCACCAAGGACAAGGTGTACGACTTCTTTATGACCTACGGCAAAACGCCGGAAGAAAAAGCCGTTCTGGAGAGGCTGGGCTGGGCACCGTTCCGCGCCTCAAGCGACCTGCAGCTGGTCCCGATTCGCCAGCTGGCGCTGTTTAAACAGATGCAGGGCGTGAAGGACAACAAGGGTCTGAAGGAGGAAGAGAAGAGCAGCAAAGTGTCTGAAATTCAGGCACAGCTGGACGATCTCGACCGCCTGACCGCCGCGCTCGGCGCGATGACCAGCGTGAATAAAGCGGTGCAGTAAATCTTTTCTCCCTCTCCCTGTGGGAGAGGGTAAAAACCGCACCGGACAGTCCCCTCTCCCTTGAGGGAGAGGGTTAGGGTGAGGGGGAAATGCACACGCTGATGCCCTCACCCCGGCCCTCTCCCACAGGGAGAGGGAGAACAGATAAAGGAGTTACCATGCAAACCATCCCTCTCCCACCGCCAAAGCGCAGCTGGTTCTCGCTGATCAGCTGGGCCATCCTGCTGGCGGTGCTTGTTATCTCCTGGAAGGGCGCGGAAATGGACCCGCTGCTGCTGGTGAAAGATTCCGGCAACATGGCCACTTTCGCCGCCGACTTCTTCCCGCCGGACTTCAGCCAGTGGCAGGACTACCTCGGCGAAATGGCCATCACCCTGCAAATCGCCGTCTGGGGCACCGCCCTCGCGGTCATCCTCTCCATCCCGTTTGGCCTGATGAGCGCCGAAAACATCGTGCCATGGTGGGTGTACCAGCCGATGCGCCGCCTGATGGACGCCTGCCGCGCCATTAACGAAATGGTCTTCGCCATGCTATTCGTGGTCGCCGTCGGTCTCGGTCCCTTTGCCGGCGTAATGGCGCTGTTTATTCACACCACCGGCGTGCTCTCCAAGCTGCTCTCCGAGGCGGTGGAAGCCATCGAGCCTGGCCCGGTCGAAGGCATCCGCGCCACCGGCGCCAACAAAATTGAAGAGATTCTGTATGGCGTGTTGCCGCAGGTGATGCCGCTGTTGATCTCCTACTCCCTCTACCGCTTTGAATCCAATGTTCGCTCGGCCACCGTGGTCGGCATGGTTGGCGCAGGCGGTATCGGCGTCACCCTGTGGGAAGCGATTCGTGGTTTCCAGTTCCAGCAAACCTGCGCCCTGATGGTACTCATCATCATCACCGTCAGCCTGCTGGATTTCCTCTCTCAACGTTTGCGTAAGCACTTCATCTGAGAAGCGAGGCTTTGATTTCTATGCACTTATCCAGACATCCGACCAGTTACCCAACCCGTTGGCAAGAGATTGCGGCAAAGCTCGAAGTGGAACTTCGCACCCACTACCGCTGCGGGGACTATCTGCCCGCCGAGCAGCAGCTTGCCGACCGCTACGAAGTGAATCGCCACACCCTGCGCCGCGCCATTGACCAACTGGTGGAGCGCGGATGGGTACAGCGCCGCCAGGGCGTCGGCGTGCTGGTGCTGATGCGCCCGTTCGACTACCCGCTTAACGCGCAGGCGCGCTTTAGCCAGAACCTGCTCGACCAGGGCAGCCACCCCACCAGCGAAAAACTGCTCTCAGTATTACGTCCGGCCTCCAGCCACGTGGCGGACGCACTGGGCATTACCGAGGGTGAAAACGTTGTACACCTGCGCACCCTGCGCCGGGTCAACGGCGTGGCGGTGTGCCAGATCGATCACTACTTTGCCGACCTCTCCCTCTGGCCAGTGCTGCAGCATTTCGCCAATGGCTCGCTGCATGATTTTCTGCAGGAGGCCACGGGCATCGCGCTCAAGCGCACCCAGACGCGCATCAGCGCCCGCCGCGCGCAGGCAAAAGAGAGCAAGGTGCTGGAGATCCCCAACATGGCTCCGCTGCTCTGCGTGCGCACCCTCAACCACCGTGACGGCGAGATCAACGCGACGGAGTACTCCGTCAGCCTGACCCGCGCCGACATGATTGAATTCACCATGGAGCACTGAATGCACTTCGATACCGCCACCCGTCAGCACTGGATGCGCGTCCTGGCACATAGCGACCCCGGGGCGTTGCAGGCGCGCGTCTCTGCCCTTGCCCTCACGCCGACCTATGAACTGATCCGCGCACCGGAGAGTGGCCTGGTGCAGATCCAGGCGCGCATGGGCGGCACCGGAGAACGCTTTTTTGCCGGTGACGCCACCCTCACCCGTGCTGTTGTGCGCCTGTCCAGCGGTACTCTGGGTTACAGCTATCAGCTGGGGCGTAACAAACATCATGCCGAGCAGTGCGCCGTTATCGACGCCCTGCTGCAAGAACAACCCTATTTCCAGTCATTGATGGAAACCTTGATTACCCCGCTGGAAGCTGACCGCGCCGCACGCCTTGCTGCGCGTCAGGCTGAAGTTAACACCAGCCGGGTCGACTTCTTTACGCTCGTTCGCGGAGATAACGCATGACGCTTCAACCCGCTTTTACCCTCGCCGTCCAGGATGCCCAACAAAGTTTTCGTCGCCTGCTGAAAGCCATGAGCGAGCCGGGCGTCATCGTCTCGCTGCATCAGCTTGCGCAGGGCTGGTTGCCGCTGAACCTCGCCACCACCAGCGTGCTGCTGACGCTGGCCGACAACGATACCCCGGTGTGGCTCTCCGGTGCGCTGACCAACGACATCGCCTGTCAGAACCTGCGTTTTCACACCAACGCGCCACTGGTTGAACAGCCCCAGCAGGCGGTCTTCGCCGTGGCCGACGAGCAGATCAGCCACGAGCAGCTCAACGCCCTGAGCGAAGGCACTGCCGTGGCGCCAGAGGCCAGCGCCACGTTGATTTTGCAGGTCACCAGCCTGAGCGGTGGCCGCATGCTGCGCCTGACCGGGGCAGGCATTGCCGAGGAGCGCATGGTCGCCCCGCAGCTGCCGGAGTGCATTATTCATGAGCTGACCGAGCGTCCGCACCCGTTCCCGCTGGGTATCGACCTGATCCTCACCTGCGGCGAGCGCCTGCTGGCCATCCCGCGAACCACCCACGTGGAGGTGTGCTGATGTACGTTGCCGTCAAGGGGGGCGAGAAGGCGATTGCCGCCGCCCACATGCTGCAAGAGCAGAGACGACGGGGTGATGAACAGCTTCCCGAGCTGAGCGTCGCCCAGATAGAACAGCAGTTAAACCTGGCCGTCGATCGGGTGATGACCGAAGGGGGCATCGCGGATCGCGAACTGGCGGCGCTGGCGCTGAAGCAGGCCAGTGGCGATAACGTCGAAGCGATTTTTCTGCTGCGCGCCTACCGCACCACGCTGGCGAAGCTGGCGGTAAGCGAGCCGGTGAGTACCCCGGAGATGCGTCTGGAACGCCGCATTTCGGCCGTTTATAAAGATATTCCCGGCGGTCAGCTGCTTGGCCCCACCTACGACTATACCCACCGCCTGCTCGATTTCACCCTGCTGGCGAACGGCGACGTACCGTCGCTTGCCACCTCCGATGCCGCGCAGGAAGCCTCTCCGCACGTCTTTAGCCTGCTGGCGAAGCAGGGCCTCGCAAAAGCGGAAGAAGATTCCGGCACGTTACCTGACGACATTACCCGCACGCCGCCGGTCTATCCGTGCTCGCGATCGTCGCGCCTGCAGCAACTGATGCGCGGCGACGAGGGGTATCTGCTGGCGCTTGCCTACTCCACTCAGCGCGGCTACGGGCGCAACCACCCGTTCGCGGCGGAGATCCGCAGCGGTTACCTCGACATCGAAATCGTGCCGGAAGAGCTCGGTTTTGCAGTAAACGTCGGCGAACTGCTGGTTACCGAGTGTGAAATGGTTAACGGCTTTGTCGCACCGGAAAATGATGACCCGCACTTTACCCGTGGCTACGGGCTAGTGTTCGGCATGAGCGAGCGCAAGGCAATGGCAATGGCGCTGGTTGACCGCGCCCTGCAGGCACCAGACTACGGTGAGCACGCCGCCGGCCCGGCGCAGGACGAAGAGTTCGTGCTGGCCCACGCGGATAACGTCGAAGCCGCAGGCTTTGTCTCGCACCTCAAGCTGCCCCATTACGTCGACTTCCAGGCCGAACTGGAACTGCTGAAATGCCTGCAACGGGAGCGCAGAAATGGCTAACTTAAGCGGCTATAACTTTGCCTATCTGGATGAGCAAACCAAACGCATGATCCGCCGCGCCATCCTGAAAGCCGTGGCCATTCCGGGCTATCAGGTGCCGTTCGGCGGCCGCGAAATGCCGATGCCCTACGGCTGGGGGACCGGCGGCATTCAGCTCACCGCCAGCGTGATCGGCGAAGCGGACGTGCTGAAGGTTATCGACCAGGGGGCGGACGACACCACCAATGCGGTGTCGATTCGCAACTTCTTTAAGCGCGTCACGGGCGTGAACACCACTGAAAAAACCGAAGACGCGACGCTGATCCAGACCCGTCACCGCATCCCAGAAACGCCGCTCACCGAAGATCAGATCCTGATTTTCCAGGTGCCGATCCCGGAGCCGCTGCGCTTTATCGAGCCGCGTGAAACCGAAACCCGCACCATGCACGCGCTGGAAGAGTACGGCGTGATGCAGGTGAAGCTGTACGAGGATATCGCGCGCTTCGGCCATATCGCCACCACCTACGCCTACCCGGTGAAGGTGAACGGACGCTACGTGATGGACCCGTCGCCGATCCCGAAATTCGATAACCCGAAGATGGACATGATGCCCGCCCTGCAGCTGTTTGGCGCCGGGCGCGAAAAACGCATCTATGCCGTCCCGCCGTATACCCGCGTGGAGAGTCTCGATTTTGACGACCACCCGTTTACGGTGCAGGCCTGGGACGAGCCGTGCGCTATCTGCGGCTCGCAGCACAGCTATCTGGATGAAGTGGTGCTGGACGACACCGGCAAACGGATGTTTGTCTGCTCCGACACCGACTACTGCCGCCAACAGAGCGAGGCGAAAAGCCAATGAAACCGCTGCTTTCGGTTAACAACCTGACCCACCTTTACGCGCCGGGCAAAGGCTTTAGCGACGTGTCATTCGAACTGTGGCCGGGGGAAGTGCTGGGGATTGTCGGCGAGTCCGGCTCCGGCAAAACCACCTTGCTGAAATCGATCTCCGCGCGCCTGACGCCGCACAACGGCGACATTCTCTACGAAGGCGCCTCGCTGTACGGCATGAGCGAGGCCGAGCGCCGCCGCCTGCTGCGCACCGAGTGGGGCGTGGTGCATCAGCACCCGATGGACGGCCTGCGCCGTCAGGTTTCGGCGGGGGGCAATATCGGCGAACGGCTGATGGCGACCGGCGCGCGCCACTACGGCAACATCCGCGCTACGGCGCAGCACTGGCTGGAGGAGGTAGAGATCCCCGCCTCGCGCATCGACGACCTGCCCACCACCTTTTCCGGTGGGATGCAGCAACGGTTACAGATCGCCCGCAATCTGGTGACCCATCCGAAGCTGGTGTTTATGGATGAGCCAACGGGCGGGCTGGACGTCTCGGTACAGGCGCGCCTGCTCGACCTGCTGCGCGGCCTGGTGGTGGAGCTGAACCTTGCGGTGGTAATTGTCACCCACGATCTGGGTGTTGCGCGCCTGCTGGCGGACCGTCTGCTGGTGATGAAACAGGGTCAGGTGGTGGAAAGTGGGTTAACCGACCGCGTACTTGACGATCCCCATCATCCGTACACCCAGCTGCTGGTGTCATCGGTATTGCAGAACTAAGAGGCCAACATGATCCGCGTAGAAAACGTGAGTAAGACCTTTGTGCTCCACCAGCAAAGCGGCGTGCGCCTGCCGGTACTGCAAAACGCCTCGCTGGAGGTCAGCAACGGCGAATGCGTGGTGCTGCATGGCCACTCCGGCAGCGGAAAATCGACCCTGCTGCGCTCCCTGTATGCCAACTACCTGCCGGACGAAGGCCACATTCATATTCGCCATCACAACGAGTGGGTGGATCTGGTGCAGGCTCCGGCGCGCAAAGTGCTGGAGGTGCGTCGCTCAACGATCGGCTGGGTCAGCCAGTTCCTGCGGGTGATCCCGCGGATCTCAGCTCTGGATGTGGTGATGCAGCCCCTGCTGGATCTGGGCGTGCCGCGTGAAACCTGCGCCGCCAAAGCCGCCAGCCTGCTAACGCGCCTGAACGTGCCGGAGCGCCTGTGGCACCTTGCCCCCTCGACCTTTTCCGGCGGCGAACAGCAGCGCGTCAACATTGCCCGGGGGTTTATCGTCGATTATCCCATTTTGTTGCTCGACGAACCCACCGCCTCGCTCGACAACAAAAACAGCGCAGCAGTAATTGAACTGATCGAACAGGCCAAAGCGCGCGGCGCAGCGATCGTCGGGATCTTCCACGACGACGCCGTACGCGATCGCGTCGCAGACAGATTGCACCCGATGGGGACCCACGCATGATTATTAATAACGTCAAACTGGTGCTGGAAAATGAGGTCGTTGATGGCTCGGTTGAAATTCAGGAGGGCATCATCCGCGCCTTTGCCGAAACCCAGAGCCGCTCCCCTGAGGCGATGGATGGCGACGGCGGCTGGCTGCTGCCGGGACTGATTGAGCTGCATACCGATAATCTGGATAAATTTTTCACCCCGCGCCCGAAAGTCGACTGGCCCGCCCATTCGGCGATGAGCAGCCACGACGCATTGATGGTCGCCAGCGGCATCACCACGGTGCTGGACGCGGTGGCGATTGGCGACGTGCGCGACGGTGGCGATCGTCTTGAGAATCTGGAGAAGATGATCAACGCCGTGGAAGAGACGCAGAAACGCGGCCTCAACCGTGCCGAGCACCGTCTGCATCTGCGCTGCGAACTGCCGCACCACACCACCCTGCCGCTCTTTGAAAAGCTGGTAGAGCGCGAGCCGGTTTCGCTGGTCTCGCTGATGGATCACTCGCCCGGCCAGCGTCAGTTCGCCAATATTGAAAAATACCGTGAGTACTACCAGGGCAAATATTCTCTGAACAACGAAGAGATGGCCCGCTACGAAGAAGAACAGCTTCAGCTTGCAGCACGGTGGTCGCAGCCGAATCGCCTCGCCATAGCCGCATTGTGCCGGGATCGTTACATCGCGTTGGCCAGCCACGACGACGCCACGCCCGAGCATGTACGCGAATCTCATCAACTTGGCAGCGTGATCGCCGAATTTCCTACCACGTTTGCAGCGGCAGACGCCTCGCGCCAGCACGGCATGAATGTGCTGATGGGGGCACCTAACATCGTGCGCGGCGGCTCGCACTCCGGCAACGTGGCGGCCAGCAAACTGGCATCCCTTGGCCTGCTGGATATTCTCTCTTCCGATTACTACCCAGCGAGCCTGCTGGACGCGGCTTTTCGCGTGGCGGATGACGAAGGCAATAGTTTCACCTTGTCTCAGGCCATTCGCCTGGTGACAAAAAACCCGGCAACGGCGCTCAATCTTCACGATCGGGGCGAAATTGCCGAGGGCAAACGGGCGGATCTGGTGCTCGCGCATCGCAAGGGCGAGCACATCCATATCGACCACGTCTGGCGTCAGGGTAAACGGGTGTTCTGATGGGACGACTTATCTGGTTAATGGGCCCCTCGGGCTCCGGTAAAGACAGCTTATTGTCGGCGTTACGGCAGCAAGAACATACCCAACTGCTGGTGGCGCATCGCTACATTACTCGCGCGGCCAACGCCGGGAGTGAAAATCATATTGCCCTCAGCGAGCAGGAATTTTTTACCCGCGCCGGGCAAAATCTGCTGGCGCTGAGCTGGCACGCCAACGGCTTCTATTACGGGGTCGGTATTGAGATTGACCTGTGGCTACATGCCGGGTTTGACGTGCTGGTCAATGGCTCACGCGCCCACCTGCCGCAGGCCCGTGCCCGCTATGAAGCGGCGCTGATGCCCGTCTGCCTGCAGGTGTCGCCAGAGATTCTGCGTAGCCGACTGCAAAGCCGGGGACGCGAGTCGGATCATGAGATAGAGCAGCGACTGGCGCGCGCGGCGCGCTATACCCCAGCGGACTGCCATCTCCTCAACAACGACGGAAGTTTGCTACAGTCAGTCGGTACCTTTTTATCGCTTATCCGTCAAAAGGAGAAACTGCATGCCTGACTGCCATCTTCGCCCCGCCGCCGCCGACGACGCCCAGACAGTTTACGCCCTGGTCTGCGAACTGAAGCAGGCCGAGTTCGATCACCAGGCGTTTCACGCCGGTTTTCTTGCCAATCTTCAGGATCACAATATGCGCTATCAACTGGCCGAACTGGACGGGCAGGTCATCGGCATGATCGGCCTGCATATGCAGTTTCATCTGCATCACGCCCGCTGGATCGGCGAGATCCAGGAGCTGGTGGTGATGCCGCAGGCGCGCGGCCTGAAGGTGGGCAGTCAGCTGCTGGCCTGGGCCGAGGAGGTTGCCCGCCAGGCGGGAGCGGAACTGACAGAGCTCTCCACCAGCGTGAAGCGCACCGACGCTCACCGTTTTTACCTTCGTGAAGGCTATACGCAGAGCCATTTTCGCTTCACCAAACCGCTGTAGAGAGGGTGAGTGATGAGTTTGACGATTACGTTGACAGGCACCGGTGGTGCCCAGCTGGTACCGGTGTTTGGTTGCGACTGCATGGCGTGTCGTCGGGCGCGCTTGCAGGAGGAGTACCGCCGCCGTCCCTGTAGCGCGGTGGTCAAATTCAACGACGCAGTGACCTTGCTGGATGCGGGGATCCCGCAGCTGATGGATGACTGGCCCGCGGGCAGCTTCCAGCAATTTCTCCTCACCCATTACCATATGGATCACGTTCAGGGGCTGTTCCCGCTTCGCTGGGGCGTGGGCGCGACCATACCGGTCTACGGCCCGCCGGACGACGCCGGCTGCGACGATTTGTTTAAACACCCTGGGCTGCTGGATTTTAGCCATACGCTTGAGCCCTTTGTGGTTTTTGAACTCCAGGGGCTGCGGGTCACGCCCCTGCCGCTTAACCACTCAAAACTCACGTTTGGCTACCTGCTGGAGAGCGCCCATAGCCGCGTAGCGTGGCTTTCGGATACCAGCACGCTGCCCGAGAAAACGGTCAAGTTCTTACTCAATAACCAACCGCAGGTGATTATCATCGACTGCAGCCACGCACCGCGCGATGAAGCGCCGCGCAACCACTGCGATTTAAATACCGTGATTGCGCTAAATGAGGTCATTGGCTGTCCGCAGGTGATCCTCACCCACATTAGTCATCAATTCGACGTGTGGATGATGGATAACCCGCTACCGGAAGGGTTTGAAGCAGGGTATGACGGGATGGTGCTGGCGCTGGACTAGTTTTCTCCCTTCAGGAAAGCCGGAACCGATTTCCTCCCTCTTCCCGTACGAGAGGGCCGGAACGGTTTTCCTCCCTCTCCCCGTGGGAGAGGGTCGGGGTGAGGGCATCAGACCGCACAATGTCACCGATCATAATCCTCTTCCAGCCTGCTCTCATCATCCTCTAAGCGGCGCCTGTCATCATCAAGCTGGCGCTGACGCTCATCCAGGCGCTGGCGACGGTCCTCTAGCTGTCTGCGGCGCTCGTCATACTGACGGCTGTCGCTACGCCGTCTCTGATCATAACGATCGTCGTCATCATTGTTGCGGTTGCTATTAGGGTTATAGGCGTCGTTGATCGCCTGCTGAATATTGCCAATGGCGTCATCAACAATATCGGCATGCGCCAGCTGACTGGTGAAAGACAGCAGGCAAAATATCAGGGCGGTAGAGTAACGTTTCATAGAGCCAGTCTCGCAAAGGGGCTGGCTTTACGGTAATGAAAGGCCAATAACGCGAGTAGCGGAGGAATCTCAATTCAGCGTCACCTTCCGCAGCGCCTGCGCCAGCTGAGCGCGGGTAAAAGGTTTACGCAACAGCTCCACGTCGGGCAGCGCAGGGTTATGGGCCGGGCGCAGATCCTGGCCGCTCATCAGCAGCAGCGGCAGGTGGGGGAAATGGACGCGAACATGGTTGATCACCTCTGCGCCGCTTAACGCGCCAGGCAGCATTAAATCACTGATAAAGATCTCAATATCCGGCGAGGCCTCCAGCATCCGCAGTGCCTGCTGGCCGGTTTCAGCCTCCAAGGTCAGATAGCCCAGTTGATGCAGCTGTTCGCACAACGTCTGACGCACATCGGCTTCGTCCTCCAGCACCAGTATCAGCCGGTCACTGTGCGGTGCCGCTTCAGCATGCGTCGTTTCGCTGTGGATCGCTGCCTGCTGGGTAGCCCGTGGCAGCTGGAGCCTGACGACGGTGCCCTGGCCCGGCGCACTCTCGATCTCGACCCGCCCGCCAGACTGACGCACAAAGCCATAGACCATCGACAACCCCAGCCCGCTGCCGCTCCCGGTCTGTTTGGTGGTGAAGAAGGGCTCAAATACCTGGGCTTTGATCGCCTGTGACATGCCGCAGCCATGATCGATAACCTCCAGCGCCACCATGTCCTGTCGCCGCCCGTCGCTACGGGTCACGCGCTGGTTCCAGGTGCGGATCTTAATCACGCCACTCTGCCCCTCCATCGCATCGCGTGCGTTCATCACCAGATTGATAATGGCGTTTTCCAGCTGACTGACGTCGATCCACGCCGGCCATGCCGGGTGCTGGGCTTCGATGTCCAGCGAAAGCGTGGCGGGCAGCGAGTGGCGCATCAGCTCCCCGAGGTTTTCCAGCATCGGTTTCATCTCTATCGCCCGTGGATGCAGCGACTGCTTACGCGAAAAGGCCAGCAATCGCTGCGTGAGGAGCGCCCCGCGCTCCGCCGCCTTCAGGGCGCGCCCCACCCGTGACGCCTCTGGCGATGCAGGGTCAATCAGCTCCAGGCTGCCAATAATCACCGCCAACAGATTGTTAAAATCATGCGCCAGTCCGCCCGTCAGTTGCCCGACGGCCTTCATCTTCTGGCTATGCAGCAGCGCCTCTTCCAGCCCCTGACGTTCGATACGGTCAATCTCCATCTGGCCACTCTTCTCCTTCAGCAACCGGGTCGTGTGCTGCAGAGACGCGGTATTTCGGGCAAAGACGCTGAACGAACGCGCCAGTTCCCCCAGTTCATCCCGGCGTTGCAGACCGGGTACCGACACCTCCTGCTCACCATGAGCAAGGCGTGACATCGCCCGGGAGATCGCCGTCAGGTTCGACCCCAGATTGCGATAGATGTACCAGCCGGCAAAACCGGTGATCACCAGCGCCAGCAGGGCAAACGCCGTGATAAACAGGCTGATTGAGCGCAGCTCCTGGTGGCTCTGGCGAGTACGCAGTTCGGAGGCCGCCGCCACCTGCTCCACATAGAGATTAATGTCGCTGTTCAATATCGCTACCAGCGCCTTGATGTGGAACATATACCAGCTAATGGCCAGATCGCTCTCCTCCAGTTGCCTGGATAAGGGAGCCAGTCTGCGTAACTCGGCGTTAAAGTCCGGCAGCACAAAATTAACCAGAGGCTGCGCGGCGGTATGCGGCAGCGAGGCCATCACCGCTTCCAGTTGCTGTATGGTCGCCCGGGGAGAGGGGGTTTCGATGGCCGCGATCAGTAACCGCGCCATCTCGCTCAGTAACTGCCCATCCGGCTGGTTACCGCCAAAGCGGCGGTTAATATCCTGCAGGTGTCGTAAATAACTCTGGCTCTGCCAGAGTGCGCTCAATAACGCATTGCGCTCCAGATGGCGGCGCTGGCCGCGCTCCAGCATCCCGGTGACGCTTTGCTGCAACGCATTGCTGCGCTCAATAATTCGCGCCACCAGCGCAGGCTCTTTGCGGGCCAGCGGCGCCGCTGCCAGCGTCTCCAGCGAGCGGCGCAGCGCCGTTTGCGTCTGCTTCAGCCGTTCCGCTTCGCTTTTGTACTCCAGCGCGCCTACCACCTGCGATAAACGTACTGCGGAGGTGGCCACATTCGCCGTCTCCCGCGCCAGATTCATGCTGCCGGTCATGTCGTCCAGCGTCTGCTGCTGCACCAGTTCCTGAATCTGGCTGGCGTGGCGAAACCCGAGTATCGCCACCCCGCTTACCATCAGCGTTACCGCAACGACCAGTAGATTGAAGATCAACAGGCGGCCGCGGGCGCTGGCAAAAAACGAGGGGCGGCGTGATGACATAGGGTTAGGTTCCTCGGCGTTTTTTGTCCCCTCACCCCGGCCCTCTCCCCAGAGGGGCGAGGGGGAAAGGCATGCACCGTGCGGTCCCCTCTCCCCGGTGGGGCGAGGGAGAAAGGCATGCACCGTGCGGCTCCTTTGGGGAAAAGCATGCACCGCGCGGTCCCCTCTCCCCTGCGGGGAGAGGGTTAGGGTGAGGGGAAATGTGATCCACATTACTTATTCATAACTATGACAAATATGAATGGCTTCTGACATTTTGCATTTATCAGGGTGTGATGAAGTGCGGATATCTACCCCCTCAGGAGAGCCGCCATGAGCAGGACCCCGGTCTTAGAGATGCGCAACATTGCCAAAACCTTTGGCAACTTCCATGCGCTTAAGGGTGTGGATCTGACGGTCTTCCCCGGCGAAATCCATGCCCTGATGGGCGAAAACGGCGCCGGGAAGAGCACGCTGATGAAGATCCTCGCAGGCGCCTATACCGCCACCAGCGGTGAGATCCTGATTGATGGTCAGCCGTTTCATATCAAAGGGCCGAAGGATGCGCTGGCCGCAGGCATTACCCTGATCTACCAGGAGATGCAGCTGGCCCCCAACCTCACCGTGGCGGAAAACATCTTCCTCGGCAGCGAACTGTCACGCGGGGGGCTGGTGCAGCGCAAAGAGATGGCCGCCCAGGCGCAGGCGGTAATTGACCGTCTCGGCGCCCAGTTCAAAGCCACCGACCTGGTGATGAGGCTGACCATCGCCGAGCAGCAGCAGGTGGAGATTGCCCGCGCCCTGCACCGCAATAGCCGCATCCTGGTGATGGACGAACCCACCGCCGCCCTCTCCTCACGCGAAACTCACCGCCTGTTCGAACTCATTATGCGCCTGCGCGATGAAGGGATGGCGATCATCTACATCAGCCACCGCATGGCAGAGGTGTACGAGCTTTCCGACCGCGTCAGCGTGCTGCGCGACGGGCAATACGTAGGTAGCCTGACCCGCGACAGGCTTAACGCCCCGGAGCTGGTGCGCATGATGGTGGGCCGGCCTCTCAGCGATCTGTTTAACAAAGAACGGGATATCCCTCTCGGCAGCCCGCGGCTCAACGTTCATCACCTGACCGACAGCGGCAAAGTACAGCCGTGCAGCCTGCAGGTAAGATCCGGAGAAATCGTGGGTCTGGCCGGGCTTGTCGGGGCGGGGCGTTCCGAGCTGGCGCAGCTGATCTTCGGGGTGCGCAAGGCCACCGGCGGCATGATTGAGGTAGACGGCGAGCCGGTGGTCATTCACTCCCCTCGCGCAGCCATCGACCAGGGCATCGGCTTTTTAACCGAAAACCGCAAAGAACAGGGGCTGTTCCTGGAACTGGCAGCCCAGGAGAACATCACCATGGCGACGCTCGAGCGCGATGCCAGTTGGGGAATGTTAAACCGCAAAAAAGCCCAGTCGATCTCGGACGATGCCATCGCCCTGCTCAATATCCGCGTCCCCCACTCACAGGTGCGGGCGGGTGGCCTGTCGGGCGGCAATCAGCAAAAACTGCTTATCTCCCGCTGGGTCGCTATCGGCCCGCGCATTTTGATCCTCGATGAACCTACGCGCGGCGTGGACGTCGGTGCCAAAAGTGAGATCTACCGGATCATGAACCAGATGGCCCGCAAAGGGGTGGCGATCCTGATGATCTCCAGCGAACTACCCGAGGTGGTGGGAATGAGCGATCGGGTGTATGTCATGCGTGAAGGCAGCATTGCGGGTGAGTTGCACGGCGGGGATATCACGCAAGAAAACATCATGACGCTGGCAACCGGCGTTAACGACTCTCATCAACGGGCGGTATAACCATGACGCACTCCAACACTCCGCAGCAGGTGGCCAAATCGGCCTCCGCCAAAAAAATGCTAATGGGCGATCTGATGCAAACCATCGGCATTTTGCCGATTTTGATTCTGATCGTGGCGGTATTTGGTTTTATCGCCCCCAACTTCTTTACCGAGAGTAATCTGCTGAATATTACCCGCCAGGCGTCGATCAACATCGTGCTGGCAGCGGGAATGACCTTCATTATTTTGACCGGCGGCATTGACCTCTCGGTGGGCTCGATTCTGGGTACCACCGCGGTAGCGGCGATGGTGGTCTCGCTAATCCCGGAGTTCGCCATGTTGTCGGTGCCGGCGGCGCTGATGCTCGGCATGGTGCTGGGGCTGTTTAACGGCGCGCTGGTGGCCTTTGCCGGACTGCCGCCCTTTATTGTCACCCTGGGTACCTATACCGCGCTGCGCGGAGCGGCCTATCTGCTGGCCGACGGTACGACGGTGATCAACTCCAATATCAACTTCGAGTGGATCGGCAATAACTATCTCGGCCCGGTGCCCTGGCTGGTGGTGATCGCGCTGGCGGTAATCGTCGTCTGCTGGTTTATTTTGCGCCGCACCACCCTGGGGGTACACATCTACGCAGTCGGCGGCAACATGCAGGCGGCGCGCTTAACCGGCATCAAGGTATGGATGGTGCTGTTGTTTGTCTACGGCATGAGCGGCCTGCTCTCTGGCCTGGGTGGCGTGATGAGCGCTTCCCGCCTCTACAGCGCCAACGGCAACCTGGGCACCGGCTATGAGCTGGACGCCATCGCGGCGGTGATCCTCGGCGGAACCAGCTTTGTGGGGGGCATTGGCACCATCACCGGCACTCTGGTGGGGGCGCTGATTATCGCCACGCTTAATAACGGTATGACCCTGATGGGGGTCTCTTATTTCTGGCAACTGGTGATCAAAGGGGCGGTGATCATCATTGCAGTGCTGATCGATAAATACCGTACCCGACACCATCAAAGTGCATAACAACAATACCCTACGAATCGAGGAAAAAAGTATGCGTTTAAAACCTCTTGTTACCGCGCTCTGTGCCGGCGCACTGCTTGCCGCAACGCCGTTTGTGCAGGCGAAAGAACTGAAGTCCATCGGCGTGACGGTAGGTGACCTCGCCAACCCGTTCTTTGTACAGATCACCAAAGGCGCCGAGCTGGAAGCGCGCAAACTGGCGGGGGACAACGTGAAAGTGACGCTGGTCTCCAGCGGCTACGACCTCGGTCAACAAGTGTCGCAGATTGATAACTTTATTGCGGCGAAGGTCGACATGATCATTCTCAACGCCGCAGATTCTAAGGGTATCGGCCCGGCGGTGAAGCGGGCGAAGGAGGCGGGAATTATTGTGGTCGCGGTTGACGTGGCGGCAGAAGGTGCCGACGCGACCATCACCTCCGATAACACCCAGGCGGGGGAGATGGCCTGCAAATACATTACTGATCGCCTGAAAGGCAAAGGCAATGTGGTGATCATCAACGGGCCGCCGGTCTCTGCGGTACAAAACCGCGTGGAAGGCTGCCAGACCGAGTTCAAGCGTCATCCGGATATCAAAGTGCTTTCCGATAACCAGAACGCCAAAGGGAGCCGCGAAGGCGGGCTGGAGGTGATGACCTCCCTGCTGGCGGCTAATCCGAAGATTGATGGGGTCTTCGCGATAAACGATCCTACGGCGATCGGCGCCGATCTGGCAGCAAAACAGGCACAGCGTAAGGAGTTCTTTATCGTAGGGGTGGATGGCAGCCCGGATGCGGAAGAGGCGCTGAAGCGGGAGAACTCGCTGTTCGTGGCAACCCCGGCGCAGGACCCGCAGGTGATGGCGGCCAAAGCGGTCGAGATTGGCTATGACATCCTGCAGGGCAAACCGGCGCCAAAAGAGCCGGTGCTGATCCCGGTCACGATGATTGATAAGAACAGTGTGGGTAATTACAAAGGCTGGACGGTGAAGTAACCGTTGTGCGGCCTGTTTCCCCTCACCCTCTCCCGCCTGAAGGCCGCAGGAGCTTTCCTCCCTCTCCCTTGAGGGAGAAGGTCGGGGTGAGGGGGACAGCACATCATTCAAGGAGTCCCCATGAAACGCTCCGACATAAACGAAATCCTCGGCCACACGCGGCAATTTTTCTCTATGCACAATGTGCATTTACCCCCTTTCGCCAGCTTCCCCCCACCCAGTGGCAACAGCTGGATCGCCACGCCTGGCGTGAAGTATTCGACCTGAAACTGGGCTGGGACGTGACGACCTTTGGCAGCAATAACTTTTACGCCCAGGGGCTGACGCTGTTTACCCTGCGCAACGGTTCACCCAACGGCGTGCCTTATGAGAAGTGCTACGCCGAAAAAATCATGCACGTCCGCGACGGGCAAGTTACCCCCATGCACTTCCACTGGCGAAAACGCGAAGACATCGTTAACCGCGGTGGGGGAAATTTAATTATCGAGCTGTGGAATGCGGACGGGCACGAAGAGACCGAAAACACCGACGTGACGGTGGTTATCGACGGCAACATCCAGACTCATGCACCGGGAAGCCAGCTACGCCTGACGCCTGGCGAGAGCATCTGCCTGACGCCGGGTTTGTATCACAGCTTCTGGGGCGAGCGCGGCTTTGGCGATGTGCTGGTTGGCGAGGTGTCATCGGTCAATGACGATGAACACGATAACCACTTTTTGCAGCCATTAGCCCGCTACAACCCTGTCGAAGAGGACGAGCCCGCCGTGCTGGTGCTGTGCAACGAGTACAACCTGTTTCGCCTGTAAGGAGTGAACCATGCCATTAATCTCTCTCGCCGACGGGCTGGCTCACGCCCGTGAGCATCGCTATGCCCTGGGGGCGTTTAACGTTCTCGACTCCCATTTCCTGCGGGCGCTGTTTGCCGCCGCCAGGCAAGAAAACTCCCCGTTTATTATCAACATCGCCGAAGTGCATTTTAAGTATCTCTCCCTCGACTCGCTGGTGGAAGCGGTGAGGTTCGAAGCTGCCCGACATGATATCCCTGTGGTACTTAACCTCGATCATGGCCTCCATTTTGAGGCGGTAGTGCGGGCATTGCGCTTAGGATTCAGTTCGGTGATGTTCGACGGCTCCACCCTCAGCTACGAGGAGAATATTCGCCAGACCCGCGAAGTGGTGAAAATGTGCCATGCGGTTGGGGTGTCGGTAGAGGCCGAACTGGGAGCGGTGGGAGGCGATGAAGGGGGCGCGCTCTACGGTCATGCGGATGAAGCATTCTTTACCGATCCGCGGCTCGCCCGTGATTTCGTCGATCAAACCGGTATCGATGCCCTGGCGGTGGCGATCGGCAATGCGCATGGCAAATACAAAGGTGAGCCGAAGCTGGATTTCGCCCGGCTCGACGCCATTCGCCAGCAGACCGGTCTGCCGCTGGTGCTGCATGGGGGTTCCGGCATTAGCGATGCAGATTTCCGCCGCGCCATCGAACTGGGAATTCATAAAATCAATTTCTATACCGGTATGTCGCAGGCGGCGTTGACCTCGGTCGAGCAGCGGATGGCCAACCGAC